>CAYVXE010000008.1:5071-64449 GCA_964455375.1 uncultured Calditrichaceae bacterium
TCGACTTCACATAACTCGGCCAGTGCCCATCGTTTTTGAAAAGAATCAAGCGCGAGGGTACTTTCTTTTGTTGAAGCGCCGTAAAAAACTCCAGACTTTGTGTATAAGGAACACGATAGTCCCGTTCACCCGAAATAACCAGACAAGGCGTTTTGAAATTTCCGGCAGATTCATGCGGTGACCATTTTGTATATAAGCCGGAATCCATCGGTCTTCCACCCAGGTCCCACTGTGGGAACCAGAGTTCTTCGGTCGAGCCCCACATGGAGGTCAAATCATAAACGCCCATCATGGCAACGATGGCCTTGAAACGGTTGGTATGTCCCTCCAGCCACATCATCATATAACCGCCATAGGACCAACCCATGGCGCCCATGCGATCTTTATCCACCCACGAGACTTTTTCAAGCGAATCCGCTACCGCCATCACATCCTGGTACACTTTTCCTCCCCAGTCCTTCGAAATGGCGGCGGTAAATTCCTGCCCGTAGCCGGTGGACCCATGCGGATTTGGAAACGCCACAATATAACCGGAACCGGGATACACCTGCCAGTCGCCACGGAACCCGTCCGTCCACTGTGATTGCGGCCCACCGTGCACATTTAAAATGAGAGGGTATTTTTTCGCCGGATCGAAATCGTGCGGTTTGACGATGAACGTATGAATTTTCTTGCCCGTGGGAGACGGAATCCACATTTCCTCCGCCGGGCGAATGTCGACTGTCTGTTCAATCTTTTGATTAAAATAGGTCAGGCGCTGCAGTTTTGTACCTTTCGTGGTCGCCCGCCAGATTTCCCTTGGCTCCGCAATGGAACGTCGCGAAAAAACCAACCACTTGCCATCGGCAGAAATATTAAAAGCATCCAGTGTTTTTACATCGAGGACGGGTTTGATTTGATGAGATTTTATGTTAACTTTATAAAGCGGTACATGTCCTTTCACCGGTGCGGTAAAATAAATACTTTTCGAGTCCGGCGCCCATTTGAAGCTTCCCACCCAGTTATCAAATTTTTCGGTCAGGGTCGTTTTTTTTTGTGTCGTCCGGTCGTAAAGGGCTAATCGAACACAGTCTGATTCATACGTTGGGATCGTTTGCATCAGAAAAGCAATGTACTTGCCATCCGGGGAATATGCCGGATCGCCGTCATACGCTTCATTTTCATCCGTAATATTGACTGCATCACCACCTGTGGCAGGAACCAACCAGAGATCTTTGTTGGTGGTTTCCCACTCATTCGCATCGTGATTAGAGGTGTAACACAATTCCTTGCTATCCGGAGAAACAGCGAAGCCGCCGCCTCCTCCCAGAGAAAATGCAGGTGCATCAAAATCACCGGGCGTCAGGTCAGTATGTTTTTTATCTTGCAGGGAAAAAACAAACGTATGTGCCCGCTTTCCATCTTTCCAGAAAGTCCAGTGCCGGTACAACAGCGCATCTGCCAAATGCGCCTGAAGAGTTCCTTCCTTTAATCCTTTATTGATGTCTTTATTGCAACTATCATCAGCTCCGCATTCGGGAAAAACCGTACTTGTAAATGTAAAACCGCTGCCGTCAGCCAGCCACGAAGGGTCACTTACGCCGGTAGAAATACCGGTAATTTTTTCCGCTTCCCCCCCGGAGACCGGAAGTTGCCACGCCTGCGTACCGCCTTCACGAGTGGAAAGAAACAAAATCGTTTGACCATCCGGCGACCAACGTGGATGAAAATCCGCGGCTTTATTGTACGTCAACTGCCGCTGATTGCGGCCGTCAATATTCATCATGTAAAGATCCGTATTGCTTTTCCCCTTCTCCAAAAAATATTCTGTGACGGTAAAGACGACCTTCTTTCCATCCGGTGAAATATTTGGGTCGTTCACATTTTTAATCTGGTATAAATCGGATATTGTAAAAGGTCGCTTTTGACCATAGCTCAAACCAACAATCATTAAACACAAGGTCAGCATCATTAAAACTTTTCGCATTCTTACCTCCAATTCACCTTTACCTTAACATGATTCAAATGTCGCTAAAAAAAACGCAGAAATTCAAAGTAACACGCCAGAAACTTGTTTTATATTTTTCGTTCAAAAAATTACACAAAAAAAGTGAATACATCCAAGTATTCACTTTTAATAATAAGCTATTTTTTTCAGGGAATCAACTAATTTTCATTCAGGTAAGATTTCATCTTCAACACAGACGACTCGTTTAAAACGATATATTAATATAGAGAAAAGACGTCATTAAATTCCTAAAATACCCAACATTAAGATTCCCAAAAATAATAGTCCAAAAAGTAGCAAAACCCAACCACCGTCCACCGTCTTTTTTCCCGGTTTGTTTTGCATCTCCTGCTTTTCCATTTTTACCTCCTTTGTTAAATAAAAAAAACCAGTATAGAGAACGCATTTGCGTCTCATATACTGGTTTACATTTCAACAAACCTGTCGATCAATTCTTAAACGACAAGACCATCGACCTGTTCTTTGACTTGTCTACCAATTGTTTTCTAATTGCTTACTTAAACTCTAAAATCTGCGAAAGGTTCCTGTCATATTAAATTCAAATTCTGCTTTTTAGCTCGTTTTCCAAATTCAAGGTCAATCCGAAAATAAAAACCCGTTCACCAGTTCGGGTGCTGATATCCGCATGCACAGTTGTGACATGTGCCCCGGTATTTTCTTCAATAATTCTCACTAACACGGATCGGGAACTTTCAATAAGACGCATCCGCATTTGCTTGATTAACCTGGCGCCTTCATGCTCCACAGCCAATTGCTCTTCGGCAGGAGTTAGCACGCCTTTCAAGCGAATCAACACCATGTCCTGTACGATAAACGTTCTCGCCTCATTGGGTCCGCGTCCGAGGTGTTCCTTTTCAAACTGTGTAATCGCCGCGCTGATTTCGGCTTCAACTTGTCCTTTCGTTTTAAGTGACATGCTAAGTGCTCAATTAAAGATAAAAGTTGCGTGGCCATTTCAGGCTAATTCTCGCAGGGACAAAAACGCAAACTTCCGGTACACGAACATTCTTCAACAACAACGTTTTTCGGAATCACTTTAATTTCAACCCGGCGGTTCTTTTCATACGTATCATATCTGGAACTTTCGCCGCGTCCTACTGAGACAAGTTCAGCAGTTACACCGCTATCAATCAAAAACTGTTTTGCGCTTTTAGCTCTTAAGCAGGAAAGCTCCAGATTGTAACGTTTCCTTACAGAACGACTGATTTTTGATGATCCGGTCGTATCTGCAAAGCCAATTATTTCAAAACGCTGCCCGGAGGGTCCATTTTGAAAAATATCCGCCAAATCTCTTAAAACGCTTTGCGATTCCTTTGTTAACACACATTTGTTAAATTCAAATTTAATCAAAGCAGCATAAATCGTGGTAGAAGCTTCATTATTTTCGAGGTCAAGATCATTTTTGGCAAAAAGCGTACTTTTATTCGTGATGGATACAGCCGTGGAATCAAAATCCAAATCGCCTATAACTGCCTCGAACATGAACGAATGAGATTCATTTTTCCGTAGAAACGATAGATGCCACGTCAGCGTATCCCGTTTTGTGGTTAGAGTTGGTTCTTCGATGAAAATAACAGACATGGCCTCTGAAACGACATGTTTCACTTCAATATTGTTTGCGAGGTCATCCCCGAGGTTAGTGACCGTGATGTGATATTGAACTGTATCTCCACTTTGAACAATAAATTTGTTGACCCGGTTCGTCAACTTTAAATCATAGCGGATTTGGTCAACATCAAAATTATTCAGCTCCCCGTCTGCCGTTTCTTCGACATTATTTTCAACATCAATTTCTGCTAAAAGAGTGGGCTTTATATCATCCCATGATAACTGAATTGAATCTTTTTGCCCGGGCTGCAGACGTTGAATCCACTCTTTTTTCTGTTCACTGAATAAATTCTTGCTCGGATCCATCTGAGAAGGAATAAAAACCGGAACCTTACTGGTCAACTGCCGAGTTACGAGTTGAGGTTGAGCTTCATCCGCATCCGACAGCGTAACCGAGAAATGGCGTGCTTCTTCAAAATGGTTTTCAAAAACGACATTGGCAATCATTTCCGGTGGCGGCTGTTTGAAGCCGGGTGGAAATGAGAGCACAACCCGGCGGTTCCGGCTAAATGCCTTCTCAGACAAGTTTGTGTCCGCCGGTGCAGACTCCCCTAACCAATTTAATTTCAACCTGGTTGAGTCAATGCCCTGGGAAACTAAATAGTGAAACACCTTTAATGCCCGGCGCTTAGACCACTCTAGATTCACCTGATGTCTCCGCGCCGCGTCCAAACTGGAAGCCGCCTGAATATCCGCATGACCCGTAACCGTAAATGTATCCGGATAGGTTTTGAGAAAATCGACCCATTCGTCTAATTCTCCTAAGGAGTTGCTGTTCAATTCATCTTTGGCAAATTCGAAATAAACGTTTTTTATAGTAAATCGTTCAGGTTCTTTAATTTCCTTTTTGATGTGGATGGTTAAGTCCGGTGGTGTGCTGACATTGAACTCAGCAATTTTTCGGCCGTCGGTTTCGATAAAACGACAGTGACGATTTTTATCATAAGCCATCACCGTCCAGTAATAATGGCCATGCTCTAATCCCCGTGGTATCGTATAAGCAACAAGCGGGTTGTGATGCTGAACAAGCTTGAAAGATTCATCCCGGGTTGCAGCGCTCATGGTTTCGTCAACCGACACAAGACGTAAGCTGGTATCCAGATTTGCAGGGTAAAATTCTAAATTCACATAATCAACAAATTGTTGTTCTGACGCTTCATCATGCTCAGAATCGCTCCTTAACGAGGCGGGGTCAAAAACATACATTTCAGATTTCTCTATGAGTTGCGCGATTCCAGTACTATCATCTTTACTGATAAAAAGCATGTAATCCACATCATCATATAAATCCGGATCACGCGTGGCTTTCCAGGCGAGTGTTACGGAATCCAATCTGGTAAATTTCTGAAAGAAGGGGCTTGCAAACTCAAAGTATTCCGGACGATTGGTGCGGCCGGTGACGCTTCCCTGGTAAACTTTCCCGACCGTTTGCCCATCTAAAAAGCCCAGGTCAGCTCGCAAATCAGAATTCCGGTAACTACCAAGCCAAGGATTACCGGCGGTGGCCTTCGCCTGCGGATTCATATAATCATCCAGCTTGATACTGAATCCGATGGAGTATTTACTGAGTAAATCCGTGTTGCGTTTATCGATCTGGTTAAATCCGCCACGCACCGCGATGAGGCGACTCAGCAGATTTGTAAACTGCACACCAAAACCAAAGCGTCCATCTTCATCCTTCACATCCTGATAATCAGCGGACAGTTGCAATTGAAGCCCATCGTGCCGTCCAAGATTGAGCGCAACGCCTGACCGGAAAGTCCTGGGCAACGGCGTCTTCGTGGTGATAAATTCGAGTGACCGTCCCATTTGATTTAAAGAAATTCCTGCAGAAAAAATACCGTATTGAAAGAAACCGCGCCGGCTGAGATGAAATCTTGGCGAGCGATAAATAGCGCCCACATCGACTACAAATGAACTCGCTCGATGCTGTGCCAGCTCGCTACGGAGATATTTCAGATTCACGCCAAACGAAAGATTCCTGTCAACAAACCCCAGGGGAAATCCGATACTGGCATTTAATAAAAGATCGCCAGCATTCACCGAAGGTCTGGCGCCACGCGTGGCATCGAAGTTGCGGACGCCCTGGTAATTTACGCCGAGAGCAAACATCATCCGGTTACTCCACGGTGTATTGATGCGTAAATGTCTCCCGTAGACCAGCGAAAGATTAAAAATATCTGCAATCCATTCGGTGTAGCTTGCCGACCATTGCCATTCCCTCAGAAAGCCCACGGCGCCGGGATTTGCATATAGCAAATATGTATCATCCAACGCTCCCGTGAGGCTGTTCGCCATACTTTGTTGCCTGGTGCCGGGCAAAAGTTTCAAATAAGCCGAACCTGCCCGAACCTGCGAAAAACTTTTCGCCGGGAATAAACACATTCCTCCCAGAATAAAGAAGAAAATTATCGTTGAAATTTTCAGAAAAAAATTCTTCATATCAGCGAGCAATTATGACCTTTTCAACACAGGTAATGTTTTTATATTTGAAAAGAATGATATAAACCCCACTGCCAACGTTCTGGCCGTCTTGAGCCAATCCACCCCATTTAACCGTATGGCTTCCGGCCGAAAAATTCTGAGCCGTTAGATTCGTGATTAAATAGCCTGAGATGTCATAGAGATCCATGGCGACGAAACCCGGCTCTTTGAGCTCAAATGAAATTCCCAAATCCTGGCTCAAACCAGGTCGTGGACGTTGCGGCTCAAACACATTACGGTCCAAAACAATACAATCGAATTCCGGCGGTGGCAGGCAGACGACCGTTGCAGAATCAAAATCATTGTCCGGATTTGTATCAAACTGTCCACTCACACGCGCCTGATTTGTTTTTGTAACCGGCGTTGCAGACAACGAGATGTCCGTGCGAACTCGTGCATTAATATTTATCACTAAGCTATCCTGCGGATTTAATTGTGTGATGCGCCAGAAAACAGTGTCGGCATCCAGCGTGGTGACAGGCTGTAATGAAACATTGATGGCGGTTATCTCCTCGGGAAACAGATCCCACACTTGTACGCTCCTCGCTGTGTCTGGTCCCAGATTAAAAAAATTCAGGGTATAGCTGAAATCGGCACCCTGCACCACCGAATCCTGACTCGCGGATTTAGTCAACGCCAGATCGTATTTTGTAAAATCTCTGACCACCACTGCAACGCTATCTCGATTGTTGATGGCGTTTGTGTCGTCGTCAGCTTCCACCCAACCAACATTCAATTGGTTGAACGTGGAGCGATCAAAGATGATATTGACCGGAATTTTTACGGACAGATGAATATGAAACGTGTCGCCCACGGAAAGAAAGGGTCGTTCCCAGGCAAGTGTATCGGCAAACTGTGTTGCAGGCTGAGCAGAAGTAAACTCCAACGAATCCGGCAAAACATCGAAAACCCTGACGTCAAATGCATCATAAACACCTAAATTGACGACATCAATGTCGTAGGTGAAGTCATCTCCTGGAAACACAGTGCTTTGTGAGACTGTTTTTATTAATTTCAGATCATAAGGTTCAAATTTCTCCACAATGGCGACGGAAACACTGTCACGATCATTCAACGCATTTGTATCCTGAGCGGCAGAAATCCATACAACATTTAGCTGGTTAAGTGAAATAGCACCCGGTTGTAGTGATTCCGGCGCCTTTGCAGTTAAATCAACCTGAAATGTGTCGCCGACGGCTAATGCCGCTATTTGCCAGTGCAGTGTGTCACCTGACTGGATTGCAAATTCGGGATTTGCTCCTACAAAGTTTAATGAATCCGGCAAATCATCCCAGACGTCGATATTTTTCGCATCGTTGTTTCCAAGGTTGACGATTTGCAGATTATATTTAACCGCATCTCCGGGGTGCACTGACTTCCGGCGTACATTTTTTTTCACCTGTAAATCATACGGTTTAAATATTTCCTTCAAGAAAACGGAGACGCTATCTCGATTATTGGTAACATTCGTGTCATTCGCCGCCTCAAGCCAACTGACATTTAATTGCCCAAACGGTGAGGCCGGAAGTTCTAAATTTTCATCAACGGTCACATCGACCTGAATAGAGGTGGTGTCACCCACTTGCAGAAAGGGAATTTGCCATCGCAATGTGTCTGAATTTATAGTATTCATCGCAACCGGATCTGTGGTTCGAACAGTCAACAACGACGGAATGTCATCCAAAACCAAAATATCCGAGGCATCAAAACGGCCATTATTTACAATATCGATGGTATAAGAGAATGCTCCCCCTGTGAAAACGGTATCCTTAGTGGCAGATTTTTTCAACGCAAGATCATAGGTTTTGGGACGGGGAATCACGTTTACGGAAACAGTCGCCTCATTATTTCCATCCAGCGTATCGCAGAGAGCCGTTACCCGGCTTACATTGATAAGCGTGTCGGGAAGAGTTAAAAACGTTGCCGCTACTTTTGCGCGGTAATGAATATCGATGGAATCCCCGGCAGCTAAAACATCAAACTGCCAGGTCAGGCTGTCTGAATTTAATGTTGAAAAAGCAGGCATTACCGTTTCGGGAAGGATGTCAACGGAATCCGGAAAAATATCCATCAAACGAATATTATGTGCATCGGACGTACCGACATTCGTAATCGTCAATGAATATTGAATTTCCTGACCGGGAAAAACGATTTCTTTATCCGCCCTTTTTTTTATGGCTAAATCATAAGGCGAATCGGAAAGCCTGATAATGGTCAATTCCCGCAAATGCACACTTTCAGGTGTATCCACGACAATTCCTGAAGCCGTTTTGCAATCCGGGTTATTAGGGTAGCAACGCCATTTATCAGGAAATTCATTAGCAATATCAATAAAGTGGTTTAACTTAACCGTCCAGACTCCTTGTGGAATGAGAAAGGTGCCCACATCTCTGGTTAGTTCTTCCGGAGCTTTACCATTATCATCGACAATAACTTTTTTGATTCCTGTATTGGGGTCACACGGTTCAACACAGAACACATCTGCACCATTACATACATCGATAAAGAATGTTTCATTAATCTGATCTTCACTATAAAATACTGTTGCAAAAATCCGGTAGTACCCGCCTTGTTTAAAATCAATTGTGGCAACAGGCTTACGCGTATCAATGCTAAAGAGCGCGCCATCGGCTCGCACTACCACTTCTTCAGCTCCCCTACGAGAAACGTTTAACGAATCACCTGCAAACTGTAATGTGTCACTGGAGGCTATTGTTTGAGCAGATACGGTAGACCCAATGCTCATAATAATGTACATTACCAGGAAAAAGTATCTGAATTTATAAACGCTCATATTTTATGCATATTCCTATTCACAACTAATATACAACTATACAATGAAATTGAAAGACTGAAGAAAACCTTGGACAGTTTTTGTTAAATAAAAATCTATTCGACTGTTGATACTACCGAAAAAGTAGTTTCGCCTTCAGCATGAGCAAAGTCGAAAGCTCTGACCTATTGTTTTAAATCATGTTTCGAGGTCGCTCTGCATGAAGATTTATTTCATTTCGACTTTTTCGATAGTCTCGTTAGATATGTATTAACCGGAGAGACGAAAATCGGTACTAAGCCTGGTATCGTTTTCGTTACTATACAAGAAATATAATTAACGATTATTACCAATGCAAGGAAAATAATAAACAAATTTAATTTTTAATGCTATACCGTTGGTTCAATCTAATTTGATTACATGAGACGTACTGCAAAAGTACGCCTCATGTAACGCAAAAGCCAGCTATTGGGGTAATTCGCCGACCATGTTTTCAGGCACCACATACTTTGTAAATTCTTCATCTGACAAATATCCCAGTGACACGACTGCTTCACGAAGTGTCAGACCTTCCTGATGCGCTTTCTTGGCTGCTTTTGCGGCCTTATCGTAGCCGATATAGGGATTCAAAGCCGTTACCAGCATCAATGAATTATCCAGATTTTGTTTAATGCGTTGATGATTTGGCGTAATACCGGCAACACAGTTTTTATTAAAAGATTCACAGGTATCACCAATAAGCTGTGCAGACATCAACAGATTATAGATCATCACCGGCTTAAATACGTTCAACTCGAAATGGCCGGTCATACCACCGATATTAATAGCCACATCATTTCCGACCACCTGCGCACAAACCATGGTCATCGCTTCAGCCTGTGTTGGGTTCACTTTGCCGGGCATAATCGACGAACCTGGTTCATTGGCCGGAATATTAATTTCTCCAATCCCACAGCGGGGACCCGAGGCCAACAACCGAATATCGTTGGCAATTTTCATTAAGCTGGCAGCAACGGTTTTCAACGCCCCTGAAGCCTCCACCACCGCGTCATGGGCAGCGAGAGATTCATATTTGTTCTCAGCAGATACAAAGGGATGACCGGTCATCTCTGCTATTTTTTGCGCAACTTTATCGGCGAATCCAGGAGGTGTGTTGATCCCGGTGCCTACGGCGGTACCACCCAACGCCAACTCCGAAAGGTGCGGCAGCGTATTTTTTATAGCACGAATACCATGTCGGAGTTGTGACGCATAACCGGAAAATTCCTGCCCTAAAGTTAAAGGTGTGGCATCCATTAAATGTGTACGGCCAATTTTTACAACGTTCATGAATTCTTTGGATTTTTTCTCAAACGCAGACTGCAGGGCTTCCACTTTCGGCAGCGTATGCTCTACGAGTTTTTTGTAAGCTGCGATGTGCATCGCCGTGGGAAATGTGTCGTTGGAGGATTGCGACTTGTTCACATCGTCATTGGGATGGATCGGTGTTTTGGAACCCATTTCACCGCCGAGGATTTCGATAGCCCGGTTCGACACAACTTCATTGACATTCATATTCGACTGTGTTCCCGAACCCGTTTGCCAGACCACTAACGGGAAATGTTCATCTAATTTTCCCTCTACGATTTCGTCGCACACTTGTGCGATAACATCTGCTTTGTCCTTAGGCAAAACACCACACGCCTCATTGGTCAGAGCGGCAGCTTTTTTCAATATTCCAAAGGCATGAATGATTTCTTTGGGCATTTTTTGCCCGCCGATTTTGAAGTTTTGTTTTGAACGTTGAGTTTGAGCCCCCCAGTACTTTTCATCAGGAACTTCTAT
The DNA here is from genome assembly GCA_964455375.1 of uncultured Calditrichaceae bacterium. Lineage (GTDB taxonomy): Bacteria > Zhuqueibacterota > Zhuqueibacteria > Oceanimicrobiales > Oceanimicrobiaceae > CAYVXE01. The sequence continues at coordinate 15,769 of CAYVXE010000008.1, forward strand.
CGTTCCCATCGTGTCTTTTTCAATCCGATTGCTCATTTTACTCTCCTATTATTAAACGGTTTAATACAGCTATTTTTGCCATTCAAATAATAAGGAAAGAGAGTTTGAGAGTCAATCGGATTTTATACGAAAAGATAAATAATGTTTGAGAAAAATTACTTTGTTGCCATTACCGCATTCTTGAGCTGAAATCACATGCCAAAACGATGGATTCCGGATGAATATCAGGTGTCCGGCTTTTAAAAAAACAGACCTGCTCTACAAAGGAATTAAAGGAAAAGACACCAGGAAAAAGAAGAAAAATCAAAGAATCGGGTTTGTTTAACGATGATTCGGATACTTTCTTACCCGGCGTACTGCCTGTTCAATTTTTTTCCTGATGATGTCATCGGTAACCGATTCATTTAACACCAGGGTGCAACCCTGTGTATAGCGCGGCTTGAGTTTATTCAACGTCAAGGCATAAATATCCTGAACATCAAGCATCTCCGGTTTATATTCAGGAAAATGATTTAAAATTTCGGGTAGAAGTGCAATCACGCGGGTTTCGTTGCGGTTTCTGATTTGAAATAAAGATATATCTTCGTATTGATAGTTCTTCTGCTGCAACATTTTAGAAATCCTTTTCACTGTGAATAGAGTTTATTAAATTCTATCGGATAGTTACCGATTGAATCTGAGTCCTGGCATCGAGAATTTTTCGCAATACGTATGAACGTTTTTTTACAGGATTTCCCCAAAGCACTAAACTTCGTGTATCTGTGGATGCCATCTCCGAACATTCTCACACCGGTCGATCAACTCATGAACTGAGATAGGTAACAAACCCAGAGATTCATCCCGGTAAACCACGCGCAAGATATCTTCCAAAGACGTCACTCCTTTTGTTGCTTTGTAAAAACCGTCTTCACTCATGGAAACCAGTCCAGCGTGTTGCCGGGCAATTTTTTTGATCCGGGAATTCGTACTGCGATTTAAAATCTCATCTCGAATGGCGTCGTTCACCAGCAGAACCTCATGGATTGCGGTCATGCCTCTATAGCCGGTTTTATTGCAATGCAGGCATCCCACAGGCTCATAAAAAACGAGTTCCGGAGATTCTTTATCTTTTAATGTATGAAAAAACGTCAGCGTCTTTTTACTGGGTTTTGCCGGCTGTTTACAAAACTCGCATAATTTTCTCACCAGGCGTTGCGCGACAACAGACACCAACGTGGATGAAATTAAAAATGTCTCAATCCCCATGTCCATCAATCGCAGTAAAGCTCCCGTTGCATCTTCCGTGTGAAACGTACTTAAGACTTTGTGGCCGGTGAGAGACGCCTGAATCACCGCTTCCGCAGCCTCAGGATCACGAATCTCACCGATCATCAGAACATCCGGGTCCTGACGCATCATGGATTTCAGGTAATCCGAATAACGGATTCCCATCTTAGGAGAAAAGGAAGCCTGCACCACTCCGTCAATGGTGTATTCAACAGGGTCTTCAACTGTAATAATGACCCGGTCAAGATTGTTTAAATAATTTAATGAGGCATAGAGCGTGGTACTTTTTCCACTGCCTGTGGGACCGGTGACCAGAATAATTCCGGACGGATGATCCAGCATCTCCTGATATCTGATGAAATTCACCGGGGAAAATCCGATAGACTCAAGCTCCACAAATGAGCTTTGTCTGCTTTGGATTCTGATCACAACATTTTCACCCCAAATAGCAGCATAGGTAGAAACCCGCAAATCATATTCCTTCTGCATGATGCGGGCCTGAATCCGCCCATCCTGGTGTCGCCGTTTTTCGGCAATGTCCAACCCGCAAAGGGCTTTTATTCTACTGATGAGCTTTTGCGCCACGGCATTGGGTAGATCGGTTTTATGCACCAACAAGCCATCGACCCGGTAGCGAACGCGTAAAAATCCATCTTGCGGTTCGATATGAATGTCGGTCGCCCGATCGACGATGGCGTTGGTAAGAATGAAATTCACAATTTCGACAATGTTATCCTTCTTGTGTTTAACAAAGTCGTTCCCGCCGATAACCAGGTCCTTATGCGTATCCGAAACAGAAATTTCCTGGCCCAACTCCATTTTCTGGTAATACAACATAATCGTGTTCTGTATCTCAGATGGAGAGGCAATTGCGGGGATGATTTTACTTTTTAACACTTTCTCCAGGAAACGAATCGTCTCCCTATCCAATGGGTCAGCCATGATTACGGTTAGCCGATCATCTTCTTTGGAAGCCGGCAGGAACTGGTGCTTTTGTAAAAATCCCGGATTGAAAGACTCCAAAAGTTTCGTATCGATCAAGTGAATGGATGGAATAATTTTGGGAATACCGATTTGCATGCTAAGCGCATTGACCAGCGTCACCTCATCGATGGCTTCTATTTCAACTAAAATTCTACCGAGCTTTTCTTTTTTTGTCTTTTGTACTTCCAGGGCCTTATCGAGCTGCTCTTTGGTAATAACGCCCATATTGATCAGCAACTCTCCCAGAGGAATGCTCATGTGAAACTTTTTTAACACCCGCTGCAACTGCACCCGGGAAATCATTTTCCTGCTGATCAAAATTTCTCCGATAGGAGAATATAATTTTTGATTTTTTTGAATTGCCAGAACTTCCTGCAACTGATCGTCGGTAATAAAACCTTCTTTTAGCAGATATTCACCAATCATGGATAAGCCGCCTTTATGTTGTTATGGAATCGAATTTGAAGATATCGACATAGTGATTTCATCGGCAGTTAGAAATCAGGGCTTGAAATTTTTTCTTCTCCAACTTTTAGCTTTTACCTTACGATTTTAATAATCAATACCTTAGACATGTATTTAAATAGTTGTAACATATAGGCATGCGTGTTAATTACAGGTTGTAATACGTCGAAATTATAAGATAACGCAAAACAGATATACAGTTTATCACATCACAGGCCAGGTCATTGAAGAAAGGCATAGACATACAACCATTAAAGATTTGCCTCCTTACGGAAAAAAGCGAGGGAGTCGTTTATAAATTTCTGGTCAGCATTAACAGCTATCGGAAAGAGTTACCCAGATTCGTCATTACGGAAGAGTTAGATACGGCGGACGTTCTCATTGTCTATGTAAAAAACCCCGAATGGGGCTGGAACACCATCAAAACATTGCGATCGCAAGTTAAATTCTTCCTCAGACCTATTCTGCTCATCTGTGAACAGGATATGGCAAATATTGCAGAATTAGTGGACGCCACCATAACCTCCACCAACAACGAAATTCTGCTTCTGGCAGAACTTAAAAAGGCCTTCTCCCTGGTAAATACACTGAACCAATTAGCAGACATTCCTCCATCGGTGGGTGACGTCAATCTCAAAAAGATTATGATTCTTCGGTATTTATATTCACGTCCCGATTTCGTTTTAACGCCGTTACGAAACTACCATGCGAGCGTGGGGTATTCATTTCCCCTCATTCAGTTGCTATTAAAAACTGAGGCTGGAAAAGAATTGAAACAGATCGAAGAATTGTTTGAAGCCCAGTTGCTGACCACAAAATTAGTCGACAAGGTAAATGTTTGCCCATATTGTGAACATTCACAAATTAATTACCGCGAATTGTGCCCGCATTGTCACTCTTTAAACATCAGCGAAGAGACCACCATTCACCATTTTCGTTGTGCCTATGTTGGCCGCGAATCCGAATTCAGAAAAGGCTTTCACTTATCTTGTCCCAAATGCAGCCGCGACCTGAAGCATGTGGGCGTTGATTATGACAAACCCGCTGACGTTCTGTGGTGCAATGAATGTAATCATAATTTCTCCGAGCCGCTTCTCTCATGCTTCTGTCTCGTCTGCGGAAAAACATTCTCTCCGGAAGACGCCTTCATAAAAGAGATTAACGAGCTGCGTTTATCGCAAGATGGCATACGAGCCGCCGAAGAAGGCGTTCTGCCTGGTTTTGGCATCATAAATATTCTCAAAAAAGAACTCGGCTTTTATAAGCAAGAAGTTTTCATGGAGTTTTTGCGCATCGAATCATTCCGCTGCCGGCGTTACAATTATCACTCGACGTTTTCAAAGGTGAATTTCAGCCCTGTTCACCAGGCTATTGGCGGACAAAGTTTAAAGCATTCCAGAAAACTGCGCAACAATTTTGCGACCATTTTGAACGAGACGTTTCGTTCCACCGATCTTTTCACCGACCTGACAAACGGGGAAATCTTAACACTATTTACCAACACAAGCGTTGAAAATGCAAAAATTGCATTTGACCGTTTAAATCACAGTTTGAATGACTTATTAAAAACAAGAATCGAATTAAACTTTACGCTCTCAGATTTGGCACAGGATGATAAATCGATGCAAACGGTCATGGAGGTTCAAAATTGATTCCGCTTTTTTTAAAAGACACCTTAAATTATTTGTTTAGCCTGGATATGGAGGCGAGTCTGCGTGTCTTTTGGTTTTTTCTAGTTTTCGATTTCCCTCGTTATATCCTTACCGACTTTTATCTATTATTTCTGAAATTATTCAAAAAAACGCCAGGTGCCGACCGCGATTTCTTACGCAATTTACATGAAGCGCCGCCGTTAGTTTCCGTTATCATTCCGGCATTGAATGAAGAAACGACCATTGGCTGGACCATCCGGTCGTTAGAAGAACAAACTTACAAACACCTGCAAATCATTATTGTTGATGACGGCTCTACGGATCGAACCCCGAAAATTTGCCGGCACCTGGCTCGCAAACATCAGACCGTTGAATATTATCGTTTCTCTGAACGGGGCGGAAAATCGGCTGTGCTGAATTACGGCCTGAAATTTTCCCGCGGCAAATTTGTTGTGTTCGTGGATTCCGATACAACCTTCGACAGAGATGCTATTTATCATATTATCAAAGCATTTGCCGACCCGGAAGTGGGCGGGGTTTCAGGGAATTTGCGCGTCCGGAATTACAAACGCAGTCTGCTCACAAGTCTGCAGCAAATCGAATATATTTTCACCATTTCCATCGGTCGTCAGGTAAGAGCTACATTCGGTATTCTGCCTATCATCTCGGGAGCATTCGGTTGTTTCAGGAAAGAAATCATTTCAACCAAAACGAATGGCGGCCACGAACCGGGGCCGGGAAATGATTCCGACTTAGCCATCCGCGTGCGCAAACTCGGCTATAGGATCATCTTTGAACCAAAGGCCGTTTGCCTGACAAACGTTCCCCATAATCTGCAAAGCCTCATTAAACAGCGGGCACGTTGGGACCGCAATCTCATTAAAAACAGGGTCAGGAAGCACAGCGACGTTTACAATCCGTTTACGCAAAATTTTCGCCTTCTCGATGTCATCACCTTCGTGGATTCCATCTTTTTTCACCTGTTTTTATCAGCGGTGACAGCCTTTTATCTGTTCGATTTATCGATTCATTTTTCCTCGGCGCTGCCGATTCTGTTGACCATTAATTTCATCCTGTATTTCTGTGCGGAAGTCTTTGAACTTCTTATTGCAGTTATCTTATCCGGTCGCAAGGAAGATTTAAAATTACTTCTTTATGTTCCGCTATTCAACCCGTATAAATTATTTATCAAATTCGTTAGACTCATGGCCTATGCACAGGAGTTGCTGTTTAAATTTTCTTACAATGACCCGTTTGCACCATACAAAGTGAGACAAAAAATGATACGATGGTAAACGTGAGAAAACATTTAATCACAATTTTCATTTTGCTTTCTGGAATGATTTGGGTGAGCCAACCGTGCTTCGCTCAGCAAATAAAATACAGTTTCCGACAACTTGAAAAACTCGTTCTGGAAAAAGATGCTGATGTTCAGGCATCCCACAAACAGGTAGAGGCCGCTGCTTATTATAGAACTCCGGGAAATCAATCAAAATTGCCCAATCTCTCTATGTTTTACCGCTACACACCGGACAATCTCGCCTTTGATGACAACGGTACGTTTGGATCACAGTACCTGAATATTCGGCTCTCACAAGACCTGATCTCACTCATTGGGGAAAGCCCACAAAAAAGATCACGAAAAGCCAACATCGCTCTGCAGGAAGCAAATTTTGCGGCGGCAAAAAATGATATTCTTTTTTCCTTCCGGCTATCCTATATCGACGTGCTTGAAGACAGTTTGCGCGTCTTTTATTATAGCAAACTCGACACTGTTTTAACCGCGTTGCTTAAACTTACAAAAAACAGGTTTGATTATCAGGAAGACCTGCTCATTGACGTTCTCACCATACAAAAAGAGGCTATTCACAACAGAGCCCTCATAAATTTCAGCAAAAACAATTTAAAACACAGAAAACATCTCATTGCAGAAAATCTTGGAATTCCGGCAGATGCAATAGAATGGAGCAAACAGGAACCGGTTGACTTACGCCATGCAATGTCACTTTCAAAAGCAGACTCCATCCAGAATGCAGAAATCGACCTTTTACAAGCCAGAGCAAGCCTCGAATACAGTCGTACTTACAAAAGTCCGCAGCATTTTCGATTGGCGCCGTTCATCGGCTATCAATTTCGGGCGAATCGTTTTGCAGCAACCAAATCAAGTGCGGAAATCGGATTGCGGGCATCCTTACCGCTATCTGTTTTCAGCAATCAACACGAAAACGAGCAGGCACAACTACTCGGCGATGCCTGGCAATTAAAAGCGCAAAAAGCCCGACAAATTCTATTGGACAAAATAGAACGTAAACAGGAAAAATATCGCTTCCTTAATGAACAAATAGCCGATGAGAAAATGTTGCTGCGTCTCATCAAAGAAAAAGAAACGGTACAAAAAAACAAGCAGATTGCAGCCATCAAATCGCTTAAAACAACGCCTGGATTATTGTTAAAACTTTCGGTTGAAAAATATAAAACCGAGCTGAACATACACATTCTCAATCTTGAAAAAGATAAACTTTTGTATGAAATTATGCACCTCGCAGGTACAACAATGCCGCCAAAGGTCGAACGTTTGAAATCACTTTCACCCGCAACGCAACCTGATTCATCCGAAATCGCGCCTCCGGCAACCAGAGCATTCTGGGTGTGGAACCCGGCTGACCTTATTGAAGATGCCGAAAAAAGTCGGCGGCTTTTCTCAATTTGCCGGACGAATAATATAAACAAAATTTACCTGTCTTTTAACAAAGGTGTCGTCGAACAATTTCTGTCCGGGGACAAGGGGATGCTTTTTCTGCAAAAATTAAACGCCAATCATATTTCGCTCTCGGCATTAATGGGCGATGCTGAATGGGTTAAATCAACCACCCGGGATGCTCTCAAAAGTAAGCTCAACACATTTGCCAAAGTACAACATGCTTTAGCTGATTCCCTTCAATTTGAAGCCATTCATCTCGATATTGAACCGCAATCTCTGCAAAACTGGTCGCAGAATAAACGGTCCCTTCTCGAAAAAACCGTAAAAACCGTCAGGGACATAAAACTCATTCTGTCGGCACAGAAAACGCCGGTGAAATTAGAGCTGGACATTCCGGCATCTTTCGCAAAAATTGATTCAGCACTTTTCAAAGATCTGGTTTTGCAAACGGACATAGTTACGCTTATGGCCTATCGGAATCATTTTGATAAAATCGAAAAAGCAGCAGAGCCAACCATCATGTTACTTACAAATTTGCACAAACCTTTTGTCATAGGGCTCAATGCAGGGCTTTTTGACAGTGACAACGCAGTGCTCGACATGGCCGTTCGAATCACGGGAAATTATGAAAATGATCCTAATTTTCATGGGTTTGCAATTCACGATTATCACAGATTCAAAGAATTAATAAAGAGGGAATAATGCGGGTTAAACAACTACGTAAACGCGGCAATGATTTCATCCAGCCCCCGAAGGAACCGGCTAAAAAGAAAATCGCTTATGGCAAATATGTCTATTTGTTGGTTCTTACCTCAATCGTTTGGTTTTCCGGCCAATGGTTTTTCCAACGGTATTTTCACATAAATGGTACCGGTTTTCTGGAATGCGAAGAAACCTACATCGAAGCCCGCACACCGGGACGAATAAAAAAAATTTACTGCTCTGTAAATGATCCCGTAAATAAAGGAGATGCTCTGGTTTTATTAGGGGATCAATCTTACGCAACCGGCAACTCGGTAACAAACAACAGCGGATGGGATTTCGGTTCGGTTGAGGAGGAAAGAAAAATTATCGACTTGCAAAGTGACATTCATATCCTAAAACTAAGCGTGGCGCAAAATAAAACTGTCGTTTCACAATTGAAGTCAGAATATAAAAGAGCAAAAAAATTATTCAGCATAAAAGCTATCACGCACCAGAAATTAATGCAGATAAAAGACAAATTAAACCAGGCAGGATTTGATTGGTCGGTTTTACAAATCAAGCTCGACTCAAAAATAAAAACGTTGTCAACTTACCAGCGCCGTTATTTAATTCCAGTGTCGTCAGGAGAAACGGACACCCATTTTACCAGCAGTTACAGTCGTGAAATTCTCGACGCGCCACAGGACGGCATTGTAGCAAAAGTGTATAAACACGTTGGCGAAATAGCACAAGTGGGAGAACCGGTTTTAAAAATTGTCAACCCACTGAAAAATCACATAAAGACATATTTCCCCGGCACGTTAGAAAATAAAATTAAAGTCGGTGATGAAGTTAACATCACGTTTGAAAATGGCGAAAAATCAAAAGGGATTATTCATAAAATTTATCCCACCGCCTTCGAACAACCCAATGAACGCCGCTACAATATTGAATTAGTCGAGAGATACATCGTCGCTGAAATTATCCCGAAGCATTCAGAGGGATGGAATCGTATTTTGGACACCAAGGTGAACGTGACGTTGAATAAAAACTGGTTTTTTAAAACATCATCTTAAAATCGGCGGGAGTTTGTAAGTCGCTCATTCGTGCCAGAATGAAAATCCATTATCTATCACTAATACGTAAAACGGAGTGTAAAAATGATTAATTTAAAAAATGGTTTTGATTTGATTACGTTTACAGTTGTTTTCACGTTTCTCATGCTTTTTACGGTAATGCTTTACGGGCAAGACTTTTCCTTTTCGGACGACTTCTCAGATGGGGATCTAAGTGATTGGACATTCTACAAATTTAGCACAGGTCTGCACGGCCCCGTCACAAATCCTGCAATTGTCGATAGTAGCGCTGAAATTTCTACCAGAGATCAACAAGCGACATTATTTATTAACGGCGATTCCAGTTGGGCAAACTACACCCTGGAAGCAGATATGCGTATCGAACAGGCTCTCGATGATGCTTCACTGGGACTCATAACATTTTTCTACCTTAACAATCCTCATTATGTGGTCAATGGACAGGACACGGTTGCGTATGAAAGTAAACATTATGCTTTAACCGTGCGAGGGCGCGAAAGTACATGGAGATTAAGCGGCCCCGGAGGGAATTTTGCTGATGGATTCCAAAGTGTCGCCGTTGGTGTAGATTACCACGTGAAGATCGTTATTAATGGAAATCGGATTCAGGCATACTTTTATGAATTGGGAACACCGGAAGTACTACTTGCAGACGTAACGGTGCCGGACTCGGTAAGTCTAAGCGGCGGCTTAATTGGTTTTGGCGGCACAGACGATAAAATTTTAATCGATAATGTGACGGTTAACCATATCGTGACAGGAATAAAGAAAATATCTGAATTACCGGAAAACTTCACGTTGCAACAAAATTACCCGAACCCTTTCAATCCGTCTACGACCATTTTATACACAATTCCTAACCAAGATTTTGTCACACTAAACGTTTACGATATTCTTGGTGAAAAGGTCAAAACATTGGTGAGCGAATTTCAAACTGCAGGCAACCACACGTTTCATTTTCAACCCAGAGAGTTGGCCAGTGGCGTATATTTTTACGAGTTGAAAGTGGGTGAGACTTTTCTAAAACGAAAAGAAATGTTATTGCTGAAATAGAAGTTCATCGCTTAGATTTTACCGGTTTGTGGGACTGATACAGGCATTGCTGTGGATGAATAGAGTCGAAGTCTCTAACCCATGATTTTTAAATCGTGCCTCGACGACACCTTGCTTAAAAATTTATTTCATTTCGACTTTTTCGAAAGTCTCCTTACCCGGGCAAGTTTCTATTATCTCCTGCAACCGGTAAAACCGAAGAGGGATCACTCCGCAACTGTTTGGGGGCTCCAACTATGCGGCGTATAAAGAACATCTCTGGTTGACACATCTCCCATCAGAAAAATCAATAATATCAGTAAAAATAAAAAACCGGTTGCGACAAATACCCAGGTGAGTTTATCACTGTAACGCACATGCATAAAATACAAAACCACAAGAGAGGCTTTCAAAATTGCAATCCCTAAAGCGGCAACATTGTTATACACACCAAGATCAATAAAAGCAACTCCCACAGTTGTTGCGGTTAATATGATAAGAGCTGTGAAAACAGCAAAATATGTTCTTTTGGGTACAAAATGCTGCGCCATTTAATGATGCCTTCCAATTAAATAAAGTAACGGAAACAAAAAGATCCAGACAATATCCACAAAATGCCAGTAGAGTCCGCTCAATTCGAGCGGTGTGCTGTGCTCACTGGTAAAAACCCCTTTCCTCGCTTTATTGATCAACCAAATCATGAGCCCCATTCCGATGATCATGTGAAATGCATGCATTCCGGTCATCACAAAATAGAAGGAAATAAAAATACGCACCTGATCTGCATACGGCCCATCAAATTGAAAGCCGGGCCCTGGCAATAAATGTTCATGATATTTGTGAGTATACTCAACGGACTTGATACCGAGAAAAGCCGCCCCCAATATCATCGTCAGCACAATAAACAAAATGATTTTCTTTTTATCGCCGTGCTGACCCCAATAGACTGCCAACGCCATGGTTAAACTGCTGCAGATGAGGACGGCCGTATTAATGGTACCCAATGCTACATCCAATTCATGGCTTCCCAGCATAAACGCTTCCGGGTATTTAAATCTGTACAGTAAATATCCCGCAAACATGCCGCCGAAAAACAGGACTTCAGTAATCAGGAATGTCCACATTCCCAACGCAGACGAATTGAATTGCTGCTCTAAATCTTCAAAATGATGTTGTAAAACGGCGTTGTCTCCAGACAAATTTATTTTCTCCTTTAATTCTCTATTTATGCGGTATAATTATACGGTTGTTCGGTCACGACCGGTATTTCATCAAAATTAAATTGCGGCGGAGGCGAACTTACTTTTTCCCATTCCAATCCTTTTGCCCGCCACGGATTGGCACTGGCCTTCTGCCCATATTTCAAAGACCAAATAAAATAGATGAGCGGCATCATGTATCCAATGCCCAAAATAGTTGCGCCGGCGGTAGACAGCACATTATATATTTGGAACTCAGCAGGGTACACATGGTAGCGACGCGGCATACCGAGATATCCCACGATAAATTGCGGAAAAAATGTCAGATTGAACCCCACAAAAATGACCAGCGAAGCAAAGCGCGCCCAACCTTCGGGGTAGAGGCGACCGGTTATTTTGGGCCACCAAAAATGCAACCCAGCCATGTACGCCATGATCGCCCCGCCGACCATAATATAATGGAAATGTGCAACGACAAAATAGGTGTCGTGAACATGCACATCCACCGCCAACGTACCGAGGAACACACCCGTCAAGCCGCCGATTGTAAACAAACCGATGAACCCAATGGCATAGAGCATTGGTGCGTCATAAGAAATTGATCCTTTATAAAGCGTCGCAGACCAGTTAAATGTCTTGATGGCGGATGGAATGGCTACAAGAAATGTCAGAAAGGAAAAAACCAGACTTGCATAAACGGATTGTCCGCTGGTGTACATGTGGTGCCCCCATACGAGAAACCCTAAAACAGCAATGGCAATGCTGGAAAATGCGATGAATTCATAGCCGAATATTTTCTTTTTTGCGAAACAGGTAATGACCTCACTGATCACACCCATGCCCGGCAATATCATAATATAGACCGCTGGATGTGAATAAAACCAAAACAAATGTTGAAACAATATCGGGTCTCCTCCCAGTGCCGGATCGAAAATACCAATTTTGAAGATGCGTTCAAGACCCACCAGAGCGATTGCAATGGCAACCACGGGGGTACCGAGAATCTGAATGATGCTGGTCGCATAATGCGCCCAAACAAACAACGGCAGACGAAACCAGGTTAAGCCCGGCGCCCGCATCTTATGAATGGTAACGATAAAATTCAGCCCGGTGAGAATCGATGAAAACCCGGCAACGAAAGCACCCAATGCGGTGAGAATGACGTTTGTGTTCGAGTACGTACTACTATAGGGCGTATAGAATGTCCAGCCGGTATCCACACCGCCAAACACGATGGCACAGACACCTAGTGTCGCCCCAATGATGTATAAGTACCAGGACAATAAATTAATTCTGGGGAAGGCTAAATCTTTGGCACCAATCATGAGGGGAATCAAAAAGTTGCCGAGCACCGCTGGAATCGATGGGATGAGAAAGAAAAATATCATAATCACCCCATGCATGGTAAACATTTTATTATACGTTTCCGATGATACCAGGTCTCCGGCCGGAGTCAACAATTCCAGACGTATGAGTAAAGCAAAAATTCCACCGACAATAAAAAACAGTGTAATTGAAATCAGGTATAAAATCGCAATACGTTTATGATCAACGGTAAATAGCCATGATTTCAATGAATATCCGGCATTGAGATAATTGTCACTGGATCCGTTTGTTTCTTTTGCAAGCTTTGTTTCGCTTGGTTTAAATACCGCTGTACTCATTCTCTACTTTTCTCCACTTTTTCCAATTGATTTGATATAAGCGATAAGTTGAAGTAACTCAACTTCATTCAATTGCCCTTTAAATGTCGGCATCACCGGTTTATAACCGGCCGTGATTTTCGCTGTGGGGTCTAAAATCGATTCTCGAATGTAATCTTCATTGGCAATGACAGTCTGACCGTTTTTTAACTGTACCGGTTTGCCGAACAAATTTGTTAATGACGGACAGCGCGCAGTTGGTTTATCAGAGTGACAGGTATGGCAGGCTAACTGTTGAAACTTCTTTTCACCGACAACTTCCATAGGTTCCGTGCTGGTGCCGCCGCTGAGCCAATCCTGGTAATCTTCCGGCGTCATCACCACGACCCAGCCTTTCATCTCCGAGTGTTTCGTACCACAATATTCAGCGCAAAAAAGATGGTACTTGCCGGGTTTTGTGGCCTCAAACCACATGGTTGTATATCTGCCCGGGACAACGTCTTTTTTAATACGGAAGGCCGGAATAAAAAAACTGTGAATAACATCCTCTGTGGACATGGTCAGCTTTACAGGCTCCCCGGTGGGAACATGAATCTCGTTAATCTCCCTCACCCCATTCGGATGCTGAATATACCACATCCATTGTTTACCGACGACGTACATTTCCAAGGCATCAGCCGGAGGTTCATATCTTTCAAAATAAAGGGTGGAACCCCAGACGAAAACAACCATCACCAAAATCAAAGGAATGACTGTCCACAGAATCTCCAACTTTAGCAGCCCCGGTATTTCTTTTGGCGTTTCATCTTCTGAACGTCTTCTATATTTTACAGCGAAGATATAGACTAAAAAGAAGATTAAAAGTGCAAAAAATACACTCACAGCGATAAGAAAGAAATAGAGATTATCGACGTTATGTGCAAATTTTGATGCCTGTTCAGGAAAAAATCTAAATGGTTTATCCATAATTAAAAAATGTAACTCGTTACTTCGTTGAAACAAAGTGATTATTGGATTGCTTTTTTTCGCGGTGATCTTTACGCAACATAATAAACATAAAACCACCTAGAAGAACAATGGTTAACGTTCCGAAAAATCGAAGCACATTCATGATCGCCAAACCATATTTGCCCGTCGTTGGATCATAGTGATAACAATAAAGCAGAACTTGATCGGAGAAACTGCCGATGTTACTTTTGGAAGCCTCAATTAAACCCAATTTCAAATCTCGGCTTGGGTATTCGATTCCATAAAAATACTTTGACAACGTCCCGTCCGGCGTCAGTACCATAATACCACTTGCATGCACAAATTGTTTTTGTTCCTCATCGTAACGATACCGGAATCCCACGGCGTTTGTTAACGCTTTAATCGATGCTTCATCACCGGTTAAAAAATGCCAGCCGTTCTTTGCACCGCTGCGATCGTACTGTTCCACGTAACCCGTTTTCTTGCGCATGGCCAACTCCGGAGTTTCTGCTGGATTAAAACTGACCGTGACCACTTCAAAATCCTTGCCAATATCAATATTCATGGGATTCAGACTGGCAAGCAATCCGTTCAAAATCATCGTGCAAAGCATGGGACAATCATAGTAGACCAACGAGAGAATAACGGGTTTTTCACCAAAATAATCTTTGAGGTGAACGGTTTGGCCGAATTCATCTTTAAATGGCAGGTCTAAAGGTATCTGTTCATCTAAATGTTGGTCAATGCCGATATCCTTAAGAATATCGATTTTTGACGCGGCGCCTTCCTGAGAAAAAGACAGCGATGCATTCGCGCCTAAAATTATACTTATGCAAAAAACAAGTCTAACTATTTTATATATCATCATTAAGCACCACTACTAAGCTTCGGTTTTTTAGTGAATTTCAATTTTGCGGCCGTACAGGGAACCCGTTTTTCAACATGCGTTTCATCGCCTCATCGACGGGAATGTGGACGACACCGGCTTCCTTAACGATCCACCCATAGCTGTTCACCAGAGAATCTTCTTTTGCCAGGAAAACAGCGAGCTCTTTTTCAGGGTCCACCTGCAGTCTTGGACCCTCAGGCAACCGTCTCTCGCTCATAAACGGAGACACAATTTGTTTACTATGTTCACGCTTCTTTTCCAGAATATGAAAGACTCCCCTGGCGACAAATAATGCCCCAAATATCAGCACAAAAAGGGCGATGCCCGCAATCGCGATTGGTTTCACATGGGCGTCGCGAGCTTCATAATTTTTATTGTTCGTCTGACTTTCAGTGTGACTCATTCAACAAAGCCTCCTTCAAACGCGGATCATGCATTGGTAAGAGTTCTTTTTTCTTCACCTGCCGTAAGAACGCTGTGAACCAAAGTCCGCCAATGGCCACCGGAGCGGCAAGATCCATCCAGTGAAATGCAAACTGTTCAGGATGAAAACTCGGCATGATGATCCAATCCAAATCCACAAAACGCATAATGATGATGGCAACGGCAATTTTAGCTAAGATGCGACCATTTCTTTTATTATCTCTTGACAGCAACAACGCAAAGGGCACCGTAAAATGAAACAGGACAATAATGACTCCCACAGTATCCCAGCCACCGTGCATACGATCTAAATACCAGGGAATTTCTTCCGGCAAATTTCCCGACCAAATTATAAGAAATTGTGACAACGCCATATAAGCCCATAGAGAAACAAATGCTAAGATTAAATTTCCTAAATCATGGAAATGATTCGATTTTACAAAATCAGACAATGGTTTGACTTCCGCAAACCAATTGAGAATGATCACTGCAAAAGACAACGTGAGCAGTACCTGACCAATGACGAAAATAAATCCAAATATGGTAGAGAACCAGTGGGGATCCAATGACATCACCCAATCCACAGAAGCGAAAGTCAAAGAGAGAACATACAATATAATACCCGGACCACTCAACATTTTAACTTTAGAGGTCAGACCGGACTCACCGGTTTCATCCTGCCTGTAGGACCACTTTGTCATTAGAAAAATCAATCCTGTCCACAGCAAAAAATATAAAACCGCCCGAATCCAAAAAGCTGATACATTCAGATAAGCGCTTTTGTGCTGAAGGATTTCATCTAAAGCGACAGTCTCCGGCCGCGCCCAAACATATAATTCCTTCATACCGAAAAACAATGGGATCAGCAGTAACGCCATTAAAGGTATGGTGCGCGAACCAGCTTCAAGAATTCGCTGAATGGCAAAGCCCCACCTGCCCCCAACCAGATGATGCAAACAAAGAATCACAAAACTGCCCAGCGGGAGTCCGATCCAGAACATATATCCCAGCAAATAGGACTTAAAAAACTGACCGGGGTTTGTATAAGCACCCAAACCGCACAACGCAAGCGCAACAAGGCCGGTTATCAACGAAAGCGTTTGCACACGATTCAATTGTGGTTTTAGTGTTTCCAGATTGCTCATTATCACTTTCCGAGTAATTGTTGTTTGTCTTTAGGAAGAGCCTCGATTTTCATATCCTGACTTAATTGCAACGTCTTCACGTACGCAACAATTGCCCATCGGTCTTCCGGCTTGATTCTATCCGAATAATCGTACATGGCTCCCAGACCGTTCGTGATGACATCGAAAATGTGCCCAACCGGAGCTTCGCGTAATCGATCGATGTGATATGAAGGCGGCTGCCGAAAACCACGCTGAACAATCATCCCATTTCCGTAACCCAATTCGTCGTGACATGGTGAACAATAAATATTGTATCTCTCACGGCCTCTTTTCAGAACTTCCTCTGTAATGGGAAAAGGGAATGTGTCCACTAATTTGCCGTCCACTTTGCCATAATACAAATGCGTATCTGTTTTTAATTTACCACGGGCGATGGTCCCTTTCACCAAAGGACGGGACGCACTGCCATCGGCAAAAAAATGATTTACTTCTAACGGTTCATGATGCGGCTGGTCGTGCATGTCCTGTCGACAAGCTGGCAACAGAGCCAAAACGAACAAAAGTAATAGCAGGCGATTCAATTGTTTCATAGTTGGTCGCATTTTTTGATTTTATGGTTCAACTTCAAATACTTCTCTCGCATTCAAGTTTTTCAGAAATTTCTTGGTACCTTCCAAATCGAACTTTGGGTCTTTACTTTCAATACATAAAAAGAAACAATCACGGGATGCCATGGCGAATTTCTCAACGTTAAACACCGGATGATACGGCATGGGCAAACCGTTTAATGCAAACATGCCCAAAACGGCTGAGAAAGCCGCAAAAAGAATGGTCAACTCAAACGTAATAGGAATAAATGACGGCCAACTGTTTAAGGGACGGCCGCCAATATTTAACGGGTAATGGATAGCCGAAGCAAAATATTGCATGCCAAATCCGGTTATCATGCCGACAATCGCTCCGATTAAAACAATCATCGGCAGTTTCGTCTTTTTGAAACCCACTGCCTCGGACAGGCCGTGAACGGGAAATGGGCTGTAGGCATCCATGTTGCGGAAACCTTCGTCGTAAGCTTTTTGAGACGCCTTAACGAGATCTTCAGATGTTGGAAATTCGGCCAGAACGCCGTACAGGCCTTTCTTTTCTTTAACCATAAAATCCCTGCAAGTTAATCTTAATGGTCAATTTTGAATAATGCCTCGCTTGTAGAAATCTGTCAAACACTATTCATTTCCCTCGCTTTCTGTTACAAGGGTTCTCATTTCAAAAATTGAGATCGCCGGTACCAGCCTCACAAAGATAAATAACAGAGACAAAAATAACCCGATGGTGCCGATAAACGTTGCCCAATCCCAGATGGTTCCTGAATACATACCCCAGGATGACGGCAGGAAATCACGGTGCAAACTTGTGACAACGATGACAAATCTCTCCAACCACATGCCAACGTTTACAATCAGCGCGATAATGAATAAAGCCCCGACACTGTTTTGCACTTTTTTTAGCCAGAGGAATTGTGGTGTAATGAGATTGCAAAAGATCAACGACCAATAAACCGGCGCATAGGGACCGGTCATTCTATTCAAAATCATAAATTCTTCAAACTCATTGCCACTGTACCATGCGGTAAATGCTTCCATCATATAGCCATAGGCTACAATCAAGCCGGTTGCCAGCATGACTTTAGCCATATTTTGCAAATGACGCATGGTTATAAAATCTTCCAGACCATAAAATTTCCGCAGCGGGATAGAAAGTGTCAGCACCATGGCAAATCCGGCATAAATTGCACCGGCAACAAAATATGGAGGGAAAATGGTCGCATGCCAACCGGGAACGATCCCCATGGCAAAATCAAAACTCACCACGGTATGAACCGAAACCACCAGTGGCGTCGCCAGTCCGGCAAGCAGAAGGTAGGCGGTTTCATATCTAAACCAATGCCGGGCAGACCCACGCCATCCCATCGATAAAAATCCATAGACCAATTTTGCAAACCGGTTGCGGGTTCGGTCACGCAGCGTGGCAAAATCCGGCACTAACCCCACATACCAAAACAGGAGTGACACCATTGCATAGGTACTGACTGCGAACACATCCCAAACCAACGGGCTGCGGAATTGCGGCCACAGAGCCATGGTATTCGGGTACGGCATCAGCCAGAAAAAAAGCCACGGGCGCCCCATGTGTAAAAGTGGAAACAGACCGGCAGCCGCCACGGCAAATAAGGTCATCGCTTCTGCAAAACGATTAATGGACGTACGCCAGTCCTGACGCAGCAAAAGTAAAATAGCCGAAATGAGTGTTCCCGCATGTCCGATACCAATCCACCAGACAAAATTTATGATTGCAAAACCCCAACCCACCGGAATGTTAATCCCCCAGATGCCGACGCCTTTTGCAAAAAGATACCCGACCGACCCTAAAAGTACCATTAATAACATAAATGATATGCCAAAACCCACAAACCACCCTTTTGGTGTTTTGCGGGTTAAAATAATAGAACTGATTTTGTCGGTTACCGAACCGTACGTATGTCCGGGGCCGATGACCGGCGCTTTCGGTTGATATCCAGATTTTTTTCCCACTTGTTCTATTGCCATTTATCCTTGCTCGATTTCTGGGTTAGGATTTTTTATTTTTGCGATATAGGACGTTCTGGGTCGTGTACCAATTTCTGTCAGAAGGCCATAATTCCGGGAATCTGCTTTTAACTTTGCCACACGGCTCTCCTTGTCATTAATGTTTCCAAACACGATGGCATCCGCCGGACATACCTGCTGGCAGGCGGTAACGATTTCACCGTCCCGAATTTCCCGGTCTTCCTTTTCTGCCTCTATACGCACCGCATTGATGCGCTGCACACAATAGCTGCACTTTTCCATAACCCCGCGGCTGCGAACGCTGACATCCGGATTATTCATCAATTTCAGCACGTCTGTATCAAAATCCGCGTACTTGTAAAAATTGAAACGTCGGACTTTGTAGGGACAGTTGTTGGAACAATAACGGGTGCCGACACAACGATTATAAATCATTTCATTGAGTCCCTCAGGGCTGTGAGTTGTGGCAGCCACCGGACAAACAACCTCACAGGGAGCATCTTCACAGTGCATGCACATCACCGGCTGATGATGCGTCGCGGGATTTTCCGGTTCTCCCTCGTAATAGCGATCTAAACGAATCCAGTGCATTTCCCGGCCATTCAACACCTCCTCTTTCCCCACCACCGGAATATTATTTTCCGACTGACAGGCAACGGTACAGGCATTACAGCCCACGCAGGAATTCAAATCGACAACCAGGCCCCAGGCAACCCCACTGTAATCCCACGGCGGATATAACGACATTTCCGGCGGCGGCACTTCCTCCATTTCCTGAAACATCTCAGGATGTTCCAGATACTCCGTCAAAGGCGCCGACCGCACTAAATGACGGTTCTCCATGCTGGAATGCTCCTGTGTGGACGCAAGCCGGCGGGTTTCGTCTGTTTTTTTGATTGCGATGTTACCAGCATTCCAGAGTGACTCGCTCACTCGCAAAGGATAAACGTCGCTTCCTGAACCGAGACCAACCTTACCACAGATCTTCCGTCCGTAACCGAAATGAACCGTCACGGTATTATCGGCATGGCCCGGCATGATCCACACCGGCAGCTTCACGCTTCCATAGCCAGCGTCCAGTTCAAGCATCTCTTCATTGGCAACATGTAACGAATTTGCCGTTGCGGGACTCATTAACACAGCATTATCCCAGGTTAACTTTGTTAAAGGCTTTGGTAACTCCTGCAGCCAGCCATTGTTCACAAAGCGGCCATCATCAATATTGGGGTCGGGCCGGAAATTTACGTCTAATTTCTCACTTGAAGGAATCTCAATTTTTCGTACTTGCACATCCAGAGCGACTTTGCGCGGCTTAAAAGTCGTGTTCGCCACAAAACCATCATGCACAGAGGTTTCCCAAAAAGTTTCAAAACCGCTCTGTTTGTGTTTTGATTTCCAGAATTCTTTCACAATGTCATAAGAAGCTTTCCCGCTTTCATCCAGTAACACCGCTAAAAGATCGTGACTATTTTTTGTTCCGTACAAAGGAGCAATGAGCGGTTGCAGAATGCTTGCCGTACCGTCATAGGCCAGAGCATCGCTCCACATCTCCAGATAGTGAGACTGTGGAATCAGCCAGTGCGAATAAAGTGACGTTTCATTATCTTCCGGGCACAAATGAACCCGGAAATCAACTTTATCCAGCGCATCGAAAAAATTTAAATCCGCAGGTGCATTAAAAACCGGATTCCCGCCCAGCATGATCAACATGTCAACGGCGCCGGCCTGCATCTCCTGTACTAACTCTGTGAGAGAATCCACCTGCATGACGGGATTGGCTTCTACGGGTGCTGTATAAAACACCGTGTGACCCACATTATTTAAGGCCGCATTTAAAATATGTGCCAGCAAATGCACTTCAGGCGACTGATATTCACCGGCCACCACGAGACACGAACCCCGATGCCTGTTTAAATCACCGGCAAGGGCACGAATCCACTTTTGATATTGCTGCAGTGAAGAGGTGTCTCCTTTGATCGACAACCCCATCTGTTCTGCGACGCCAAGTTCTTTTGCGACCAACGCAGCAAAGGCCACGACTTCTCCGGCGCGCAATGCCAGTCTGTGATCAGCCATGGCACCGGTTAAAGTCGGTGTACTTTCGACGGCATACAGACGGTTCATATTATCTGTCTTTTTTCTGCGCTCCGTAAACTGTCGTGTATAAGACAGATGCCCCGGCATATTGCTGAAAAAATCAGCATCCAGTGAGAGGACGATATCCGCCTTTTTGAAATTATATTGTGTATCGTAAATTTTTCCAAAGGCAAGTTTTGCGCCCTTTTTCACATTATCCCGCGTAGCAGGCTCGAACTGATGCCATTTAGCCTTGGGAAATTTATCCAGCACGGAATGAATCTGGTTCGCTATGGTGGGAGATGTAATGGTTTCCGTTAAAATCCTTAACCCGCTTCCCTGCCCGGCTGCCTGCTTTGCAAGATGCGTTTTCAATGCATCGATGAACGCGTCCCAGGTACTTATTCTGCCCAAATTTTTCACGACTTTTGCACGTTCGGGGTCATACAGATTCAAGATGGATGCCTGCGCAAAAATATCGGTGGCGCCTAAACTGGCCGGATGTTGAGGATTTCCTTCAACTTTTGTGGGATGTCCTTCGTGACTTTCAACCAAAACCCCGCTTGCATAGCCACGGTGTATAAACGCGGTGGCAAAATTAAGGGGTACCCCCGGAATGATGTCTTCCGGCGTGTCCACATAAGGATGAATTTTTTCCAACGGCTGCTTTGTGCAGGCGGTCATCCCGGCCAGAGCCATGGATGCACCCGTAAATTTCAGAAAATTGCGCCGGCTGAGAGAGTTACCCCAATCCAGTGGACTCGAAGAAAATTCATTTTGCAGCATTTCCTGAAATTCTTCCGAACCTGCCAATTCTTCCAGACTGCGCCAGTAGGCTTTACCGTGCGACTTTTGCAGCTTTTCCCGCACAGTCATTAATTTATCAGAATAGTTTTCTTTATTTTTCATCGATGGCAAATTGTACAGTTAGTCAAGCGTTTAATATTGTATTTTTTTACTAATTTCGGGCCTAATTCTTTTTGATCAATCTCAGAGGTCCAACCCATTTTGAAAACAAACTCTTTCGGACGCACATATTTTTCAGGATGCCGATGACACCCCAGGCACCATTCCATTTGCAAAGAATTTTCCTTCCACATCAAAGCCATTTCATTAACCGGGCCGTGGCACGTTTCACAAGCAACGCCTTTATTCACATGGATACTGTGATTAAAGTAAACAAAATCCGGCAGATCATGCACCCGCGCCCATTCAAGCGGTTTCCCTGAACGCCAACTTTCGCGCACCGGTTCAAGCATCTCTGCACTGGTATGTATTTGCGAATGGCAGGTCATGCACGTTTTTGTGGGGGGAATTCCCGCAAAAGCCGTCTCTTCCACCGATGTATGGCAATAGCGGCAATCCAGACCTAACTGATTAACATGGTGCCTGTGACTGAAAGGAACCGGCTGTTCACGAACAACTTGTGCCTCGGTCACATAAGGTGACCGTTCTACCGTTAACATGACCCAGAAGGCAGCGGCAATAAAAAACACGGCACCGAACACCGTCACTTTGGCAATTGTATTTGTACTCGGATGAAAAAATTGAGCCATAGTCTCTGTTTGGTTAATTTAGGATAAAATTTTCTTTTCTCTTAAAAAATAAATCGCTCTCTATCGATTTATGAATGTCGTATTCATAATCACGCGTAATGTTGTCGTTGTCAATAATTGTTTGAATTGCTACCGATGAGACAAAGCAGGTAATCTTTTTGAAAAATATCGTTAATTATAAACACTATTTCCCAAAAAGTCAAGCAACAAAATTATTTTTTTACTTTTTATGAAAAGACAAAACCCGTGCCTTCTTGCCTGGCCTGGTTTCGTTTTCTGTGAAACCGGCGTCATTTCCGCCGGCATTGCCATCTTCCGGAATGACAACTTTTTCTACACGAATCGGGGTGCCATTCATGGTAAATTCAGCGCCACGAATTTGCTCTTCATCCAAAATCCAGGTAGAGAGTTGGACTGGAACGGTCAGAAACAAGAACTGAACACGCCACCATTTCGGTTTTATATCGCTGGTAATACGTTCAACCCGGGCATAAAATGCAGGATTGTTTTCAACATAAATCAGAACAAGGTCTGTTTCTAAAACAGGATCGTTTTTATAATGCATCGCTTTCTTTACCGTTAAAAATATGGCAATATTAGTTAAATCAAGTTTAAGAAGCAATATAAAACTGTAACTCATTACAAAAACTTAAGATAATGGCGGGGTCACGTTAAAAAGCGTTGCCATTTCTTTGCAAGTCAGTCCCAATGTGCAGATCAAAAGCGGTTTCTGTAAGCAGAGCACCATAGAACCGGTTGTCTAGCGTGAACACTCTGCGGTAGAGCATCAAATAACCAGAACGTTTTTGCGATAAAAATCGATAGGTTATTATTGATTCTTTCAATGCAGACGTTATATTTGATACAATTATGACTTTAACGAAGACACTCACCCCGTTTCAAGCCCATCCACTCATGCCGGGCGGTCACTTGCAAACGATCCTCGGATATTATTTACCGCAAATCAAACAACTCAGACCGCACAAGGTGCATTTGGTCGAGGTTGATGCAGGCGACAAACTTGCAGTTCTCGAAAACATGCCCGGCCGCAGAGCTTCGTTCAAAAAAATCATCGTACTCATGCACGGTCTCGGCGGAGACGACAGCTCACCTTACATGCTCAGATTAGCCGATTTGTTTGTGAAACGCGGCTGGACAGTGTTTCGCATGAACCATCGCGGCTGCGGGATGGGAAAAGGCCTCGCACGGGGACTGTACCACTCGGGCCGCAGCGACGATATCTGCCGGGTTTTGCAATTTATCGAGCATCTTTATCCTGACATACCGACTTTAGCGGTGGGTTTTTCTTTAAGCGGCAACGCACTTTTAAAACTACTGGGAGAGAATGTCCATCGCATTGCCGGTAATTTGAAGGGAGCCGTTGCTGTGACTCCCCCCATCGACTTAGCCGGCTGTGCCGACGAACTGTGCCGCCAGGTCAATCGCATGTACGATCTGCGTTTCGTCAGAATGCTCAAAACAGCCATCCATGAACGGTGTCAGACTTTTCCGGATTTTCAGAAAATCACATTTCCGCGGAAAATGAATATCCGCGACTTCGACGAACTATGCACCGCCCCGCTCAGCGGCTTTCAGTCCGCAAAAGACTACTACAATACATGCAGTGCAAATCAATTCCTGCCGACGATAAGAATTCCCACATTTTTGCTTGCCAGCCTAAACGACCCATTTATTCCTAAAGAAACTTTTACCGGCATCAAACCCCATTCTTTTCTAACCATCTATCTCACTCAAAGTGGTGGTCACATGGGATTTGTGGCAAAAAACAAAACGTCTCTTGGTTCGCGCCGCTGGATGGATTATGCCATTCTGACTTCCGCCGAACAACTTTTAAAAAAATAGTCTTTAAACCTCAAAAATATTTTTCCGGCGTTTTCGGCAACTGCTAATGTGCGTTAACTTAAAGAGCATGCATCTTTATCTTGTCACCTCGAGGGCGACAACGCGGCATCGAAAGGTCGGGCATATACATCGACCGGATTCCGTATCAGGCAGCCGCTGGAATAGAAAAGACAATATCGGGCACAGGTTGGCGCCTATGTGCAACAGTCGATGTAAATATGTGGCTGAATGCTGAAACTGCCCGCGCGAAAATGATTCAGGTCTGTTTTGCCGAGGATATTTTATAAACACTCTTTAACACAAGTAAAACCGGAAAAAACCCGTGCAGGAACAAATCAAAAATATCGATAGGACGGGACAGAGTGCCGTGAAACAACATTCCGAGCTTTTCAAGCAAATGCGGCTGCGGGTAATAGGGCGCCAGGCCCAGTGTTAAGGAACCAAGAATGACCAGGGACCAGGAAAATTTCAGTGTCCAATCTAAATATTTCATTTCAGCACTTTGGGTGAAATTCATTTAATCCGATTAACGAGACTGTCGAAAAAGTCGAAATCAAATAAATCTTCATTCTGAGCATCGTCGAAGCATGATTTAAAGACAATTAGTTACAGCCTTCGATCTCTCTCAGGCTGAAGTAGGAAACGACTTTTTTTGACAGTTTTAGCGGTCGACGACCCGTACATTAATCGCTTTATCGCCTTTCATGTCGCGACGTACGTCAAAACCCACACGCTGCCCTTCAACTAATCGTTGACCTTTTACAGTGATATGCAGGCCACTGACGTGTACGAGCAATTCATCGTCCGCATCAGACAGAATAAAGCCGAAACCTTTGGATGCGTTCCACATTTTAACCGTGCCGTATTGCATCGCAGTCCCTTTGATTTTTCAGAAAAATAATAAACATAGATTATTAAATCAAGATAAATTAGAAATGGAAAATAATGCTCATGAGTCGATGAACCTGATTTTTTTACAAACTTGAATTTCAGGCAAGAGATCGCAATCAGGCATGGTTACGGAAACCAGACAGGAGACCCTTTCACCTATTTCCGGCAGATTTGCGAGATTTCGTCCGGCTTTATGGCGATCGGGAAAAGTAAATGTTATGCATGCACACGGATTTGACAGATGTAAAAATCAATTTTTATAGTGATAATCTACCCATTAATTTTTGTTGACAATAGTTCCAAGACCTTAGTATATTGTTACCGATAATTCATAATTCACTAAATTTATTGAATAAAGGAGGGGAAGAAATGTTCAAACGAACTTTTTCATACCTAATTTTCGGATTATTCCTTTTTGCACTAACGAGTTGCACGCAGGAGAAATCCCAACAAGAAACAGCAGAACAAACCGCGGCTAAAAAACAATGGCGAACTGCAGTAGCTAATTTGGCAGCGACAACCGGAAATACCGCACATGGTACGGTAACTTTTACGGAAGTGGAAGGAGGCATCAAAGTCACGGCACATTTGGAAGGGGTCCCGGAGGGAAAACACGGGTTCCATATTCATGAAAATGGTGACTGCGGCGATGATGGCAAAGCCGCAGGCGGTCACTGGAACCCCGAGGGCACACCACACGGCAGCCCGGATTCCACCCAACATCACGTTGGAGATATGGGCAACATCACAGCAAACGCAGACGGCATTGCAGGTTCTGAAGTTGTTTATTCTTTCCTGACCTTTGACGGTGAAAATTCCATTCTCGGTAAAGGCGTCATCCTGCACGCAAAAGCAGACGATCTTACCTCGCAACCAACCGGCGCTGCCGGGCCGCGAATTGCCTGCGGTGTGATTACGTTGCAGGAAAATTAATTTTCTATATCCTAAACCCTACTGAGGGTTACAGTCTCTAATTTAAAGGGGCGATTCAAGCATCGCCTCTTTTTCTACTCACCGCGAAGCGAAGCCGCAATTCCCAAATGACAAATAACGCCCGAACCCGAACACCAAATTTGAGAAGCATCCCTTTTTGATATTTGCGTATTGAGATAGATTTTGACTTTAGATGTTGTCATTTTTACTTCCTATACTCTTTCCCTTCCTGTGAAAATAGTCGAGCCTTCATTCCGGATTGAGCGGTACAGCAGATTCCTTCCCTTGGGAACCAGATCACCTGAGACAGAATTTCCATCCAAAAATTCCAAAAAAATATTTTTTTTTGGAACTCACTTTTTTGGGAAGCGTTTTTATATATTCGGATTACATTCCCAAAAATCGAATTAAGCAACAATATTTAATGCAATATTTCTACTGTAATTGTATGATTCTGATTAAACTATTTTACTGAATTACCCAAGAGGATACTATGGAAAAACAATCAGAAAAAGTCATGATTGAAGCGAAAGGGTTAAGCAAATTTTATGGACCTTTTGTGGCGATTAAAGAAATTTCTTTTTCCATCCCGCAAGGGCAAATCGTCGCTTTTCTGGGACCAAACGGCGCCGGTAAGTCCACCACGATGAAAATTTTAAGCGGCTATCTCGCACCTAGCGAAGGCAGCGCGAAAATCGGTGGTTTCGAAGTACGAACAGAACGTCTGAAGATTGCAAAACTTCTCGGTTATCTGCCTGAAAATGGTCCCCTTTACCAAAGCATGACACCGTTGGAACTACTGAATTTCTTCGGTGAGGCCAGAAACATTGAAGCGGCAAAACTTAAAAAACGCCTGGACGCCGTGATTGATGAGTGTGCTTTGGAACTGGTTCTGGAAAAACCCATCGACAAACTTTCACGTGGATACAAACAGCGCGTAGGCCTGGCACAAGCACTCCTGCACGATCCGGATGTTTTAATTATGGATGAACCAACCGCCGGGTTGGATCCGAATCAAATCCGTGATTTTCGCAAAAATATCCAAAAGTTAGGAAAATCAAAAACCATCTTAATTTCCACCCATATTTTGCAGGAAGTGGACGCCATTGCCGATTACGTTTTGTTGATAAACAACGGCAAAATGGTTTTCGAAGGTACCACCGACAAACTGAAAGAAAAAGGCTCACTGGAGGAACCGTTTTACAGACTAACCAACCACGGACGTCCGGTTGAAACGACAGAGAAGGAGGGAGTGCAAGCATGAACCTGAAAATTACAAATTTGGAATTTAAGTTAAATTTTAACATCGTCAAAGCTATTGCCAAAAGGGATCTAAGGATTTATTTTTCCAACCCCACAGGCTACGTTTTTATCACCCTGTTTATTTTCCTCAGTGCATCTGCGGCTTTCTGGCAGGAGAGGTTTTTCCTGAACAATCTTGCGAATCTCGATCAGTTAAATCAACTGTTTCCGCTGCTGCTTTTGTTCTTTATCCCGGCGTTGACCATGGGCGTTTGGGCAGACGAAAACAAACAAGGAACAGATGAACTTTTATTAACATTACCGGCCACTGACCTGGAAGTGGTCTTTGGAAAATATCTGGCGACCCTCGGCATTTACACCGCTGCTTTGATTTTATCTTCAAGCCATATATTTATTTTAGAATGGCTGGGCAGCCCCGACCTCGGATTAATGTTTGGGAATTACCTGGGTTTCTGGTTTATCGGTGCCGCTTTAATCACTGTGGGCATGCTGGCATCTTTACTGACGTCCAACATCACCATCGCGTTTATTTTAGGCGCTATCTTTTGCGGATTTTTTGTTTTTATCAACTCGTTAGGTGCTATCGTCAGCGATTCAATACAGAGGACAATTGGTGAGTTAGGTGTGTTTAACCACTTTGACGATTTTGCCCGCGGCATCATCTCTTTTTCCGGCGTAATTTACTTTATCTCCTTAACCTTTTTTATGTTGTATTTGAATGTGCTGTTAATTGGAAAACGGCACTGGCCTCTGGAAGCAGACGGCTATAAAATGTGGGTGCACCAACTCGTACGGGCAACAGCCGTAGCCATCGCACTCATCAGCGTAAACGTCATCTTAAGCCGGGTGGCGTTGCGGCTGGATGTCACTTCGGAACAGTTACATTCACTTTCCGGTGAAACGGAAACACTTATCAATGAAATCCGGGATGACCGGCCCGTTTTCATCGAAGCATTCATCAGTAAAAACGTCCCACAACAATATGTGCAAACACGTTCAAATCTTCTCGGATTTCTTGAAGAAATGGACGCGGTTGGCGGTAGTAAATTGCAAATTCTTATTCATGATACGGAAGCATTCTCAAAGGAAGCACAACGCGCCCGCGATAATTTCGGCATCACACCTGTAGAGGTACAAAACCTCGGTGCTGCAAGGTCGAGTGTGGAACCGATTTTCATGGGACTCGCTTTTAAATGCGGTGCAGAAGAACAAGTCATCCCGTTTTTTGATCGCGGTTTGCCGGTGGAATATGAGCTGGCCCGCAGTATTCGTGTCGTGGCCAAAACCAAACGCAAAAAAATCGGTGTTCTCACGACCGAAGCCAAACTTTTCGGTGGCTTCGATTTTCAGAGTATGCGCAGCAATCCCTCCTGGCCTGTCGTGGAGGAATTAAAAAAACAGTACGATGTGGTTCAGGTGTCCGCCGAAAATCCCATCACGGAAGAACTTGACGGACTGCTAGCGGCACTGCCTTCATCCTTGCCGCAACCGCAAATGGACAATCTTCTGACATACATTAACCAGGGGCATCCCACACTTTTGCTCGTAGATCCGCTTCCGGTTTTCAATGTAGGTTTATCACCGTCGGAAAAAAGCGGTGCAAACACAAATCCGTTTATGCGTAATCAGGGTCCGCAACCAAAACCAAAAGGAGACATCCATCGTTTCATCAAAAATTTAGGCTTCAGTTGGAACAAGGCGCAAATTGTCTGGGACGCCTACAATCCACACCCGGATTTAGCGCATCTGCAGCCGGAAATTGTTTTTGTGGGATCGGGCAATGAAAATCCCGATGCCTTCAATGAGAAGGCCATTGAGAGCGCCAATCTGCAAGAAGCCGTTTTTCTGTTTCCCGGCTACTTGCAAAAGGGAATTGAAAAAAACTACGAGTTCACTCCGCTGGTCAAAACCGGCGTAATTTCCGGTTCTGAAGATTACCGCCAATTGGTACAAAGAAGCTTTTTCGGCGTTCAAATGACATCGCCGCCGTTCCATCGACCAAACAGCCTGGATTATACAATTGCCGCTCATATCAAGGGGCAATCCGTGAGTGACGACTCCACCGAAGCACCAAAATCAGTGAACATCATTGCCATTGCAGATGTGGATTTCATCTCACAGGAATTTTTTGAAATCCGCAAACGTTCGGTGGGCAATCTCAACTTTGACAATGTTTCCTTTTTCCTGAATTGTATCGATGTCTTGGTTGGGGACAATTCTTTCATCACCCTAAGAACCAAACGCCGCAAACACCGAACTTTAGAGACTGTGGAAGCGCAAACCGCAAAATTCATCGAACAACGCAACAAAGAGGAACAGGATGCCGAAGCAGAAGCTTCAAAAGCGTTGCGGGATGCGCAAAATCGGCTCAATGAACGCGTCAATGAAGTGCGGCAGCGTACAGACCTCGATGCGCGTACAAAACAAATTATGGCGCAAAATTTACAGGAAGTGGAGAATCGTAAATTTGAAGCTCTGAAGGCAAATATCGAGGCGCAAAAAGAGGCAAAAATCAACCGCAGCAAAGAAAGAATGGAAGAACAGATTCGCAACATCGAGGGCAGCATCAAAGCGCTTGCCGTCATTCTCCCGCCAATTCCGGTCTTTATTTTAGGCGTCATGATTTTCGTCCGCCGGCAGAAACGGGAAAAAGAAGGTGCATCTGCTGCGAGGAGATTACGCGGCTAACGAGACTGTAGAAAAAGCAGAAATTAAATAAATTTTCATATTGAGCGTAGTCGAAACATGGTTTAAAAACAATGAGTTGCAGCTTTCGACTCCGCTCAGGCTGAAACATGAAACTACTTTTTCGACAGTCTTAACGTGATTTTGCTGAACACAACAATTTAAAAGAATCTCAAAGGAGACAAATAGAATGAAAGAACTAAAAAAAACGTTATATTTTGGAGGTGCCGCCGTCTTACTGGCGCTCATTGCTTTTATTTCCTCTCCAAAGCGGGTTACCCCGGAAGCATTTCTTGATACCGGAGAATTGTTTTTCCCCGACTTTCAGGATCCGAACGACGCGACGACGCTTGAAGTTGTGGAGTACAATGAAGAAACCGGCACACCGGTTCCATTCAAAGTTACCTTTAAAGACGGGCAGTGGACAATCCCGTCGCATTATGATTATCCTGCGGACGCCAAAGATCGCTTATCGAAAACCGCCGCAGGG
Organism: uncultured Calditrichaceae bacterium; assembly: GCA_964455375.1. Lineage (GTDB taxonomy): Bacteria > Zhuqueibacterota > Zhuqueibacteria > Oceanimicrobiales > Oceanimicrobiaceae > CAYVXE01. Next base: position 46,257 of record CAYVXE010000008.1, read on the forward strand.
GTCATCGGTATTCGCAAGGATGAGTTTCGCTCCGACAATGTTGCCGACCACGAAGCACTTGGTGTCATCGATCCTTTGGACGAAACCGTCACCACGCTGAAAGGCCGTGGAACGCGTATTACACTCAAAAATGCAAGCGGTAACATTCTTGCAGATTTCATCATGAGCAAAAATATAGAAGACAAAAAAAAGCTGCGCTATGTGAGAGTCCCCGGACAGAAACGCGTTTATGCATCCAAAGTTGATATTGATTTGTCCACAAAATTCGCTGACTGGATAAATAATGACCTCTTAGAAGTCACAAAAGCCGCCATTAACAAAGTCATTTTCAAAGACTATTCCATTAATGAACGCTCCGGTACTATCCGGAATCGCGATGTGGTCAGATTAACACGGGACGGCAGCAACTGGAAAGCAAAAAAAATGAGCAAAACCCAGGAAGTGGATAAAACAAAAATGAACAACTTCCTCACCGCCATTGACGAATTGTCCATTGTTGGCGTGCGACCGAAGCCACAGGGACTCACGAAATCCTTGACGAAATCATTTCAAGGCACAAAAATCAAAACGGAGGGCATGTTATCCCTACAATCAAAGGGGTACTATTTTACCAGAGATGGGCAACTGCTTTCTAACGAAGGTGAGATTCAGGCACAAACCAATAACGGCGTCACCTATACCTTGCGTTTCGGTGAAATTGTTTACGGGTCGGGACTTGCCGTCACAGCAGGTACCGGCAACAATGAAAAAACCGACAAAGGCGCTGCTGAAAACCGCTATTTATTTATCACGACACAATTTGACGGCAGCCAATTCAAAGAACCACCTCTACCCAAAAATACTGCCTTTAAAACCAAAGCCGACAGCCTCTGGAGCGACTCGGACAAACAAAACAAAAAAATTCAGGACACGCATGATCAATGGCAAAAAAAAATCGAAAAAGGCCAAAAGTTGTCTGACGATTTGAATGAACGTTTTGCGAAATGGTACTATGTGATTTCCAATGACAGTTTTGAAAAACTGCATTTAAAACGGAAAGACCTGATTAAGAAAAAAGAAAAAACAAGTTAAATCTAACACGCTCACAAAAATGCACGATAGAAACGCCATCGTCGCACACCTCGATGGCGTTTCTATTTAATCTTAGCGCGCACCACTCCTCGCGGATTCACCCCCTGCCAGACATTCGTAGAATCCAAGCTCCCCACATCAATTCTGAGTACACAATAGCAGATGAAAAAAAATCGATTTAGGAGAACGCTTAATAAACTTTTCGCCAATAATTATTGAGACAACAAACGAAATGACGAATGAATCTCTATATTCTCAACAAATAGATAATCTCTAGTCGCTAATCCTTGTTTTGAAATTAAAAAACATGATAAAAACCAGCACATGGCAAAAGCTAAAAACAAGGAATTTCCTGAACGGCAACACACCGCAAAACAAATCCAGCAACAACAACTTTAAATCTAAGCGACAATCCGAAATCGGTTGCATTTTACAAACAAATTCGGTATTTTTAAATTTGTATATTTATAATTTCGTTATTGAAGATTTTCATTTTCCATTAACACCAGGCAGGTTTGATGAACACGTTTAACTCTCATTATTGGGCGCTTATTTTAGGCGGTTCCAGTGGTTTTGGCTTAGCAACAGCGAAGAAACTGAGTCAGCATGGTATGAACATTTGCATCGTACACCGGGATCGTAAAGGCGCTATGAAACGCATCGAGCCCGAGTTCCAGAAACTCCGCGAAACCGGCGTACAGGTTCTGACATACAATGTTAATGCTCTGTCTCCGGAAGGCGTGCACCAGACGCTGGACGGCTTGCAATCCGGCATGGGTGCGAATGGACGCATCCGGATGATCTTGCACTCAATCGCTTACGGCAATTTAAAACTTCTTACACAAGAGCACCCGAAAACGCACACGTCGCACGATCAACTTTTAACGAAACTGAGCCAAAAACTGGCTATCGCAAAAGAAGCTTTGCAATCAACATTTGACGCCTTATTTGAGGAAGGTGAAGAAAATCTCATTGGCGTAACCTCCCCCGCTAAATACAATAATGATGATCTTTTACACGAGGAAGATTTTGCCCTGACGATTTACAGCATGGGCAGCAGTCTTGCAACCTGGGTGCAGGAAATTTTTAAACGTAAGATGTTTGCCGATGATGCCCGTGTTTTAGGGCTCACCAGCGAAGGGAACGAAGTTGCCTGGAAAGGCTACGCCGCAGTTTCGGCAGCGAAAGTCGTTCTGGAGTCCATTGCCCGCTCCATTGCGGTTGAATATGCGGCCTACGGTATCCGCGCCAATATTGTTCAGGCGGGGGTTACCGACACTCCGGCTTTGCGGCTAATTCCCGGCAACGCCCACTTGAAAGCCACAGCGAAACGGCGCAATCCGTTTCACCGCATCACCACACCGGAAGACGTTGCCAATTTCATTTACCTCCTATGTCTGGATGAAGCCGCCTGGGTCAACGGCAACATCATCCGCGTCGATGGCGGCGAACATATTAGCGGGTAATTAACATTGTTGTATCTGTGTACTCTGTGGCAGTTTTTTATTTATTCGTTGCTAAAGGATCGTTAAAATGATTTATTTACATGGTCTCGGGCACTTTCACCCGGACAATGTTATCGACAACCAATTCTTAGAAAATCTTGACATCGGTACCAACAATGATTGGATCATGGAACGAGTGGGCATCCGTACACGTCGAACGGTCTTATCGCTCGATTACATCAAAGAAACCAAAAATCAGGACCCTCGTGCTGCCAGCGAAGCCTCGGCCTTCAGCAATGCAGTGACCGGCAAGTTAGCTGCCGAGATGGCCATTAAAAATGCCGGGATCGAAAAAGAGCAGATCGGACTGCTTATTGCCGGTGGTTGCTCTCCGGAGACGCTCACGCCGGCGGAAGCCTGTACTATCGCCGCCGAACTCGGCCTCGAAGTAAATGCTTTTGACTTAAACTCTGCCTGCTCAAGTTTCGGGTCGCAAATACACTTCCTTGCGATGATGAATCCCGAGGAGATGCCCGACTTCGTTTTATTGATTTCTCCGGAGAACAACACCCGCTCCATCGACTACACGGACCGGGCAACGGCTGTTTTGTGGGGAGATGGAACGAGTGCGGCTGTTGTATCTACCAAAGTCCCTGCGAAAGCGAACGTGACTTTTCACACGATGACATCGAGTCCGGACAATTGGAAAAAAGTAACCATTCCCAGAATGGGATTTTTCGGACAGGAAGGTGCAACTGTGCAAACTTTTGCCATCAAACGCACGGTTAAATGCTATCGGGAAATCGTTAAGCAGTACCCGGAGCCCGCGCCTTATTTTATTGGCCATCAAGCTAACTTGGTGATGCTGCAATCCGTTTGCAGCAGATGCGACATTGCCGAAAACAGGCACTTGTTTAACGTGGATGCCTTTGGCAACACCGGTGCTTCTGGTGCGCCAACCGTTTTGAGTCAAAAATGGCAACGTTTCAAAGCCGGCGACCGACTCGCCCTCATTGTTGTGGGTGCCGGTTTAACCTGGGCCAGCATGGTAATTGAATTTTCTGAATGAATGCTTCAAAAAAACAAAATCGACAACGGATAAAATGACTTATCAAGATTTTCTGCAAAGAACTCACTTCACAAAAGAAGAGTTGATTGCTTTCGCCTACGGCAGATTGGTTGACGATGCGCCGGCAGAATTTTCCAGATTACCGGCACCGCCGTTCCTCATGGTTGATCGCGTTCTCGAAGTTGAAAAACGTGGCAATAAAGGCAACATGGTAGCTGAAAAAAATGTTCAAATCGATGAATGGTTTTTTCAATGCCACTTCAATGGTGATCCGGTTCAACCCGGTTGCTTAGGAGTAGATGCCGTCTGGCAGTTGTTAGGCTTCTATTGTGTTTGTTGCGGCAGCGAAGGCAACGGTCGCGCCCTTGGTTGTAAAGAGGTGAGTTTTGACGGTCAGATCAGGCCACACAACTCGCTGGTGCGCTACGAAATCAACGTGAGAAGATACTCGGTTCTGCAAGGGGGAGACACCTCGCTGGTCGTGGGCAGCGGCAACGTTTTTGTGGACGATGAGCATATTTACACCATCAAAGATGCGAAGGTTGGTATTTTTAAGGAAATCGCTTACAAAGATTATCCCTTTAAATCACAAAATTCGGTTGGCGGAATTATGATGAAAGATTCATAAGAAAATGGTTGTATTTTTGCCTGTAATGATTATATTTTATGAAATTTTTCACATAATCTAATAAATGGATCATTTGACAAAAAAAGAAGTACTGCAACTGGTACCGCAGCAAACGCCCTTTCGTTTTATCGATGAAATCCTTGAATTAAGTAACGACGGTATTATCTCATCGTACACATTCAAAGAGGATGAGACGTTTTACGCAGGGCATTTCCCGGGCAATCCCATAACACCGGGAGTCATTCTGTTGGAAACCATGGCACAGACCGGCGTTGTTGCGTACGGAATTTACCTGGCATCCCAACAAATGAGTCGCGACGAAATTCAAAAGATTCTCACCGTGTTTACGGAGGCGGAAGTAGAATTTTCCGGCATTGTACGACCGGGAGACCGGGTCATTATTCGGGCAAAAAAGCAATACTTTCGACGCCTGAAATTAAAAGTCGACGCCGAAATTGCCCTGGAAAACGGTGATATTGTTTGCAGTGGCACCATTGCAGGAATGGGACTTAAACAAACATGAAAAACAGAGTCGTCATCACGGGTCTTGGTATCGTCGCTCCGAACGGGCATGGAATAGAAGCCTTCGAAAGAGCGTTAAAAACAGGTGAGTCCGGAATCAGATTTATCCCGGAACTGGAAGAATTGAAATTTGGTTGCCGTGTTGCAGGTGTGCCGCAAAACATCGACGAAATCTGCGAACGCTACTTCTCGGAAGATCAGCTCTTAGCGATGAACAGCAGCATACGGTACGCATCCATTGCCGCAATTGATGCCTGGCGGGATGCAGGGTTTGAGGTTCCGCCCGATGATTCGGAGGACGTGAACTGGGACACCGGAGCAATCATCGGAACTGGAATTGGTGGCATGGATACCATTGCCGAGAGAGTCGTACCGTTTACATTCGCCGGTAAAGTACGCAGGCTCGGCAGTACTGCCGTTGAACAGGTCATGGCCAGCGGCGTCTCAGCAAAAATCGGTGGACTGCTGGCCTTGGGAAACCAGGTTACGACGAACAGCAGTGCGTGCAGTACGGGAACCGAAGCAATTGTAGACGCCATGTACAGAATCCGCAACGGGCTGGCCGAACGCATGTTAGCGGGGGGCTCGGAGGGAGCATCACCGTATATCTGGTCTGGATTTGATGCCATGCGTGTGTTAAACAGAACCCGCAACGATGAACCGGAAAAAGCCTCACGCCCTATGAGTGCCAGTGCCGCAGGCTTCATCCCGGGGTCCGGCGCCGGTGTTTTGATGCTTGAAAATTTAGACAGTGCACTGGAACGAGGCGCAAAAATTTATGCTGAAATCATTGGTGGCGCCATCAATTGCGGCGGCCATCGAATGGGTGGCAGCATGACCGCTCCAAATCCCACAGGTGTGCAACGCTGTATCCGCGATGCTCTAAAGGACGCCAAAATTGGCGGTAGCGATGTCGATGCAATTAACGGCCATCTGACTGCAACATTTGCCGACCCCTATGAGATCAAAAACTGGGCAGAAGCCCTTAACAGAACCGAAGATAATTTTCCACTTATTAACGCTACCAAATCTTTGATCGGACATTCACTCGGCGCTGCCGGTGGACAGGAGTCGGTAGCCAGCATTCTGCAAGTGTATAAAGGGTTTGTGCATGGTTCGGCAAATTGTGAAGATTTACACGAAAAACTACTGCCGTTTTCCAATCGTATTGTCCGCCAAACAAGAGAAACGCCGGATTTGAGAATTCAGGCAAAAGCGAGCTTTGGATTCGGCGATGTAAACACATGTATTTTTTTCAAAAAATGGGAACAAAAAGCAATAAAATGAGTTACTCTTAAACGTATAAAATATTTGAAACATGACTGATGGAGGTTTTTAAATGACGCAAGATGAAGTATTTGATAAAGTTGTCGAAATTTTAAATAAATACAGTAAAACAGAAATCACAAAAGAAACTATTTCCATGGAAACATCTATTCTGGAAGATTTAAAAATAAATTCTGCCAGATTAGTGGATATCGTGTTGGATTTTGAGGATGCTTTTGATATTGAAGTTGATGATGACGATGCAGACAGCGTCACCACGGTTGGAGACGGCGTAAAATTAATTTTAGAAAAAATATAGTGGTCGTTTATGAATGATCTTAAATTCAAAGAAAAATTTGCTTTAAAAATTCAGTACCTGGTTGGCTGGATCACGTATCCGTTTTGGGGCTCTTTGTTAATCGCCGTCATGCGTTTTATCGGCAAGTACAAGATTCAACAAATTCGTGAGATACGCAGGCATTACAAACACCTTAAACGTACCGTCGAAGGCCCCATACTCGTCTGTTCAAACCATCTCACAAAAATCGACTCGGTTATTTTAAACTGGAGTCTGGCTTCAACATGGTCCTACATGAAATCCTTTAAAATATTCTCATGGAATTTACCGGAGCGGGCTAATTTCTATCAAAATTATATTTTGCGAACGATTTGTTACCTCGGCAGTTGTGTGCCCATCGACCGGGGCGGCAGCAGAGATGCAGTAAAAAAATCACTGGATAAAGTCACCTATCTTCTCAAAAAAGGCCACACGGTCACAATCTTCCCCGAAGGTGGAAGAAGCAGAACCGGCCGCATTGAAGTGGATAAATTCACCTACGGTGTAGGCAGGCTGGTCAACAAGGTTAAAGACTGTCATGTTTTGTGTGTTTATTTACGCGGACATAATCAGGAAAAGTACAGCGACATGCCGCATCGGGGAGCCCGGTTTTACCTTAACATGGAACTTATTAAGCCCGAGAGCGTCCATTCCGGTTTACGTGCCACCAGGGATGTTGCCAATCAAATTGTAGACAAGCTTGTACTCATGGAACAGGCTTATTTTGCTACTGCTGGGCAATGACATTGTCGATTTAAACGAAACGGGTATGAAAGGCAAGTCTAAAGATACCCGTTTCATGCAAAGAGTTTTCAACGCAGAAGAAAAATCCACTATAGTACTATCAAACCACCCCGATTTAACCCTTTGGATGTTTTGGGCTGCCAAGGAAACCACCTTTAAACTTGTTTCCAAAATAAGCGGCCCTCCGGTCTTTTCTCACAAAAAATTTCAAATATCCGCTTTGCAGCAAACAACAGAGTCGTCTTTTAAGGCAAACGCTGTTTATCAGGAACATTCTTTCCCAATCGCCATTACGTTTACGAATAATTACATTCACGCCGTCGGAGGAAACTTAACGACGGATAAATTATTACTGAACACAGGTGTACACAAAATCGCAAAATCTGAATATGAAATTTGGGGAAACCGCACCGTATGGAATGATACTTTTACACAAGAGGAGCTCGAATCAATTCATCATTTGGAATCAGCCCTGGTTCGGTTTTATTGCAAAAAATCAATTGCGGAAACATTAAAGACCAGCGCATCGCACTTGCAAATTATTCGTCCCACGAAAGGGCAGCTACCGCAGCCGCCTTTTGTGTTACGTCACAACAAACCGTGTGAAATTGATATCAGTTTATCGCACCACGGATCATGGTTGGGTTGGTGTTTTAGTTCTAAGAGGAAATGAGCATTTACATTTACCTAAACAACTTTCAAGTCAGGCACTTATTACACGTACCGGTACATCATCCAAAAGTGGGAAAAGCTGCCAAACATAATGAAAACATGAAAGACCTCATGAAAACCGAATATCTTTGGCCACGGGTCGGGCTTCTTCAGGGCGTAAATCACGGCTCCAACCGAGTAAAAAAGGCCGCCGATAGCCATCCACACTAAACCGCTTAAGGCCATTGTATTCACCAGCGGCCATGTACCAACAACAATAATCCAGCCCATGAACAGATAGATACCGGTAGAAAAGTAGCGAGGTGCATGCAGCCAAAATATTTTTAAGAACAATCCGGCAATGGTCACACCCCAGACGCTACACAAAATCCACCAACCCCAGGCTCCATGCAAGGTAACGAGGCAGATTGGTGTGTAGGACGCGGCAATAAAAACAAAAATCATGATATGATCGACTTTACGAAAAATTTCCAACTGCTTTCCGTGAAGAGGCAACCAGTGATATAATGTACTGGCGCCATAGAGTAAAACCATTGCAACGCCGAAAATCGAAAACGAAACCGCATGCCAAATTGTGAATGGGTAACCCGTTCGATTCAAAAGTGCAATTAAACCAAACACTGCCAAAACAATACCAATAAAGTGGGTCAGGCCACTCAAAGGGTCGCGGAATTTCTTAAAAACATTCATACCATTTTTTCCTAAAAACAAAGAAAAGCCCCAAAGGATGGGGCTTTTCAACCTGCATTGCAATCAAACTCAAAAATCTACTTAATCAGAAGCATCTTTCTGGTTAAAGCAACATTGGCAGACTTCAATTTGAAAAAATAAATTCCGGCCGCTACCTGGTTGCCTTTATCATCCAACCCATCCCACCGACTTGAATAGGCACCAGCAGTTTTCACCGCATCGACTAAGGTACGAATACGCTGACCAAGCATATTGAATATTTGCAAGGTAACCTGCGATTGTTCCGGAACAGTGTAGTTTATCTCAGTGCTGGGATTAAACGGATTTGGATAATTCTGTTCGAGAATAAACTGCTCAGGCAACGTTGTAGATGGATTCTCGCGAACGCTGGTAATAAAGTTTTCCAGAGTTGGCAGTCTAAAATCGATACCATCGGTTAAGCCAGGACTCGAAACCGTCACAGCAGAGGCTCCCGCCGGCACTGTGTCAAAGAACGGCAGAATAAAGTGCAAATCACCACCGCCGGTAAACAGGTTAAACAGCAACGAAAAAATGTCGACGTCAGCCAAATTCAAGCTGATTTCCTGACCGTCATACCAGACATCATTGTACAATTGAATATCGAAAGAGCCGAACAAATTGTCATTTCCCAGCAAACCGAAAATCAATGTCAGAGGATCTCCGCCCCCAAGAGCGGTGTTCAAACCTAAATCCCCTGACGCCGAGAACAGGCTAAAAATAGAAATAGTGCGCAGAAAATAGCTCCCTGAACGCAAGCCGCTAATGGTGTATTTACCAGGAGTTGTTTTCATAACAAAATTTTCATCAAAACCGCTGACCGCCGCAGACACGGCGTGTCCGGTTGCGTCAAAAGCAATGACCAGAACACCGTCAAGCGGTATGGTACCATCGCCATTATAAACCGTACCGCTGATTTGACCCGCTCCGGTTGCAAGATCAATATTTGCAACGCTTGTATTGCCCGGTGTAATCGAAACCGGGGTCGACAGCCCATCGTTGAAGGTGGCGCCGCCGCCAAAATAAGTCGCAGCATAGCCATTCGAAGCGGGCATAGCAACAACCTTTACATTTACAGGTGGCAATCCCAAAATTTGGTAACCACCGGCAAATGTTAAACCCGACCCGCCAATCAATTCCCCGGAATTTGCATCGAAAGCAAGCACGGTTGTTTCGGATAGCGAATCAGCGCCAGCGCTGACTCCCGGAGCTAAATTGACCACTCCCTGAACCGTACCGGCCCGAACCATCAGAAAATCTTTATCAGCAGTCTCACCGGGTGCAGTAACTGCAACTTCATCTGCGGTATCCAGAGAACTTTTGCCGTTGTAAAATTGCGGCAAATAGATAATGTCATCCCCGGTTGCAGAGAGGGTCGGTGTGGATTTCAAATCTTTTTCGGCTGCAAATAAACCCAGGTCGAGATTCAGGCTATTGGCGGTTACGACCCCGAGTAGTTTGAACATCCCTGTGGGCAAGGGACGTAATACGTAGGTGCCGTTCACCGAATCATATTTTGACAACGCCAGTTCCGGGTAGCCCGTACCAGTATCGAAAGCGATGACATTGCCAAAACCAACGACCGGTGTGGCACCATCGGTTTCGAAAAAATGACCGCTGATGACGCCGCCTTCAGTTAGCGCAAAATCAATGCCCGACGTCGTGTCCGGTGACGTGACCGTGACTTGCGTAGCCAGAGCCGCATCAAATAAACTGTGGACATCGTCATAATATTCATCCAGAAAGACATTCCCGTGCTTACCCAGCGCTGCAACCGTCCGTAGCGTGTAATCTCCTGAAGACAATCCAGAAACGACGTATTTGCCGGTCGCATCTGAAAACGCCACACCAAAATCGATATCATCGGTGAAAAATTTTCCAACATTTGAAATATCGAGCTTCACTGCTACCACCAGGACTGAATCCAGAGGGGCGCCGGAATCAGAGGAAATAGTTCCAGAAATAGCGCCTCCGGATTCCAGACTGAAATTAATACCTGTCAGTGTATCGCTACCGGCAATTGTAAGCGGCGTCGCTGCATCCGACGTCTTTGCATTATCATAATATTCTCCTTCCAAAGCCGGCGGCAGTAAAAGATCCAGTAATTGGTCTGCGTAAACGATATACATACCGTCATCGAGGCCGCTGATTTCATATTCTCCGGAAAAACCGCTAAGGGTAAAACCCGCAATGGATGTATCCGCAACGTTGAAGGCGAAAACAAACGCAAACGCCACCGGTTGGTCACTAGGTCCAAAGACCGTACCGACAATTTGTCCACCCTCAACTTGAGTACCGGCAGATAAGCTGAAATCAATTCCACCCAGCGAGTCTGCAAACGAAGAAATAACAATGGGGTCGGCAGACACAAAATCAGTCTGATTGTTAAAATATTCCGGCTGAAATCCGGAGGCATCCAGCATCACTTTAAACGTGCCGGTGGCCGGCACATGAATTTTATAATGACCGAAGTTATCGGTAAAGTCGGAAACTTCAATCTGTTTCGCAGGATTATTTGCAGCAGTAAACGTAAAAGTCAGAAATCCAAATGAAAGCGGGGCGCCCGTATCTTCATCGATAACGGTTCCCGAAACAACCGCGCCTTTTTGCAGATCGAAATCAATTCCTGTTACAGCGCCACCGTCCGTGACGTTCACCAAGGTTGCGTTCCGCCAGTCCTGGTAATCATTCACCAGAATATCATCAAACATTTCATCGGCAAATTCACTTTCGGTTACAACAAAATAGTCTCCTGCCGGAAGGTCCGAAACGGTGTACGCCCCTGTAGTCGTATTAACAGGAACGGATTTAACAAAGAAACCGAATGAATCAAAAATGACAACACTGACCGTTCCAAACCCTACAAAGGCTGGGAAAGTCCCTTCGATGGTGACTGTTCCGGAAATTGACCCGTTTGCAGAAGAGGTTAGCGTATTGAGGTTCTGTTTTGATAAAGCGTTCAGTAAAGCAGACGGTCTTGTTCCTGCCGCTCTTTCTTTTTTTACCGCCTTCATGAAGGCAGCCATTTTTTCACCCGGCGAAATCAGGGCGATCTTCTTTTGAAACAACGCATCCCGTTGTGCGCTTGCAACTTTCTTCTTTACCTCGCTGTAAAACCGCTGCTGGATTTTGTTCAATTCTACAGCTTTCGATACCGCCGGATTCGCCAAAGCCGCGTTTTGAAAAACACCGGCCGATTTTTCTCCCTTTGCATACAGTTGACCTTGCAAAAACGTACCAAAAACAAAAGCGAAAACAATTGCCACAAACAAAATTGCTTTCGCTGCCGTAACACCGCGATCAAGTTTCATATTGCCTCCTTAACCTGTTAAATGAGATGAACACGAAAATTAAAATAAACATGAATTTCGTCTTTGTCAAGATAGAATATTACAAGAAAGAAATGAACATCAATATATAAGTACCGCTTTTTGCCTCGTAATGCTGAATTGTGCTTGAAAATAATCTTGCAAAAATTAAAAATGTTTCTTAGCTTTTTGTTTCATGATTTTTATGGTTTAACAAACGATATTAGTTACGTTGCCTAAACACAACAATCTCATTTCCGCATTAAATATTTGCCGCACGATCCTTTGTGGCTGCCTCCTCTGGTTGAGTTGTTGCAATGCTCAAGCCGGAACGAAAAAAAGGGACAGCATCGATTTCTCCCCAGTGCGGTCAGCGATGCTTTCCATAACGTCATATAAGGCAAAAAATCATGTAATTTTTTTAGCCGGCGATGAACTGGCAGGCCGTGAAACCGGCACGACCGGACAATGGCTGGCAGCGAAATACATCGCCCGGGAATTTGCCAGAGACGGTTTACAACCCATTATGAAAAATAGAAAATATTACCAAAATTTCCACCTAACGTATCCCGGACTTAAAAATGCTGAATTAATTGTACATCTTTCCGACAAAGCGCCAATAATTTTCAAACTCAACAGGGACTTTGTCCCCTTTGTTTTTAGCGGAGAAAATTCTTTTACGGCACCTCTCGTTTTTGCCGGGTTTGGCATAACGGCACCTGAATATCATTATGATGATTATGCAAATATCGATGTGCGTGGAAAAATCGTGTTAGTTATGCGACATGAACCACAGGAAAACGATTCAACGAGTATCTTTGCCGGGGTCGAACTCACGCCGTATGCATACTTTGAGACCAAAGCTAAAAATGCCATGAAACATGGTGCAGTTGCTATGTTCATCGTCAATGACCCGGCAAATCATCATTTTTCACACATCCCGGATGGCAATTGGCAATTACCATCATCGCAGCGGGTGGCTGGTCACCGATGGCAGATAATCACACACAGTAATCTCGAAAACTTTCCTGCCCTGTGGGTTCAGGAACCTGAACTCAATGCATTGTTTAATTTTTCCAATCATTCGCTGCTGCGAATCCAAAAACAGATCGACCATTCACGCAAACCGGAAAGCTTTACCTTCAATAAAGTAGACGTGCAAGTAACCGTGGAAAAAATTGACCGGACGAAAAGCACTCAAAATGTCCTTGCCTTCATGCCCGGCTCCGATCCTTTGTTAAAAAATGATGTCGTTATCATCGGCGCCCATTATGATCATCTTGGGAAAAAGCAAGGCCGTATATTCCACGGTGCGGATGATAATGCATCGGGCACCGCAGGTTTGCTTGAAATCGCCAAAGCGTTCACCAAACTTCCTTTCCACCCGCGCCGCAGTATTTTATTCATTGCCTTCAGTGGTGAGGAAATGGGCTTATTAGGGTCGGAATATTATGTTAAACATCCCGCTTTTGCTTTAGACAAAACCGTCGCCATGATCAATCTCGACATGATCAGCCGCAATGCAGCGGATGAGGTGTCGATTATCGGTACAAACAGTCACCCCTATCTTAATGAATTAAATGAAATCGCCAATGAAGAAATTGGCCTTCACTTGCACTTTGACGGTAAAAAATACCTCAGCAGAAGCGATCAGGCTAACTTTGTCAAATATCATGTTCCGGTTATTTTTTATAACAGCGATGTTCACGAGGACTACCACAAACCAACCGACACCGCCAATAAAATTAATCCTGAAAAAATTGCCCGAATCTCCCGTTTGGCCTTTCTCGTTGCATGGGAACTTGCCAACGGAGACTTTCATGCCGGGGTAAATGATTCATACATGCTAAAATAGCGTCGATGCCCACAAATGATTTGCCGTATCGCGTCGTTGCTCAATTTTAAGGAATGCTAATGGATTTAACGCACTGGGCAATGCCCTGGATCATACTTCTTTTTGTCCTTGGTCTGACAATTCTATTTGGCGGCGGTCATTATTTGGTTCTCGGAAGCTCACGAATCGCTAAACTCCTGGGCATCCACCCTGTCATTATCGGATTAACTGTGGTTGCACTGGGTACGTCGATGCCGGAATTTCTCGTCAGTCTTATTGCCGCCATAAAAAACAAACCGGATGTGGCATTGGGAAATATTGTCGGCTCAAACATCTCAAACATCGCTCTGATTTTAGGACTAACCGCCCTCATCCGTCCCATGCAGGTAAACAAACAAATTTTAAAATTCGACTTACCGATTGTTATCGCCGCGTCGTTTCTTTTTTGGGGCTTAGGTTTCAACCATATCATGAGTCGTTTAGACGGACTCATTCTTTCAGTGGCGTTCATGTTCTACCTCTGGTTAATCACAAAACGCTCCAAAAAAAATTCCCGTGAAAATAAAGATAAAACAGCAGAAAAACGGTCAGGCAAAAGTCTTCTCATAAACAGTTTTTTTGTCGTTTTAGGAATTGCCGGACTCACCGCTGGTGCGAATTGGATGGTCGGTTCTGCAACGGAAATAAGCAAAAGGTTAGGCGTCCCTGAATTAATCCTCGGCTTAACCATCGTTGCACTGGGGACGTCGCTTCCTGAATTGGCAACCTGTGTGGTAGCCGCGTTGAAAAAACAGGGGGATATCGGCATTGGCAACATCGTGGGTTCGAACATATTTAATATGCTGTTTATCGTCGGGCCGGTTGCAACCATCCACCAGCTCCCGGTGGCACCGGACCTTATTACCTACAATATTCCCATTATGATCGGGCTGACCATTCTCCTTTATCCCATGTTAAAAAGCAGGCACACCCTGTCAAGAGGCGAAGGTGGAATTTTGCTGGCATCCTATATTCTGATTGTAGTATGGTGGGTGCTGTAAGATGCGTCGCCACACAGAGAGGAGACCGGGTCGGTTTGGAAACTAAGATAAAATTGATCGTCAACCCCGTAGCAGGAAACGGAACCGTTAAAAAAAAATGGATAGAGGTTCAACGAATTGCGTCTAACCTCTTTAAAGAAATCTCATGGGATTTTACAAGAAAACCGGCCGATGCCACTCAACTCACCCGAAAGGCGATTCACGAAGGGTACGAAACCATTGTAGCGGTTGGCGGTGACGGTACCATTCATGAAGTCGTCAACGGTTTCTTTGAAAATGGAGAACCGATCAACTCCGACGCTGCTCTGGGAATTATTTCCATGGGAACAGGCTGTGACCTTGCTAAATCCCTTGAACTCCCGCACAGTTTACATACGGCAATGGCGAAAATTAAGAACCGTCAATGTTGCAAATACGATGTTGGTAAATTGACGTTTACGGAAGAAAGCGGCAAAAACGGTGTTTGTTACTTCATAAATATCGCTGATGCCGGATTCGGGGGAGCGATGGTGGAGGTGGTTAATCAGTCCTCCAAGGCATTAGGACAGTTTGTGGCTTATGTATCCGCTCTGCTCAAAACACTCGCCATTTACAAAAACAAATCGATTCACATAAAAATTGACGATATTTTTGAAGCGGAATTAACCGTCAACTCCGTCGTTGTTGCCAACGGGCAATTTTTTGGCGGCGGCATGTGGATTGCCCCAAAAGCAGCGATGAATGACGGTTTATTTGACATCACGATTATCGGGGATGTGACCCGGCGGGATGTTCTGGCGCAACTTCACAAACTGTACAATGGAACGCTGCATACGCACCCAAAAGTGCAGACATTCAGGGGCAAAACTGTCACACTCACATCGAAGCATTCGGTGAAGCTAGATGCAGATGGTGAAGCAGCGGGTGTCTTGCCTGCATATTTTGAAATGTTACCTGCTGCCCTTAACGTAATTATCTGAGAGTCCGTTATTGACATTTAGGTCAAAATTCACCTAATTGTAACATGCGAGTTGACAAACATGGAGAAGACTATGGATCGTGAACAAGCCTGGAATTTAATGACCGAATACACAAAATCAGACAGCCTGCGCAAACACATGCTTTCAGTAGAAGCTGCCATGCGATTTTATGCAAAAAAATTTGGCGAAGACGAAGAAAAATGGAGCATCGTCGGACTGCTGCACGATTTCGATTATGAACAAAACCCGTCTCTGGAAGATCACCCATTTGTCGGCGTAAAAATTTTAGAGGAGAAAGGCTACCCTGAAGAAATCCGGCGTGCTGTGCTTGCGCATGCAGAACACACGGGTGTGGTTCCGGAAACTCCCATGGAAAAATCCGTCTTTGCAGTGGATGAGCTGACCGGTTTTATCGTTGCGGTAGCGTTAGTGCGTCCGTCCAAAAGCATTATGGATGTGAAGGTTAAGTCGGTAAAGAAAAAAATGAAAGATAAAGGATTCGCCAGAAATGTCAATCGTGAAGACATTCGGAAGGGAGCCGCCTTGCTGAACCTCTCATTAGAAGAGCATATCGGCAATGTGATTGAAGCGATGCAGGGAATTGCCAAAGAACTGGAATTGGAATAAAACGCCTTTGTGGTGAGCCGAACTAAGAATTGAACTGAATTAAATCACCGATCCATTCGCACAATGAAATCTCCCACTAAAACACGCGCCGGTATCATCGGAACGGCATTGTCGTTTTTACTGCTGATTCAATTATTAGCCCGCTACCCGCGATTTGTTGAAACGTATTATTCAAACGGGCTCTACAGAATCATCAATATTTTTGTTTCCAATTTCTCCAGTCAATTCCCTTTTTCTTTTACTGAATTTTGTGTATGGTTTATTCTGATCATCGGAGTCCCGCTTTACATTGGCAGAATTCGAAAAAAGAAACCAACGCTTGGCAGGCTTGTATTAAACGTCCTTACCGGCATTTCAATCCTGATTATCTGGTTTTATATTTCTTGGGGCATAAACTATTTCAGAGTTCCCATCAAAGCGAAACTCGGACTCGACAGAGTCCATTTACAGAAAACTGCTCTCGATTCAACGTTCACAGATATTATTCATCACGTCAATAAATTGAATCTCTCCTACCCTGTTCATTCTATGGCAGCAATCAATAATCTTGTGGATGCCAGTTACCGGGCAGCGCTGAAAGACTCGCTGATCACCGGCTTTCAACCGGGAAAAACCATCAAAACGCTCGCGGTTAACGGAATTTTAAACAAAACCACCACCAGCGGTTTTTTCAGTCCCTTTTTCCATGAAGTTCATTATAATTCAGATTTGCTCACGTTTGAGCTGCCGTTTGTCATCGCCCATGAGAAAGCACATGCCATCGGCTACACCAGTGAATCGGAAGCCAACTTCATCGCATTTTTAATCTGTAAAACGTCCTCCGACGCTCTGGTGCGATACAGCGCTTACTTCTATCTACTGGGTTATTTTTTCAGCAATGTCCGTTCTGACTCCACAAAATACCGATCTTATGTAAACTCACTCAGCGAAGGGGTGAAATTAGATTTGAGCGCAGTGCGGGAAAGATGGAAAGCGCACAGAGGCTTCATTTCTAAACTATCCAACAAAAGTTATGATATGTATTTAAAAGCGAACAAAGTGGAGGAAGGAATTCACAATTATTCGATGGTTGTCGATTTAGTGGTACGCTATTATGCAAAGAATAATCTTCTGAAGAACTGATCTAAACAAGACATGTATCCGGTCTAAATAATCGTTATCGGATCCACATCCACAGCAAGCTGCACTCTCCGGAATGCATCTATTTTTTTAAACTGCGCGCCTGCATTGTTCACCGCCTGACGAACTTCTCGTCCTGCCACATCTTTCACCTTCAATGATTTCAACAAAATCTGATAGCGATACTTGTTTTGAATTTTGGCAATTGGCGCCGGTACCGGTCCCAATATTTGAAAAGAATGATTTACCCGGTGCAGCAGTCGCGCATAGGTTTCTGCAGCAGACCGCACCGTGGCTTCTTTTTCACTCCTAAAAAGGATGGAAACCAGCCTGCCAAATGGCGGGTATCCCAGCTCGCGGCGCTGTGCGATCTCTTCAGCATAAAATTTACGGAAATCATGTTCCCTGGCACACTTCATACAAAAACTTTCCGGCGTAAATGTTTGAATAATGACTTCCCCTTTAATACTTCTGCGACCAGCCCGGCCGGCAACCTGAGTCAGCAGTTGGAATGTCCTTTCGGTGGAACGAAAATCAGGAATTAACATTCCCACATCCGCATTGATGACGCCAACCAAAGTTACGCGGTTAAAATCGAGTCCCTTGGCCACCATCTGTGTTCCCAGCAAAATATGATATTTCCCCTGTTCAAAATCTTTCAAAATTCGATCATGCGCCCATTTTTTACTCGTCGTGTCCAGGTCCATGCGCACAACCTTAAACTGTGGAAATGTTTCACCAAGCGCCTGTTGAACTTTTTGCGTTCCGTGTCCGGTAAAGACGATATCGCTGCCCTGACAATCGGGGCACACTTCCGGAGCTTTACGGGAATCGCCGCAGTAGT
>CAYVXE010000008.1:64549-70729 GCA_964455375.1 uncultured Calditrichaceae bacterium
CTGCCCTGACAATCGGGGCACACTTCCGGAGCTTTACGGGAATCGCCGCAGTAGTGGCAGCGCAGGCGCCGGCCATGCAAATGATAGGTCATCGTAATATTGCACTGTTTGCACTCCGCGACGTAACCGCAATCTTTGCATTTAATAAAACTGGAAAAACCGCGCCGATTTAAGAGAAGGATTACCTGCTGGTTGCGACCGATTTTTTCTTCAATTTTCTCTACCAGTAATCGGGAAAATATCGGCACCGTATTTTTCCCGGACATGCGTTTCTCTTTCAGCATATCAACAATCTCGACGTCCGGGAGAGAAATATTATTCACGCGGTTTTTAAGTTCAAGAAGCTGATATTTCCCGCGACGAGCGTTAAAATAGGACTCGGAAGACGGCGTCGCAGAACCCAAAATAACAATTGCCTGACTAAACTTTGCCCGAATGACGGCAATATCACGGGCATGGTAGCGTGGCGGAGAGTCGGTTTGTTTATAGGACCCCTCATGCTCTTCATCAACCACGACGAGGCCGATATTTTTCAGCGGCGCAAAGACCGCCGAACGCGGTCCGATGGCCACAACGGCCTTTCCTTCCCGTAGCTGCTGCCAGGAATCATACCGTTCTCCGGCAGACATGGCGCTGTGTAAAACCGCAACTTTATCCCCGAAATGCGAACGAAAACGCCGAACCGTTTGCGGCGTCAAACTGATTTCAGGAACCAGCACAATCGCCGTACGCCCCAGCGATAATGTTTGGTGAATCGCTTCAATGTAGATTTGTGTCTTGCCACTGCTTGTAACGCCAAACAGCAAAAATGTTTGGAACCTTTTTTCAGTGATTGATTGATAAATCGGCGACAATGCCTGTTTCTGCTCGCCGGTTAAGACCACCGGCACCGGCGGCTCGATTTCGCTGAAGCGGTAATAGTCCCGGATAACCTCCTTCTCCGACATTTCCACAAAACCTTTACGAACAAGAGATTTCAAGGACGTTGAGGCAACCCCCGCTTTTTGCAGCAACTCTTTTTGCCGCACTTCCCGACCGCTTTCCTTCAACAACTTAAGACAATGAGCTTGTTTGGGTGCTGTTTTCTCTAATGACCGGTAAATTTCGTCGAAGGTCTTTGGTGTCACCTGTGAAACATTCAGATGAATGAATTTTTCTGTTTTGGGTTTTGTGCGGCGGTTCAACAATTGGGAAATTTCCAGCAACCCTTTTTCCTGCAACTGTTTTAAACTCCAAAACAAATTTTTGGCTCCAAGTCGTTTTTTTAACTGGTCAACTGAGATACGTTGGCTTTTAGCGACGTACCTGAGAATTTGCGCCTGACGCGGTGCGCTTGCAGCAATTTCGGCGGCAAACATGTCGGCATATTCAGAACAAACTTCCACATGTTGTTTTGATTTTTGCATGAGCAAGGAAGGTAAAACCGTCTTGATGGCTTCCCCTAAGGAGCAGAGATAATAATCGGCAATCCATTTGGCCAGTTGCAGCAACTCCTCAGAAACAACCGGTTCCATATCCAGACAGTCCTGAATATCCTTCACGCTTTCCAGGTCTGTTTCGGCTTTTAATCCGACAACGAATCCGGTTAAACGTCTGGCGCCGAACGGGGCAATCACACGACTACCGATTTGTAAATGTTCTTTTAATTCCTGCGGGATGGAATAGGTAAACGCCTTGTGCAAAGGCAGTGGAAAGACAACATCTGCATAGTCCTGGTTCATCTAAACATGAATGTCCATTTTGCAAGTAATGTTCAAATTCACAACAAGGTTTTGGCACGGGCGACGATATTTTCCACCGTCAAACCGTACTGTCGGTACAACTCCTCACACGGGGCACTGGCGCCGAACTTTTCAATGCCGAGGATGTCACCGGAATCGCCCGTCCATCGATGCCAGCCCAGCGGAGAACCGGCTTCAACGGCAAGGCGGGCTTTCACATGCGGCGGTAAAACCGTATCCCGGTATTCCTGAGATTGCTCGGCAAATAATTCCCAGCTCGGCATACTCACCACCCGGGTATCGATTCCCTGAGTCGCCAGCTCTTTCTGAGCATTGACAATTAATTCAACTTCCGAACCGGATGCGATCAAAATCAGGTCCGGTCGCCCTCCCTTTTCTTTTGATAAAATATACGCTCCCCTAAAAACACCCTCAACACCGGCGAATTCGTTCCGATCAAACACCGGAAGTTTCTGACGGGTCAAAACCAGCATCGTTGGTCCGGACGTCCGTTCCAGAGCAGCCTGCCAGGCTGCCACCACTTCATTGGCATCCGCAGGACGTATGATTGTGAGATTGGGGACCGCCCGCAACGCCGCCAGGTGTTCCACCGGTTGATGCGTGGGCCCGTCCTCGCCCAATCCGATGGAGTCATGGGTCATCACATAAATGACCGGCAGGTTCATCAAGGCTGCCAGTCGGATAGCCGGACGCGCATAATCGGTAAAGACAAAAAATGTCGCCACAAATGGCCGCACGCCGCCATGCAACTGCATCCCAGAAGCGATGGAACACATGGCATGCTCACGCACCCCCCAGCCGATATTGCGATTTTCATAAGCGCCTTTTTGCAGATAGTCTGAATTCTTTATCCACGTGTTGTTCGACGGCGCCAGGTCTGCGCTTCCACCGAGCATATATGGCAGAAAATCCGCAAAAGCATTGATGACTTTCCCCGAAGCCGAGCGCGTGGCAAGCGGACCGTCTTCCGGCAAAAAAACCGGTAGCATGCTGCCAAATTTTTCAGGGAGTTCCTGTTTTAATGCTCCAAGGAGCTGTTCAGCTAAATCGGGATACGTATTGCGGTACGCCGCAAATTTTTCATGCCATTCCGCTTCAGACTTTTGACCCGCTTTCTTAACCAGGGCCATAAATTCTGCCACATCATCCGGAATAAAAAATGTTTTATCCTCCGGCCAATTGTAGGCCTTCTTTGTGAGCTTAATTTCCGCATCCCCCAGGGGAGAACCGTGAACGCCGGCAGTGTCCTGTTTATTTGGTGAACCGTAACCGATATGCGTCCGCAAAATAATCATCGATGGCCGGTCGGTTTCTTTTTTCGCGGTTTCGAATGCGTTCGTGATCGCCGCAACGTCATTGCCGCGTTCACCCAAATCCTGCACATGCCAGTGGTAACTTTCGAAACGACGCAGAACGTCATCCGTGTAGGCAATTTTCGTGTCCCCTTCAATGCTGATATGATTGTCATCATAAAGGACGATGAGTTTTCCCAACCCTAAATGTCCGGCCAGAGAAGCGGCTTCATGGGAAGCCCCTTCCATCAAATCACCGTCACCGCAGAAAACGTACGTGTAGTGATCGAACAGATTAAAACCATCGCGATTGTAAACCGCAGCCAGATGCGCTTCTGTCAGGGCCATCCCCACAGCATTCATAAGTCCCTGCCCCAACGGTCCGGTGGTGGTTTCCACGCCTGGTGTGAGGTGATTTTCCGGGTGTCCCGGCGTGCGACTCCCCCATTGGCGAAACTGCTTAATGTCATCCAGAGACAGATCATAGCCAGTCAGATGCAGCATGGAATAGAGCAGCATGGAAGCGTGTCCGTTGGAAAGGACAAATCGATCACGGTTAAGCCATTTCGGATTAACCGGATTGTGTTTCATCACGTTCATCCACAAAGCGAAAGCTGCCGGCGCCAAACCCATGGGGGCCCCCGGATGTCCCGAATTTGCCTTCTGAATGGCATCGATAGATAACGTACGAATGGTATTAATGCAGCGTTGTTCTATTGATTGATCCATTTTTGTCTCTTTCTAAAATGTAAATAAATGGTATTTCCCTTGCGCTCTTCAACCTCTTATTTGCAAAAGAATACACAACAAGACTTGCAGATTCTTAAATCGTTATTCGCAATTTGTAAATTCGTCATTCGTAATTGAGAATTGTTCCTAAACGCCAAACTTCCTTCTCCCACCTACAATTCCGCCGCGATATGCGCTGCTCCCAACAGTGCCGTATGATCATCCTGAATAACATACAAAGAGGTATCTTCCACGATATTGGATAACCGGCCTTTGTTCAGATAAGCTCTCACGATTGTGCCGTCCCGGAGTTTCCGCAAAATTTTCGGCGGAATACCCCCACCGAGATAAACGCCGCCGCTTGCGAGATAGGTTAACACCAGGTTGCCGGCAATGGCTCCGAGGCCGGAAGCAAACATATCCAACGTTTTCACACAAATCTCAAATTCCTCTTCCATAGCTGATTGTGAAATGACTGCCGCGGGGTCTTGATGTTGCATGCGCTGTTCAAGTTCTGCCGGCACCGAATCAAACTCCTTTTCCTTTAGGAAATTAAAAATGGTCACAATTCCGGGGCCGGAATAAAACCGTTCATAACTGACACGCGCCTTTTTTGTACGCAAGTACCGGTATAATCTGATTTCTATCTCTGATGTAGGCGCAAAATCCACATGTCCGCCTTCGGAAGGGCGCGGCACATATTTCGTTCCGTCCCAGGTCAAATAAGCCTGACCCAATCCGGTGCCCGGCGCCAGCACCGCCCGTACTGCATGCGGGTCGGCATCGCTTTTTCCCGGATGCAGGACCACCAGTTCCGATGCTTTTAAAAAAGGAACCGCATTGGTTGTGGCAACCAGATCATTCACAAGCTTAACTCTGTGAATCCCCAGTGCTGCTGCGATGCTTCTTTCATCTAACCGCCAGGGAAGATTGGTGGCCTCGGAACATCCGTTCATAACCGGTCCCGGCACACCAAAACAGGCACATTGAACCGACACATGTCGAGTCTTCAGAAAATCTATGATAACCGCTTCCAAACTTGCATATTTCCGACAAGCAAAAAAGGCCACATCCTGACGTTCTAAAGAGGAATCATACAACGCCAGCCGCGTTTTTGTCCCACCGATATCACCCACCAAAATCAACTTTTTTTCTCTCCCATCGCGTTTATTCGAATAAGGTCGTCCTGTTCAAAGGGTACCTGATATGAAATACCGGCTCTTTCAAATGTCACCGTCGGAATACCGATATCAGCTAAATAAAGGTCGCCGGTCCTTTCCGACCGCAAGCCGGTTTTGGGCAGAGCCAGCGTCATCGTGGCATCCGGTTGCATAAAAACACCCGGTGTTTCGCCACTGCTGGCATCAACACCGGAAGGGACATCCAGCGCCAGAACAGGAACCTCGGTTTCATTCGCCCAGTTGATTAAATCTTCAGCCATGCCTTTCGGTTCTGTGTGCAAGCCATAGCCGATGAGCGCATCGATAATTAAATCAAACCCCATTGAATGAAGCTCACCGAAATCTAATTCCGTGCCGCCGGCAAATTCAAAAATTTGTTTTTGGAATAACGGAACCCCTTCGAGATG
Source organism: uncultured Calditrichaceae bacterium (assembly GCA_964455375.1). GTDB lineage: Bacteria > Zhuqueibacterota > Zhuqueibacteria > Oceanimicrobiales > Oceanimicrobiaceae > CAYVXE01. The sequence goes on from CAYVXE010000008.1 coordinate 69,901, forward strand.
CTCAGGCCGTGCCAGACAAAGGGAAACGTTCACCCCCCGATTCGCCAGATGCCGTCCGGCACAAATGCCACCCCCGCCATTTCCACCACCACCGGACAACACCAACACGTTGCCCTTCCGCCAAGTGCTGCCCAGAATTTCGATGGCTAACACAGCCAGACTCCTGCCGGCATTTTCCATCATCTGATATAAATTCGGACCGGTTTCCTCCAACGCAATTCGATCGATGTCTCGCATCTGTTCACGGGTAACTCCGGGGATTTCAAAACCGGACTGTGTGTAAAATATCTTAATCAATACGTATCGCTATCTCTCTTTTAAGACCGGACATTTGTACCATAAAATAAAAAATTAAAATAGCATATCCAACACAGATTGTCAATGACTTTCACAACAACAGCACGGTTTCTTTCCTTGATCGGAAACAGGGAATTTATTAATTATTGTTGTAGAGACAAGGCATGCCGTGTCTCTACAACAATATGATGACAACACGACGACAATAATGTGTACAGAATTACCATTATATCCAAATGCCCGAAAAATTTAAAAATAAATACCGCATTTCATCCACCCGTCTGCCATATTGGGATTACGGTTGGAACGGCGCCTATTTTATCACCATCTGTACAAAAAACAGGGTATGTTTTTTCGGTGAAATTAAAAATGGAAAGATGATATTTTCCGAAATCGGTCGTTTGGCCCATAAATTTTGGAATGAAATTCAAAACCATTTTCCTTTTGTTGTATTGGATGAATTTGTAATCATGCCCAATCATGTTCATGGCATCATTATTATTGATAAACCTACCGATGAACACAAAACAAA
>CAYVXE010000009.1:0-1351 GCA_964455375.1 uncultured Calditrichaceae bacterium
GAAAAAACATGAATGCTACGAATGATGCTCAAAGAATTGCATTTGTCGGGGATTATCTTCCTCGCCGGTGTGGAATTGCAACCTTTACCCATGATTTGTATACGGCTGTTACATCACAATATCCGCGAATAGATTGTTTTGTTGTACCGGTAAATGATCGCAACGAAGGTTATTCTTACCCCGGTGAAGTACGTTTTGAATTTCAGGAGCATGACCTTTCATCTTATGAACGAGCTGCAGATTTTCTCAATTTCAATAATGCCGGAGTTGTTTCTTTACAGCATGAGTTTGGCATCTATGGCGGAACGGATGGCAGTCATATTTTAACCCTTCTCAGGAAACTCCGCGTGCCGGTGGTCACCACATTACATACAATCCTTCGTGAACCTACGCCTAACCAGATGCAGGTCATGCATGACCTGACCTCACTTTCGGCAAGATTAGTGGTGATGACCGGGCATGGCAGAGATTTTCTTGCCTCGATTTATAACGTACCCGGAGATAAAATTGATATCATCCCGCACGGAATCCCGGATATGCCGTTTGTGGATCCGAATTTTTATAAAGATCAATTTGATGTGGAGGGAAAATATTTACTTCTTACTTTCGGTCTGCTTTCACCGAATAAAGGGATAGAAAACGTTTTACAGGCGCTCCCTCAGGTTATATCTGAGTTTCATAACATTGTTTATATCATTCTCGGCGCTACGCATCCTGCACTCATTAAAGAGTATGGTGAAAGCTACCGGATGAGTCTGGAACGACTGACGCATGATTTAGGAATTAAACAGCATGTGACCTTTTACAATCGTTTTATGGGCGCAGAACAGTTGAAAGCGTTTATTGGTGCGGCAGATATTTATATTACGCCTTATTTAAACGAAGAGCAGATTACCTCCGGTACGTTGTCGTATACTTTTGGCTGCGGCAAAGCGATCATTTCCACCCCGTACTGGCATGCGAAAGAACTTTTAGCCGATGGCCGGGGCGTTTTGGTGCCGTTTAAAAATCCTGATGCGATAGCAAAGGCGATCATCAGTCTTTTAAAGGATGAAGCCGAACGTCATGTCATGCGTAAGAAGGCTTATCTTATGGGACGAGAAATGGTCTGGGCTAAAGTTGCACAATCGTATATGAAGTCATTTCAAAAAGCGCAGCGAATTCGTTTGGAGAAAAAAATTAGGCCTCAGGCTATTATAACCATGGCAGATCAAAGAAGTCGTCAGTTACCCGCTTTCCGGCTCTGGCATTTAATCCGTTTGTCCGATTCCACAGGTCTTCTTCAGCATGCAAAATTCTCCATTCCACTCTTTTCAGAGGGTTATTGTACAGATGACAACGCCCGGGCGCT
>CAYVXE010000009.1:1451-63262 GCA_964455375.1 uncultured Calditrichaceae bacterium
TCTCCATTCCACTCTTTTCAGAGGGTTATTGTACAGATGACAACGCCCGGGCGCTATTGTTAACGGTTTTACTTGAAGAATTAAATTTCGACCAAAAACAAGTTTTCCCGCTGGCGAAAAATTATGCTGCATTCCTGCAGCATGCTTTCAACCCGCGTAAGAAACGTTTTCGAAACTTTATGAGCTTTGATCGTCGTTGGTTGGAGGAGGTGGGTTCCGACGACTCTCAGGGCCGTGCTTTCTGGGCGTTGGGGGCTTGCGTTGGGCGTTCGAAGAATGACGATTTACAAATGTGGGCAGCTCAGCTTTTTGATCTGGCGCTGCCGATGGTTACGGCATTAAAGCATCCGCGTGCCTGGGCGCTGACGCTATTGGGGATTCACGAATATTTCCGGCGGTTGAGCGGTGATCGCTTAGTGAATAAACTCCGCGATGAATTGACTCAAAAACTCATCGATATCTACGATGAAAATGCAACTGAAGACTGGCCATGGTTTGAGAAAAAACTGACTTACGACAATGCAAAACTTCCCCATGCGCTTATTTTGAGCGGCCGTTGGAGCGGCAACCACAAAGCGTTCGAAATTGGCTTAAACTCCCTGAAGTGGCTGGCAGAAATCCAAACGGCAGAGGCCGGCCATTTCCGGCCAATCGGAACAAACGGGTTTTATTCTTATGGCACAAAGCGGGCCCATTTTGATCAACAACCCATTGAAGCGCACGCCATGGTTACAGCTTCTTTAGAAGCATTTTACGCCACAAAGGATTCTTTCTGGTTTGATGAGGCAAACAAAGCCTTCGAATGGTTTCTCGGCCGCAATGACCTTGGACTAGCGCTTTATGATTCAAAAACCGGCGGTTGCCATGATGCTTTACACGCTGACCGACTGAATTTAAACCAGGGAGCGGAATCGATGCTTGCATTTTTGATGTCACTTGCCGAAATACAATTAGCGGAGAACTTTTTGACGACATTTAATCATTCAAATCACACTACCGCTCAAACGAAGACACTAAACCAAACGGCCAGCAAACAATGAAAGCAAAACGAACAAATATTCTTATCAAACCGGATTGTAAAAGAGTGCTTATCCGTCCATTCAATCCGTTTGGCCAGGACCGGGCAATCAAAATTATCGCCCGCATTATGTCGCTTACGGAAGCAGAGGTAAAACGTCGGAGCAATCAGGTCATGGCTGAATTTGGCGACAGGCATCAGAAGATACGCCTGTTATTCCTGCGCCGTTTTGAAGAGATGGAAAGTCAATTGTTAACCGACCAACCGTTAAGTGACGAACGAAAAATTCTTATCGGCGCTTATTTTACCCAGGAGTATTCCCTGGAATCTGCGGCGCTTTTTAATCCATCTATGGTGTGGCATCCGGACCAGTCCAATTTGAGTGCGGGGAGTAAACGTTTCATCATCAGCTTACGGGCAACAGGAGAGGGGCATGTTTCCTCCATTACGTTTCGGTCGGGCGTGATCGATCGGAATAACAAAATTACTATCGATAATCCAACACGTTTTTTGACCTTGCCTGAAATTCAACCAAATCCTACGTATGAAAAATCGCTTTTTACTCGAAAATTATTAGAGCTTGGATTATCGAACGATTTTGCCAGTGGTGTATTAGAGGATTTGCAAGATTATTTTAGCTTCAACGAACTGAAAGAAATGCTTCGTTTCGCTTTGTTACGAAACCATGGTGATGGGGAAAGTGATACCACAGCACAAGGCATCCTGTCTCTGGCCCAGTCAAACTATGAAGTAAATTACTCAGCCAAACACGATCTTTCAGAGCGAATCATTTTCCCGTACACGCCTGCAGAAATAAATGGCATCGAAGATGCACGTTTTGTAAAATTTCACGGCGAAGATGGGGAAGCCACCTATTATGCCACGTACACCGCTTACGATGGCCAGATTATTTTACCGCAGTTGTTGCGAACCGATGACTTTTTAAATTTTAAAATTAGTACACTGAACGGGCCGGAAGTGCATAACAAAGGGATGGCACTGTTCCCGAGAAAAATCGACGGTCTCTATGCGATGATTTCCCGTCAGGACAATGAAAATATGTACATCATGTTTTCAAAGCAGATTCATTTCTGGTACGAAAAGAAGATACTGCTCAGACCGACCTATTCGTGGGAGTTTGTACAATTGGGGAATTGCGGTTCACCCATTGAAACTTCAGAGGGCTGGCTTGTCCTGACGCATGGCGTCGGCCACATGCGTAAATATGCGATGGGGGCAATCCTTCTCGATTTAAACGATCCTACAAAAGTTATCGGACGGTTAAAAGAACCGCTGCTGACTTCGAACGAAAATGAACGGGAGGGTTATGTCCCAAACGTTGTGTATAGCTGCGGCGCCCAAATTTCCGGTGATGACTTAATCATCCCTTATGCTATGTCTGACTATGCCAGTAGTTTTGCAACCGTCAATTTGCGTGATCTCCTAACAGAATTAAAGTCCGTCTCTGCTTAAATAATGACGCTATGGTTGCGGTTCAGAAAAAAACGGCACCGCTTTTACCAAGCAAACGATACCAAACAACACATGTCTCGGATGGTTAACGATGAAATTAAATTTATGAAAAAGAGTGTTTTGGTACTTTTTTCTGCACTGGTTCTGGTTTTACCTGTGGCAACTCTTGCGCAGCAGATAAACATTCCCCGTATTGACGGAATGCCTAGCCTGCCATCGCCTTATGAAATGCGGGATTGGAAACAGGTGGCAATGGGTTATGATTCACTGGTCTTTGATTTAAATCGTTCCGGCCAATACCTGCCTTTAATCTGGCTGAATACCCACACGGTCAACTATCCGGAGCATGATAGTTTTGGTTTGGAAACAGTTGTGGGAACGCCGAGGTTGAATTTTTCAGAAGCGATTAATGTCCTGCCTGCCGTCATCGGGGCAACGTTGGTTGGAATCGATAAAAGCGATCAGAACGGTAAAAACTGGGTATTGATGTGCGAAGAATATTTTAACCGCCGCCCCGAAGAAAATGTTTACCTCAACCACCCGGTGGCGCAGAGCGGCAATGACTGGTGGTACGAGACCATGCCAAACGTTTTTTTCTATCAACTCGATTATTATTATCCAAACGCCGGTGATTTTCCCAATCAATTTACCATGGTTGCGGATCGGTGGCTACAGGCGGTCGCTGCCATGGGAGGCGCCACCGCACCATGGAAGATACCGTACATGGATTACCGTGCCTGGTCACTCTCTACCATGATGCCTTTGACAAGCGGTGTGCACGAACCCGAGGCCGCTGGTGCTATTGCCTGGATTCTCTACAACGCCTACGTGAAGACGAAGGAGGAAAAGTACCGCATTGGGGCTGAGTGGGCCATGGAGTTTTTGAACAGTCGGGTTTCAAATCCTTCCTATGAATTACAGCTTTCCTACGGCGTTTATGCCGCCGCGCGTATGAATGCGGAATTGGCAACAAATTATAATATTGAAAAAATGCTGAATTGGTGTTTTGATGTGGGGCCTTTACGGAGCTGGGGGGCTATTACCGGTAACTGGGGGGGCTACGATGTAAGCGGTTTAATCGGCGAAGTTTCCGGAAATGATTACGCCTTTCAGATGAATGGGTTTGAACAGATCGGCGCCCTTGTGCCCATGACGCGCTATGACGATCGTTTCACACGTACAATTGGTAAATGGGTATTAAATATTGCCAATGCCTCCCGTTTGTTTTACCCCGCTTATTTACCAGTACAAAATCAGGATAGCGAAGCATGGTCGTTTCAGTACGATCCGAATTCCTATATTGGCCATGAAGGGATCAGAAAGCGACAGTACAGCCAAAGTCCGTTCGCTACTGGCGACGCCATTTCCGGCGGCTGGGGATTTACGAACCTTACGCTTTACGGGTCTTCCCATGTGGGCATTCTCGGTGGAATTATCGACACCACGAATGTCCCGATGATTTTAAGATTAGATTTACTCAAAACGGATTATTTCCACAAGGCTGCCTATCCCTCATATCTTTATTTTAATCCCTACCCGGATGATAAAATGGTGTCAGTGAATGTTGGTACAGACATGCATGACCTGTATGACGTCGTTTCGAACAGCTTTATTGCGACGCAGGTAAGCGGTGTAACGCTCATTGCCATTCCGGCCGGGCAGGCAATTCAGTTGGTTGTTGTCCCAGCGGGCGGTGTTGTGACTTATGAGCTTGACCACCTGCTCGTGGATGGCGTGGTTGTCGATTTTCATGCCGGACAAACGGTAGATAATTATCCGCCGCGCATTAAAAGCCTTGCACCGGAAACTCAGTCGGCATTTATTGATGAGAACATCAAACTGTACTGTACGGTTGAAGACCGGGATGGCAGTCAATTAACCTATAGCTGGCAGGCTTCCGGCGGGACCATTTCAGGTGCAGGGTCAGTGGTCGAATGGAAAGCACCAAAAGATGCCGGTGCTTACGACATTTCCTGCACGGTTGTCGATGAGCACGGTGCAAAGGATAGCAGCACAATAGAAATTGCGACCATCGCCAACTACTTTCCGGTCATTTCCCAATTAATTGCATCCCCGGCCACAATTGACGTTGGCGATACGACCACGTTGACATGCGTGGCTACCGACCAGGATGGCGATAGTTTGTTTTATGTCTGGAATGGTAAATCCGGAAGCATACGCGGCAATGGCGCTACCGTCAAATGGAACGCACCATTGGAGCCCGGTTATTATAGCATAACATGCCTGGTGCAGGACAGTAAAGGCGCACAAGTGCGCGATAGTGTTTCTGTAACAGTAGGTAAATTGGTGGGCTTTTATCCCTTTAATGGCAATGCGAATGATGAAAGCCCTTTTAACAACCAGGGGACGGTAACCGGTGCGAAACTCATTCCGGATCGTTTCGGTCAGCTTAACAGCGCTTACCTGTTTGATGGTGAAAATGATTTTATTCAGATTCCAAATCACCCGACACTGAATTTTCAAGAAGCGATTTCAGTAAATTTTTGGTTGAAGGTGACCGAATTTTTACCGCACGAAATGTTCCCCATTTCCCATGGCAGTTGGCAGAACCGCTGGAAAGTATCAATTATCCAAAATAGAAAACTACGCTGGACTGTGAAAACCACTGACGGCGTTTTTGATCTGGATTCAACCGAACCGCTGGCACTGGATTCGCTTTATAACGTGACGGTCACGTATGGCAACGGCGAAGCGAAGATATATTTAAACGGCCAGGAAAACAATGCCAGGAACTGGACGGGCTTCATTCTGAAGACTACTCTTGACGTGACCATTGCACAGATGTTGCCTGGCGATAAGCAGTATAATTTTAAAGGTGAGATCGATGACGTACGCATCTTTAATCAGGTAATTTCTGATGATGACATTCGGTCACTGTACGATTTGCCAACCGCGGTTACTAACAAAACAGATGCGGCTATTCCAAAGGAAAACAGTTTGTATGCAAATTACCCGAACCCTTTCAATCCCAGCACAACCATTCGCTACGATCTGAGCAAAAACACCTTCGTGCTGCTCAAAGTCTTTAACTTACGTGGTCAGGAAGTCCGCACTTTAGTCGACGAGCGGCAGCAATCCGGAGCAAAACAGGTGAGGTGGGATGGCCGCGATGCCGCCGGCAAAACGGTGGCCAGCGGAATTTATATTTATTTTCTTAAAACAAGTAATTTCGTCGAAAAACGAAAGATGATTCTTTTGCACTAAAAGGTAAAAATGAAAAAACAGCTTCAATTTAGCAACGAGTGGTATTTTACATTGGACGGCAAAACGTCGGAGCAACACTATGTTGCCGGGAGTACGTTTCCCATTGGAAAATGGCTGAAAGCAGACGTGCCGGGCACTATCCACACCGACCTGCTCCGGCATGGCCTCATCGACGATCCTTTTTACCGTGACAATGAACTGAACGTGCAATGGGTTGATAAAGTCGACTGGGTTTATCGCACGGGATTTACAGTGGATGAAACCTTTCTTGCCATGTCTGCCATTCAACTTGTCGCTGAAGGGTTAGATACAGTAACGGAAATTTTTATCAATGACAACTTAATTGCTCGCACGGAGAACATGCATGTTGAGCACCGTTTTGAAATTAAAAAATATCTGACGACAGGTAAAAATGACTTGCAGATCCGTTTCAAATCGCCGACCCTGCATGCTAAGCGGCTTGGGCGAAAATACGGGAAACGCTGTCACACACATGACTCGCACCGTCTTCAGTTACGTAAGGCGCAATATTCCTTTGGCTGGGATTGGGGGCCGATTCTTCCGACTTCCGGTATCTGGAAACCCATTTATCTGGAAGCCGCTGATTTGATTCGCATAAAAGATGTTTCTGTGCAATCACAATTGGATGATTCTTTCAAAAAAGCAAAATTAATAATTCAATTCACAACAGAGTGGTTCACAAAAAAAGCACCGTTCCTCACAGCGGTCATTGACATAGCAGGGGTTAAAAAAGAAATACGGTTTGAGCAAGAACAGCAATCGGTGGAACTCACACTCGAAAATCCACAACTCTGGTGGCCGGCGGGGTTGGGCGAACAAAAACTTTATGAATTGAACCTGAAGATTTTTGAGGATGGTAAATTACAGGACACTGTGACGAAACGGATTGGTATTCGCAAACTGCAGCTTATTCAGGAAAAAGACGATCAGGGAGAATCGTTTTACTTCAAGGTAAATAATGCAACCATCTTCTGCAAAGGGGTGAATTGGATTCCGGCGGATAGTTTTTTGCCCCGCGTGAGTGCCCAAAAATACCGTACGCTGCTGCAAATGGCGCAAGATGCCAACATGAACATGATTCGCGTCTGGGGTGGCGGCATTTATGAGCAGGATGTTTTTTATGATCTTTGTGATGAATTGGGATTGCTGGTGTGGCAGGACTTTATGTTTGCCTGCGGTGCCTATCCGGAATATGAAGCGTTCAAAAAAAATGTCGCGCAGGAAATTGAAAGTGTTGTAAAACGATTACGGCATCATCCGAGTCTGGCTATTTGGTGCGGCAATAACGAGAATGAATGGATTTGGTATCAAAGGACGGGAACATCTTATGCAGATATGCCCGGTTTGAATTTGTTTCATGACCTCATTCCGGAAATTTGTCATCGCTTTGATGCCGAGCGGCCGTATTGGCCCAGTTCGCCTTTTGGAGGCGCAGACCCGAACTCAGAGGGAAGTGGGAACCGGCACCAATGGGATATTTGGAGCCACTGGGTTGATTTCACCGAAGTAGAAAAGGACCATGGCCGTTTCATTACGGAATTTGGATTTCAGGCACCGGCAAATATTTCAACCTTAAAAAAAGTAACGCTGCCCAAAGACCGGCATCCGCAAAGTGAAATCATGGAATTCCACAACAAACAGATTGAAGGCCAGGAACGATTGTTTCGTTTTCTTGCCGGGCACGTGAAACTGCCGTCCTCGTTTGATGATTTTGTGTATAAAAGCCAGCTTGTCCAGGGCGAAGCGCTCAAAACCTGCATTGAACATTGGCGACGTAACAAGTTTCAAACCGCAGGAACGCTTATCTGGCAGTTGAATGACTGTTGGCCGGTGACAAGCTGGTCTCTCATCGATAGCGACCTGCAACCAAAAGCCGCCTATTATTATGTAAAACGAGCATTTCAGCCGGTCTTAGTCTCGATGGTTCGAAATGAAAATAAAATTGAGGCCTGGGTGACGAATGATACGTTACAAACGATTTCTATTACTTTAAAAATGAACTATCTCAATTTTAATAACGAAAGTTTGTTTGCAACTGAAAATAATCTCGAAGTCAATCCCAACTGTTCGATGTGTGTGACTCAATTCGATTTTCATTCCTTGCCGGTAGATGGGGCGTCAAGTTATTTGCATGCAGAATTATTGATGCACGAAAAAGTAGTCTCTGAAAATCGCTATTTTATAAAACGGTTTAAACTTATGTCTTTACCAAAATCTGACTTTGAGAGTAGTTTGCAAAAGAAAACGAAGCATTGCTACACACTACGGCTCAAGACGTCGACCTTTGCTAAATCCATACAAATTAAATCGGATTTTAAATTGAGATTGCAGGATAATTTTTTTGATTTAGATGCGCACAATGAAAAAGAGGTAGAGATTAACGTGCTGGAAGACAGAGATTTGACAGTTGATGATATTTCATTTTGTTCACTTGTGTGATTCATGCTGATGGAAAATGGAAAATCCCAAATCGGAAATCGTTTTTTTGCGATGTTGTTGTAAAGACGTTGAGATTGTTGAAAAAGTAATTTACTGCTTCAGCCTGAGCGTAGTCGAAGGCTACAGCCTATTGTTTTTAAGACATGAAAAGTGCCTGCGCATTTTTTCATTTCGATTTTTTCTCCACTCTCGCTAAGCCGCAATTGCTGTTTCACTCTGTTTGTCAAAGAAATGCGCTTTCTTCATATTCATGACCAATTGTATTTGCTCCCCGTCCGATATTTGGATATCACCGCTCAACCTGGCAATCAGAGAATGACGACCGGTTGTGGCATAGAGAAAGCTCTCATTTCCCATGGGTTCCACAACTTCTACCGCTAAAGACGTCTCAGATTTTTCAGTTAAATTACCGGCGGACATTGTTTCATGAATATCTTCCGGCCGGATGCCAAAGACGATTTCCTTGTCGACGTAGGAGGCCAGCGCATCTTCCTGCCGTTTAGGAATTTTAACTTTGATGTTGCCTTCATCGAACCAGAGCCCGCCGTTTTTTATGATCTTTCCATCGATCAGGTTCATCGCCGGACTACCGATAAAACCGGCAACGAATTTATTTTTTGGCTGCTTGTACAAGTCTAAAGGCTTCGCAATTTGCTGAATGATTCCATCTTTCATGACCACAATGCGCTCTCCCATCGTCATCGCTTCCACTTGGTCATGGGTTACGTAAATCATTGTCGCCTGCAGGCGATTGTGCAATTTCGAAATTTCCGTGCGCATCTGTACACGTAATTTTGCATCCAAATTGGATAACGGTTCATCAAATAAAAACACCTGGGGGTTCCGAACAATTGCCCGGCCAACTGCAACCCGCTGTCTTTGCCCGCCGGATAGGGCTTTCGGTTTGCGATCTAACAAGTCGGACATATCCAGTATTTCTGCAGCATTTTGCACCCGCTTCTTGATTTCGGCTTTGGTAACCTTCCTGAGTTTCAAACCAAATGCCATATTATCGTAAACCGTCATGTGCGGATAGAGAGCATAATTTTGGAACACCATAGAAATGTTACGGTCTTTGGGTGGTACATCATTCACCTGTCGATCACCAATGAACAGCTCGCCTTTGCTGATACTTTCGAGACCGGCAATCATGCGCAACGTCGTCGTTTTCCCGCAACCGGAGGGTCCTACTAAAACAACAAATTCTTTATCCTCAATTTCGATGTTAAAATCATTGACGACGGCGTCTTTGCCGTTGAAATATTTGTAAACATGCTTAAGCGTCACTTGTGCCATTTTAATGACCTTTTTGCTTCATTTTTAAAAAGAGATGTCAAAGGTAATTTGATAGTTTAAATGTAATAAAATTAATATTTTTTGTCAACATTAGAAATGTCTTTTTTTGTGGTTTTATTTCATTGTTTCCAAACCGGCAGCACACATTCAACACTCACATTTTCCAGTGCAGATTGAAACTCAGCATAAATGCGTTTGATGTTTTTTGAGTCGGGAGAGTGGCAGGTCAGGCAAGCACCCACCTGCAAGATTCTTTGCTGTTCTTCCACGGAAAAAGGACGGGCACCGATGCGGGTTGATGAGGGACCGGTGCGTTCCTGCATGAAACCCGTCCAGGCATCGAAGGGCAGGTTGTCTGAAGGATGCGTTCCGTAGGTGGGGGCAAAAGACCAGCGTCCTTTACCGGAGGTTGTTTTTTCGTAAACCAGTTTTCCCCGGCCAAATCCCAATGCCAGTGGATCGCTGTGACACGAGTGGCAATCACGGCCTTTGGTAACCGTCGTGTGTGCGGCTGTGGGGGCATACAGTCGGCGAAAAATTTGATAGGTTTCGCCTGGTTGTGTGTCAGCGGCCTTTTCCGTGTTGATGGTCAAGATCATTCCCGGAATAAAGGTGTCGATGATTTCATCGCTGTTTGATTGCCGGATTCCCAGCACCGGCGGGTCTGCAAACATTTCCCCGCTGTATTCAACCCAGCGTCCTTTTGTTTTCTTATCTGTCAGGTGGTCGAAGGCTTTTTGCTGTGCATCAAATTCTGTGTGGCAACTGATGCATTGCGGCGCCCAGGCCGTATGGCAGCTCTGGCAGCTCAGTCGTTCATGACCTTTGATGCGGGTTGTGCAAATTGGTAGTGGTGATTTTGCGATGTGGGTTTGACCACTGTTTTTCTCTTTGACAATCACGCTTCCGGTTTTGTCCATTTGGACATTCAGTAGCGGGTGATGCGTCTTTTTAGTCAGGATGGACGTCCCATTTTGGGGTGGCCATTTACGTTGCTGTAAAATTTTTCCGTCAATTTCATTTAGAGTTTCCATGCCAACTGTTTGGGGTGGCGCCAGTCTGTGGCAATCTTCGCAAGAAATTTCCACCTGCTCTTCCTGATGATTGTGTGCCTGTCCATCGCCCATGGTTTCACGCCAGGTGTGGCAGTCGATACACGCCATGCCTTTTTGGAAATGGACATCTGCTGTTTCCTTTCTGAAAACCCTTCCATCTTGCAACTGGCGGTAATTGTCGGAGTCGGGTTTTTGCTGTGGTGTCAGGTCGGTTTCATGCCAGCCTTCGTAATTTGTGGAGATGCGTCCGGACCGACTGTGACAGCCAAAGCAGTGGTCATCGGTCACCTGAATTGTGAGTGCCGGGTGTGTTGTAGGCAGGTCGCCACTTTGGTTGTAGGCGGCGAGATCCTCTTTCGCTTTGGAGCTGTAGTGAAGATGACAAGCCGTGCAACCGCCGCCTCGGGAAAGTTCATCTATCGGTTCAGGCAAATCTTTGACTTTACTTAAGTGGCAGGATGCACATAATTTCCGTAAATGATCATCGGCAGGCGAGTGACGTAATTCTGAAAGGTGACCTGAAGCGTTGGGTGAGTCTGCCTCACCAAAGACAAAACGATCGACGGTGACTAAGCCCCGGCCGGTGGCCATCAACGACGTTTGAATATTCGTTGCAAGTTGCGGGTGACAATCGCTTGTACCGCACGTTCTCCTGGCTACATCCAAATTACCGGGGATGAGCACCACACCTTTGTGGGCAACATCTTTATCAAGGTTAAAGGGATTACCCAAATGGCAGGCAGCGCAACCGATTGCCTCCGGACTGTGCGCCGGGGAGAAACCGGCCATCGCTTGGTGGCAGGTCAGACAACCTTCACGGTGCCCCAGAACTTCGGGAATCTCCGGAATTTTACCGCTTTGCTTCGTGGTAATTACCCAGAAAGCAGAGAGGACGATGGCAGCCACCCCCAGTGCAATGGGTAGACTACCTTTAATGTTGGTGCCTTTTTTCATTCGTGCTCGTTCATTCTGGCTTACGGCTTACGGTATTATAAAATCCCAATTAGGGCCGCGGAACAACCATCCGACCACGGTCAGAATCATGTAAATCAGCAACAGGGAAAAGAAACCGCTTTTGAGTCGGTTTGCTGTTTTTGCCGATACTTTGGGAAGTAAATAAAATATTGCTAACAGACCTACGGTTATGATTGGAATCCAAACCGGCTGCGTTGCCCAATGCAGTGTTTCCTGCAAGCCCCAAAAATACCATGGGCCTTTAATAACCGGGTTCAAACCATCATGCAAGGACGGCATAGCTGTGAAACTAAGTATTATGGAAACGGAGAACAGATAGATGACGGAGCGCCAGTTCGGCCAAATCCGTCCTGCGTGTTCAATGGTAACCAAAAGAATGAGGATCGTTGTTGTCGCCAGGTGGTGGAGGTAGATGACTTGAAAGTCGCCCGTTGCCCCAATGATGGCAAATTTTAATGCATCACCCAGTATCGGCAGCGTTTTTAACAGGCCGCCTAATATCCGACCGGCCAGTAGACTTTCGCTGTCACCTTTCAAAAGAAATCCGGAAAGCATCACAAAAAAAATAAACGGAATGGATACGACCACACGCAACCAAACACCGCTACTTAGTTTACGTTCGGTTTTTAATGCCAGATGCTCGATTGTGTGCAAAACGATGAAAATTAAAAATAACTGTGCACTCCAGTAATGGATGTTACGAAAAAAGACGGCGCCGGTGTTTGTTAGCAGGATCATTTGCAAAGAGGTGTAGGGTGAATGAACATCGTAAGCCAACGACAGGGCGATTCCGGAAAAAAGTGCAATAAAAAAAGCGGCCAGAGACAGCAAACCCACAGTTGGAAAAAAACTGTTCCACTGTTTAAAAAAGCCATTGATGAGAGACCGGCGGTTTTCAGGAAGTGCGTTCAATAATTAGCTTCCTCTTGTCTGTATTAATTTGAAATTTCAATGGCACTAAATTTTTCGTGGCAGGTCCCCTGAGTATTTTCCCCTCGAAGGAATAGCGTGAGCCGTGACAGGGACAAACGAGCATGTTGTCTTCCTTGTGCGTCACCAGGCATCCGAGATGTGTGCATTTAGCAGAAAAGACATGATAACCGTCACTGTTGCGAAAAACGATGGCCTGACCATGAAATGATATGCCCATGGGCTGATCCAGGGGAATTTCCAACGGTTTTTGCAAGGTGTGTAAATATGTGCGACGGGATTTTATCAGCGATACAAAAAAATGGGCTGGCGATACGAAAAGTACAGATGCAAGGACTTTTAATATTCTGCGGCGGGAAAAATATTTAACTGTCCACATAGAATTGGTTTGGTGTAAACACGTTGGGTTGGGCTTTGAAGTCCGGTATTGTATTCAATCAGTTGCATTTAAATTTACAGGCTCGTGCGTATAATACAAAATCGTTTAACTTTTTGCAAGGGCTAATTTTATGGAATGTACCAAAGAGAAAAAGCTTAAAAATACGACAATATCGGGGTAGAAAATTCCCAATTCCATACAAAAAATGTTTGTGTAAAATGGTTTCACAGAAATAGCATCGCATATTTTTTTCTTTTACTGGTCTTACAAAATGAACATTTCGGTTCATTGTGTACCTGTATGTTCATTAATGGTGGCTAAGTGTAAATTTTACGAAACTATATAAGTTATATTATATTAAGAATTTACGGAGAATATAAAGTTTGGTACGACCATTGCTAATAGTCGTGGTAGAATTGAAAATGGAAAAAATATTCATCTTGTAACCAAGGAGAAAAAATCATGAAACAACTCATTAAGTATTCTTTGCTTATCGCGATTTTAGGGGTATTTTCTCTGCCTGCACGTAGCGATGCAGGGGTGCGAGTTGCGGTTAGAATTGGGCCGCCTGTGAGAACCGTGCGGGTCTTAAGACCCCGGCGTCCATATTATGGAGCTGTGTGGGTGAACGGACACTATGTTTACAGACATGGTCATTATGTTTACGTAAAAGGAGTTTGGATCAAACAGAGGCCACATTACGTGTATGTCCAACCGCATTGGAGAAAGTCCCGTCATGGTTATTATTTTGTCCCCGGTCATTGGAGAAGAGTTTAAGAACGTTGCCTCATGTGTTCCTCCTTTACAAAGCTCCTTTTCTTCGGAAATGGAGCTTTTTTGTTGAACGTCACTTGTGTGCGTACGCATTTTCAGGAAACTGTCTCTATTTACACTGGTAATGAAAAACGATTAAATTAAGTAGCTTGTGACCGAAAACCCCTTTTCTGCCATGTCCTTACGACCCGGCGCAGCCGCCGGATTTGGAATGACATCTTTTGTGAAAAATATCATGTTTTCGGTCAATCACGATGTAACTGGCTTGCAAAGCATAAATTATTTATGTAGTTTATTCAGAACAGATGAATTGTTTGATAAAGTTTGTTTTTTGTGAGTCCGATTAAATAGACTGTTTTACTTAACAAAACGACAAGGAATGTGAGATGAAAGGCGTCATTTTAGCAGGAGGATTAGGAAGTCGTCTGAACCCGTTGACCAAGATCACCAACAAGCACCTTCTTCCCATTTATGATAAACCGATGATCTATTATCCGTTGAACACGCTCGTAGAAGCCGGGATCAAAGAAATTCTGATCGTCACGGGTGGCAATCATGCCGGCGATTTTCTAAAGTTGTTAGGAAACGGTAAAGAGTTTGGCCTTAAGCACTTAAATTATACCTACCAGGAAGGCGAAGGGGGGATTGCAGAGGCCTTGCAGCTTGCAGAGTTCTTTGCCGATGGCGGTCCGGTGGTGGTCATTCTTGGTGACAACATCGTCGAAAAAAGTATCAGGAAGGCCGTTCAGAAATTTAAGCACCAGGGAGAAGGCGCCAAAATTTTACTTAAAGAAGTGGAAGATCCGTGGCGGTTTGGCGTTGCGAAACTGGATGGTGAAAATGTCGTAAATATTGTGGAAAAACCAAAGGAACCCAAATCGAATCTTGTTGTTACCGGGATTTATATGTATGATTTTAAGGTGTTTGAATATGCAAAAACTCTAAAACCATCGCATCGTGGGGAGCTTGAAATTACCGACGTAAATAATATGTATATTCAAGAAGGCAATTTGACGTATGAGATTTTAGATGGGTGGTGGACTGACGCGGGAACGTTTGAGTCCTTGTACCGGGCAAGCTCTTTAGTGGCATCACGGTGTCAGAAGAACGCAGGGTAAATAAGATTTTTATCATGAAACGAGAGCCCTCACAAATATCAGAGGGCTTTTTTTATTTTGTTCTTTACTCAGGATGCATATTTTAGTCAAAATAATTTTTCATCGCAGGAACCGCTGATGACTGGAAAGCGGATTAAACCGTTAAGAAAGGGTTTCTACGGATTTGTTTTTGTGAAAATGAAAACAATATTTAAGCTATGCACCCAGTCTCAATCCTGCGTCAGATTTAAACACGGCCTGTAAAAATTACCGAAATTGGTGTGCTATTTTGGGGGGTTATTAATCAATTTTTCTGCAATCTGAATGGCGTTGAGAGCGGCGCCTTTTTTTAAATTATCTGCAACAATCCACACGTTCAGACCATATTTTACCGACGGGTCTTTGCGAATTCTTCCCACGTAAACCTCGTCTTTACCGGAAATTTCCGCCGGAGTAGGGTAAACGTTGTTTCCGGGTTCGTCCATCACTACCACACCCGGCGCGGCACGTAATATGTTTACAGCCTCTTCCGTTTGCAAAGCGTTATGGAATTCCAGGTTTACACTTAAGCTGTGTGCATTTCTCACCGGTACCCGGACGCAGGTAGCTGTTACGGGTAAATCAGGTTCCTGCAGAATTTTCCGTGTTTCATTAACCATTTTCATTTCTTCACCAGTGTAGCCCGAAGCAAGAAACGTATCGATTTGCGGGATGAGATTAAAAGCAATTTGATGTGGGTACACCTCTGGTTTTATCTCTTTATCCTCAAAAATAGTTTTGCTTTGCATGTCTAATTCAGCGACTGCATCTTTCCCGGTGCCTGAGACCGCCTGGTAGGTCGAAACGACCACTCGTTTCAGCCGCGCTTTTAGGTGCAGGGGATTGATTGCCGCCACCATTTGAATGGTTGAGCAGTTTGGGTTGGCAATTATTCGATTCGCTGCTGAAATATCCTCGAAATTTATTTCCGGTACGACCAATGGCACATTGTCATCCATCCTGAACGCATTGCTGTTGTCGATAACGGTGCATCCTGATTCCGCAGCGATGGGGGCGAATTTTTTGCTGATCGCCGTGCCAGCAGAGAAAAAAGCGAAATCAATCCCTTGAAAGGAATCTTCTGACAGGGTTTCGACAGTGATTTTTTGACCTTTGAATGGCATGTTTCGCCCTGCCGATTGTTCGGACGCTAACAGTCGAAGCGTTTTGACTGGAAATTGTCTTTTTACAAAGAAGTCGATAAAGGCCTGACCTACCAGGCCGGTTGCACCAACGACTGCGACGTTTAATTGTTTCATGAAAGTTCCTTGCGAAAAGTCAAAATTCCAACATTTAACATAAGCATAACAGCATTAAAATAAAAGAATTTTTATTCGTCGTCAAACATCAATTTTTAGTTCAATGTCTCCGATAAATATAGAATCAGGGTTGAACGAATAATATGGATCATATCTCATGCACGAAACGTCTGTTTTAATCGTTGATAATGAATCGATGATTCTGGATTTAATGCAGGAGGCATTAAATAAGGAATATAAAATCTATGCCGCTCCAAGTGGAAAGGAGGCATTAGGAATCTTAGAGGACAGGCAAGTCCAGATTATTCTTTCCGACCTGCGCATGCCCAAAATGACGGGTCTGCAATTCCTCGAAAAGGCGCAAAGCATTTCACCCGATTCCATCAAGATTTTATTTACGGGTTATGCCGATATGGAGTCAGCGGTTCAGGCTGTTAATTCAGGACTGGTTTGGCGGTATTTAAATAAACCTTTAGACCTGAACAAGTTGTCCCGGATTATAAAAGAAGCAGCCGGGTGCTATGATTCGTATTTAGATAAACAGCATCTAACGCATAAACTCCAGCACATAAATAAATCCCTCGAAGAAGAAATTAGCAAACGCACCAGCGATTTTAAAAAATCGGAGGAGCGTTACAAGTTGCTGGTTGAACAAAGTTTGGACGGCATCTATCGTAGTACCCCAGATGGCCGATTTATCACTGTGAATAAAGCATTTGTGAAAATGCTCGGTTATCGCACAAAAAAGGAATTGATGAGCGTCAATATCACCAGGGATATTTATTGGTCTGAAAAAGAACGTCACACTGTTCTTTCGCAGTTATCTCAAAAGGCACATCCCGAATCAATCGTTTTCCGGTTAAAAAAGAAAAACGGCCAGGCTCTTTGGGTTGAAAATCACGGGCATGCGGTTTACAACGATGATGGGATGATTCGATATTATGAAGGGATCGTTCGTGATATCTCGGATCGAAAGCAAGCAGAAGATGCGTTGAAAGAACAGAAAGAGTATTTCGAGTCTTTGTTTAAAACCGCTCCCAATCCCATTGTCTTGTTAGATATGAAATCCCATGTGGTTAATGTAAATCCGGCTTTTGAGAAACTATTTGGTTATACATTAAAGGAAATCAAAGGGGAAAAAATTGAGAAATTTATCGTTCCGGATGACGGGCGTGAGGAAGCAAAAACGATTTTTAGTCGTGTGAGTCGTGGTAAAAACGTGTTTTGTGAAGTTTTGAGAAAACGCAAAGACGGCTCACTTGTGGATGTGGAAATCAGTGGAACCACCATCTCGAACAGGGGCCGGAAGATTGGGTATTACATTAACTATCGGGATAATTCGGAAAGAAAGCGTACTGAAGAAGAACTAAAGTCGTTAAATTTTGAATTAGTCTCCAGTAAGCAACAATTAAGTGCAGCATTTCAACAGTTGATCGCCAGCAATACTCAGTTAATTGCAAATGAGAAGGCGCTTCGACAAAGCGAAGAACTTTTTCGTTTGATATCTGAAAACGCTGCGGATTTAATTGCCCTGGTTGATCGAAAGGGAAATTATTTATACAACAGCCCGTCGTTTCAGACATTGCTAGGTTATTCTCCCCGAGAATTGCTGGGCACGTGGTGTTTTAATTATGTTCATGAGGATAATCAGGGGGAGGTAGTCGAGGCATTTCAGAAATCGTTGCGTTCTAAAAGCGGACATGTCATCGAGTTTCGCATTAAAGATAAGAACGGGAACTGGCGGGTTGTTGAAACATCCAGCAACGTTATCTGCGGTGCAAGCGGGGAACCTGAAAAGCTCGTTATGGTTTCACATGATATCACCAAGCGCAAACAAACCGAAAATGAATTACAAAAAGCGAAGGAGTCTTCCGAATCTGCTAATTTAGCCAAGAGCGAGTTTTTGGCAAATATGAGCCACGAAATCCGGACGCCATTGAATGGAATCATCGGCTATTCAGATTTGTTGTTAGATGAAAATTTGTCTGAAGCACAATATGAATTTGCAAAAGTGATTCAATCTTCTGCAAACTACCTCCTGGACATCATCAATGAAATATTGGACTTGTCGAAAATTGAGTCTCAGGGAATTGAGTTAGATGAGCGACCGTTTGTTTTAAAAGAAATACTGAACGGTAAAATCCACGTTATTCAGCCTCGGATTGCCGAAAAGGCCATCGATCTGAGTTTGCACATTTCTGCAGAAGTACCCAAAATATTGATTGGTGATCCCATTCGTGTTGGCCAAATTGTATTGAACCTTTTGGCAAATGCCGCAAAATTTACCGATGAGGGGTCGATTACGCTTTCCGTTAAACGATCAGAAAAATCGCACGCCACAGAAGATTTGTTCCCGTTGGAAATATGTGTTTCAGATACCGGAATCGGTATCGCCAATGAAAAATTGGAATACATTTTCCAAAGTTTCAGTCAGGTGGATGGCTCTTCGTCCCGCCGATACGAAGGGACTGGTCTTGGTTTAGCCATTACAGAAAGGCTCGTGACGTTCATGGGAGGCAAAGTTGATGTTCAAAGCTCCCTGGGTGAGGGGTCTACTTTTGTGATAATGCTGCCTTTAAAGCCGTATACCCCGGGTAAGAAAAATTATCTTTCAGAAGCCTCTGCAGGGTCAGATCTTTATGACCATGATATTGCTAAGGAACGCAGAAAAATTAAAAAAATTAAAACGACAACACCCCATGTTTTGCTTGCTGAAGACAATGAGATGAACTGGCGCTTATTTAAAGAAATTTTGACACAAATTGGTTACAAGGTAACCATTGTCGAAAATGGCGAGGAAGCTTTGCAAGCACTTGCGGTGGAATCTTTCGATATGATTTTAATGGACATGCAAATGCCGGTTATGGATGGTTTTGAAACAACGCGCAGAATTCGTCAGAATAAAAATTTTGATTCGCTTCCCATTATCGCGTTAACTGCGTACGCAATGATGGGAGACGCTGAGAAGTGCATGGAGGCGGGCTGTGACAACTATATTACCAAACCAATTAACAAGAAAAAATTTATTTCCTGTATTCGTTCTTACTTTGATGAGACCTCAGAAGATACGACGTTGAAAGAAGAAAAATATGATGATCTGGAAGCTGAAATTCAGAAGGAAATGGCAAAACTTAAGGATTACTATTTGGATAATTTACAAAGTCGGTGTCAGTCACTGGAAAAGGAATTAGAATTAAAAAATTACAAGGAAATTTCTTTTATTGGCCACAGCATTAAAGGCAGCGGTTCCAGTTACGGTTTTGATGAGATATCACAATTGGGATTCGACATTGAACAGGCAGCGCAGAAAAATGATTTGTCTGAGTTGAAGTCGCTTATAGGTAAATTTAGGGAGTTCCTTAAGAACCAAAACGCGACATTGTAATCATACCCATGCGTCAATTTGTATGTGCATTTCCCGCATAGGTGCTTCGAGAAAGGCACAAAGTTTTTTCCCTCCATCCAACTTTAAAACACTCACATTCTAAAAAATTGCCGGGAATACTTCAGGAAGGCACCAGCGTTTTGAGTTGACATTTTGGTGGAAATTGGTTTTATTTTATTTCTCATGAAGTAATTGACCCTCTCCTTTACCGTTGTTCTTCATGGTAAGGATAATATAAGGATTTTCATAAAATTCAAGGCTTAGCATGTCTGAAATCTATTTGATTGACGCCAGCCCATATATATTTCGCGCTTATTATTCAATTCCAACAACGATGAAATCACCCGGTGGAAATGCGGTGAATGCTGTTTATGGCTTTACCGATTTTCTGCTCCAGATTCTAAAAAGGAAAAGGCCACAATATATCGCAGTCGCTTTCGACGGCAGTTTGACCACATCTTTCAGAAATGACATCTATCCGGAGTATAAATCGCAACGGGATCTGCCGCCTGCTGCGTTGGAAACACAAATACATTCATGTCTTGAGATGGCGAAAGCACTGGGGATGAGAACATTTATCGATGATCAATTTGAGTCCGATGATTTAATCGGCTCTATTCTTGCAAAAATAAGGTACGAATTTCATTCATTTTGTATCGTGTCCAGCGATAAGGACTTTGCGCAATTGGTGGATGAGAAAACGTGTCTGTGGGATTTTGCACGGGATCGATCTTACGATATCGGAAAAGTTCAGGAAAAATTTGGTGTAATGCCGGAACGGATTGTCGATCTTTTTGCTTTGATGGGAGATGCCGTGGATAATATCCCGGGGGTCAAAGGAATTGGAGCTAAAACGGCGGTTAAACTTTTAACTCAATTTGATAATTTGGAAAATATTTATGCAAGGTTAGAGTCTTTTGACGGAGATGGATTCAGGGGTTGGCAGTCTGTAAAAGAGAAATTGAAATCTGCAAAAAATCTGGCAGAAATATCAAAAGTGCTAGCTCGAATTTCAGTGGATGCTCCTCTTGAGCTTAAGGTACAAGATCTACGGTATCAGGGTGTCTCTGAGTCAGAGGTGGAACGACTTTTTGAAAAATATGGATTTCAAAGAATCCGGCAAAGAATTCCACAATGGGCTTTTTGAAAATGAATTTCACGTAACAAAAAGTGGTTGATTTTTAGAGAAACATCGGTTATATTAAAAATCTTTAAGTATCCGGCCATATACAATATTTAGTGAATAAGATAGCGCATGATTTAATAGTCCGGGTAAAAGACAAAAAATGTAACATAAGTGTCTGCTGATGCAGTCATTTATGAGGAGGTAGAATGAAAGAAGAGGAAATTAAGCGATTAATAAAAATAGTTGAAGAAAGCAACATTGGCGTGTTGGAAATTACCCGTTGGGGGAGGACGATAAAAATCTCAAAATTTTCTTCTAATTCACATCATAATGTTACCAATTTAGAACCTGCCACACAGGCTACGGCTCCGGCGTCAACTGTACCCGGGAAAGAGACTGACTCGGCCAAGGAAAGAGAATCAGGCCGTTCGAATGCGACGGAAATAAAATCCCCGATGGTCGGCACGTTTTACAGCGCACCGGCCCCGGATGCTGACCCGTACATAGGCGTTAATTCCATTGTAAGAAAAGGGCAGGTGTTATGCATTATTGAGGCGATGAAGTTAATGAATGAGATAGAGTCTGAATTCGATGGGACGATTGTTGAAGTCCTCGTTGAAAATGCCCAGCCTGTTGAATACAATCAACCATTATTTAGAATTGAAAAAGCATAGACATAAATTCCGTCGCCATGACGACGTAAATTCCTGAGGTTTTGCTTGTTTAAAAAGATACTTATTGCTAACAGAGGTGAAATTGCGCTTAGGATCATAAGAGCCTGCAAAGAGCTGGACATTCAAACGGTGGCTGTGTATTCGGAGGCGGATGCAGATTCACTACATGTACGATTTGCCGATGAAGTGGTTTGTATTGGACCAGGTCCCAGTAACCAGAGTTATTTGCAAATACCACGCATCATCAGTGCCGCTGAAGTAACCAATTCTGAAGCGATTCATCCTGGCTACGGTTTTTTAGCTGAAAATGCCGAGTTTGCTGAAATCTGTGAGTCGTGTAACATCAAATTTATCGGTCCATCGCCGCAAATGATCAACAGCATGGGGAATAAATCCTATGCGAAAAACACCATGAAAAAATCCGGAGTACCTGTCATTCCGGGAAGTGAAGGGATTTTACAGAATGTGCAGGACGCCAGAAAAATTGCAAATGAAATCGGTTATCCGGTCATTGTAAAAGCATCCGCGGGTGGTGGTGGCCGAGGGATGCGTATCGTTCGTGAAGAGATAACACTTGAAAATGCGTTTAGTACGGCGAGGAATGAAGCCGTAGCGGGGTTTGGAAATCCTGATCTTTATATGGAGAAGTATTTTGAGAACCCCCGTCATATTGAAGTACAGTTGTTGGGGGACGCTCATGGAAATGTCTTTGCTTTGGGTGAGCGGGAATGTTCCATTCAACGGAAGCATCAGAAATTGATTGAAGAATCTCCGTCCCCGGTTATTACTCCGAAAATACGAAAAGAAATGTGTGATGCGGCGATTAAAGGAGCTAAGTCCGTGGGATATCAGAGTGTCGGTACCATCGAATTCCTTTTCGAAAATGGTGCGTTCTATTTTATGGAAATGAACACCAGAATTCAAGTGGAGCATCCAGTGACAGAAGCAGTGTTCGGCACGGATTTGATTAAATGGCAAATTGAAGTCGCAGCAGGTGAAAAAATAAATTGGAAAAAGGATTACAAATTACGCGGGCATGCCATAGAGTGTCGTATTAATGCTGAAGATCCGGCAAAAAATTTTCGACCCTCACCGGGACAAATTACGAGTTTCCATGTGCCCGGAGGGCCAGGTGTGCGTGTTGATACACATGCCTATGCGCAATATATTATCCCGCCTTATTACGACTCCCTCATTGCAAAAATTATTACGCATGGTAACGACAGAGAAGAGGCAATTTTGAGAATGAGCAGAAGTCTGGAAGAATTTGTAATTGAGGGGATAAAAACAACGATACCGTTTCATCAGTTAATTCTGGAAGATAAAGATTTCCTGTCTGGAAATTTTGATACAAAATACGTAGAAAAGTTACAAGAATCTCTTTATTAATATGTTAGTTAATGAATGACCTGAGGAGTAAAAGCATGAACGTACCACAGGAGTTGTCTTATACCGCTGAACATGAATGGGTCAGTATTGACGGAGATATTGCTACGGTGGGTATTACTGATTATGCACAAAGTGAATTGGGTGATATCGTTTTTGTAGAAATGCCGGATGTGGGTGATGAAACGACACAAATGGAGGTTTTCGGAACCATTGAAGCTGTAAAAGCCGTGTCCGAACTCTTTGCTCCTTTCACCGGCAAAGTCACTGACGTTAATTCAGCTTTGGAAGAGCAGCCCGAGCTCGTAAATAGTGATCCGTACGGAGAAGGATGGATTATTAAAATAAAAATAGTTAATCACACTGAAAAAGATAAATTACTTTCTTCGGAACAATATAAAGCGCAAATCGCATAGTGTGCAATATTTGCGTAGTCACCTCCTAAGATGTTACAGGATGGGAATCGCTTCTTGGAAATTAGATATCTTGTAAGTATTTGTAAGTGTCGTAATATCAATTTCTTGCGTAACTTCTAAAAATTGTTGTTTAATGGTGTGAAAATTGCAACATGAACTGATACAATTGAAAATGACTGTGTCGGGTGCCAAAATCGAAACAAACTGTATGTTTTGTTAAAGTAATGTCACTTTCTGACCGATTGTAATTACTAAAAAAGTCTTGACAAAAAGAATTCAAATTTTTATATTAAGTATTCAGTAAAAAAATAGAGGAGTTCGCCTATATAATTTCGTTATCGGTTTTGGGTTAAAAGCGTAAATACGTTTAGTTATTTTATAATATCCAAGGCACCTTAGCGAATATTATGTAGGAAAGTCCGAATGTTTAAAGGTGTCTGAGAAACCTTTACATTCGGTTTTTTTGTTTTATGTGTAAGAAAAACTATATATGTTTTAACTGGAGGTTAGTTATGAAAAAATTATCTGCAATTCTCAGCGTACTCCTCATTTTTGCTTTTGCTGCGCAAAATGCTTATGCTGTAAGTGAGGCGGCAGTGTTGTTTTTATTGATTTCACCCAATTCCCGCGCCGGCGGTATGGGGGAGGCTGCAGTTGCGTTGGCAGATGATGCGGCAGCATCATATTGGAATCCAGCGGGCCTGGCTTTCCAACAAGGCAAACAGTTTACATCGTTATACTCAAAATGGTTGCCTCAGTTTAATTTGGCCGATTTGTATTATATGTTCGGTTCCTACCGTCAATCCGTAGAGGGATTAGGAACCATTGGAGCCAATATTACTTACATCAATTTAGGCGAACAGATCATTACCGATGAAACGGGCCCGGATGCTTTGGGGACATTTAACAGCAACGAATGGGCTATCACTCTTTCTTATGGCACGTTACTTTCAGAAAATACCGGGGTTGGAATAAATGTCCGTTTTATCCGTAGTAATTTATCTAAAGTTGGTGCAGGCGCTGAAAAAGGAAACGGCCAGGCCAGCGCTTTTTCTGTTGACATAGGTGTCTTACAGAAGAATTTGTTTATAGATAGGTTGAACTTTGGTCTCGACCTTTCAAATATTGGTCCTAAGATAACGTATGTTGACAATGAACAAGCCGATCCGCTTCCAACCAATCTCAGAGTCGGTTTCGCCTATCGAGCTGTTGATCAGGAATTTAACCGGTTAACTATTGTGGCCGACATGAACAAACTCCTAGTACATAAAAATAGTGATGGCACATCAGACTCGGTATCGAAAGCCATTTTTTCGGCATGGAGTAATAATGATATTATCTATAACGTTGGTGCAGAGTACTGGTACGCAAATCTCATCGCATTGCGCGCAGGGTATAATTATGATAATGCCGGAAATAGTAAATATTTGACGCTTGGAGCCGGTTTGCGTTATTCTATCTATCAATTTGATTTTGGGTACATCTCAGCCGGAAACAATCACCCGCTTTCCGACACCATGAGATTTTCCTTAACCGTAGGTCGTTAATCTTAATTTAAATTTGGGGTTATCTGAAAATTGCATTCCATTGTGAGAGAATGTTTACAGGTTAACCCCCTATTTATATCAATTGAAATCACAAAAAAATCAGGTTAATTTCTATTGACACTGATTCACACGTTGAATGCACTTTCCTGCAGAGTAAAAAATCGGCTAACTGAAACGAAGCGGAATCATTTAAATTTATAGTTAAAGTCAATATGATACGGAATTGGAATCGTTTATTTGTTTTTGTTTTTTTCTGTCAAATTTTGATCGTTGCATCTTTATTTGCCCAGAAACCTTCTTTGAATTTTAAAAGCTTTGGAGTCTCGGATCGTGATTTGTTGGGATTAGGGTCTTCTCGTGAGCGGCTGAATAAGATTGCAAGCAATCAGTTTCAGAATCTGAATGGCAACCGTGCTGACACATTGAAAATATTAGCTATTCGGGTTGATTTTCAGGAAGACAATAATAGCCTGACAACCGGTAATGGTAAATTTAATTTAACCTCCACAGATGAGACATTTATTGATCCACCGCCACATGATTTAATCTACTTTGAACATCAATTGTTAGCCCTGTCAAATTATTTCAAGTCTGTTTCGCATGGAAAGTTGATTTTACAATTTGACGTTTTTCCGAAGGGATCAACCGGCAGCTTTACAGTCTCCGGGCCAATGAGTTTTTATGCGCCAACAAATTCTGAGGAATTATTGGACGAAAGAATTGCGGGGTTATTTCAGGAAGGTTTTCAACTTGCGGACAGCTCCGGAACCATCGATTTTTCGAAATTCGATAGTTTTATTTTATTTCATGCCGGCGTAGGATCCGATTTTGCATTAGATTTTGACCCCACCCCACAGGATATTCCGTCTGTTTTTTTGGACTTTAACACATTACAAACAAACCTCGGAAATTCAGATCCATCTTACCGGGGTGTCCCGGTGAATGGCAATTCATTTTTTATTCGCGACGGCATTATTTTGCCCGAAACGCAATCACAGGAAGGTATTGAAATTGCTCTTCTCGGGACTTCGGCAATTATGTTCGGTAATCAGCTTGGCCTGCCGATTTTATTTAATCCCGACAACGGTCGCAGCGGTATAGGTGTTTTCGGGTTGATGGATCAAGGTTCGGGGAATTTTACCGGACTCATTCCGGCAGAACCCTGCGCCTGGTCAAAAGTATTTTTAGGCTGGGAAACTCCGATTATCATACGCAATGGGCAAAGTTTGCCGGTTGCCGCTCCGGGCGCTTCGAATCCTGATAAAATATATAAAATTCCTATCAGCGAGACAGAATATTTTTTGGTGGAAAATCGGAATCGGGATTTGAATGGCGATAACATTTCGGTTGGCAGAGATGCAGCCGGGACTCGGGTAGAATTTGTCTGGGATGACCAGGGGCAGCGAGTGCTTGCAGAAGCTGTTCCCGGCGTCATTACACAAGTGAGTGAATATGACTTTGGCTTGCCAGGTTCAGGAATGCTCGTTTGGCATATCGACGAGAAGGTCATTGCGGCTAATTTTGCAGACAATCGTGTGAATGCAGACCCCGAGCATCGTGGTGTTGACCTCGAAGAGGCAGACGGTGCACAGGATATCGGCCAGTTCTATGGATTTTTAAGCCCCGGCAGTGGCGCTGAAAATGGCGTCATCGAAGATATGTTCTGGGGTTCCAATGAGATTAATATGCTGGTAAACAACAATTCTCCGGTTGTGGAATTTACACCTTCAACTACTCCAAACAGTTGGGCAAATTCAGGTGCAAATTCACATGTTTCAATGACAAATTTCAGTGAACCAGATTCAATTATGACTTTTTCAGTGAGTGAAAATATTACCCAGACCGGATTTCCACGGTTTGTCGCCTTTAGGAATTCCAATCCTAACTCACCGGTTATGGCTGATTTGGACAGAGATGGGACGAATGAAGTTATCGTCACCGGGGGTAATAACGTGTTGGTCTGGCATGCTGACGGCTCCGGTTTTTTTGCTAACGGCGACTCAATTGAGATTGTCGGTTTGAACGGGGATCGAAAGAAAGTCTTTCTGTCAGTTTTTGCAACAGAAATAGATTCAATCTTATTTTCACCGGCAGTCGCTGGTTTGAATGAAGACATAGTCGTGGTCTCCGGCAATCGGACAGTTGCAGGTTTCTTGCCTGATGATGCCGACAATGATGGTCAGGCGGATACCTTATTTGAACTGCGGAGCGATATCACTCTTTTAACACCACCTGTGGTCAGAAATCTGAGCAGCAATGCTTTCGATGTCTTTGTCGGTACGGACAACGGCGATGTTCTGAAAGTATCGCAGGATGGTTCCTTAAAAATAATTTCAACTGCAGGTACAGATGGGATTGTTGGATTGGCACTTGCTTCTGTCAATTCTCTGGTGTTTGCAAGTTCCAACGGGCGAATTGGCCGTATGTCTGATCAGGGAGATATATTCTGGCAGAATCAAATGAGTGGTTCTTTTTCAAAGGCTCCGGTGACCGCCGACCTGGATCAGGACGGTGAAATAAACGTCATTGCGATGTCCGATGCAGGCGATATTTACGTTTATGATGAAAGTGGTAACCTATCCTCTGGTTTTCCGAAAAGTACGGGAGCATTGAATATTTCCGAAATGGCTATCGGCGATATCGACAATAACGGTTTTATGGATATCGTATTTGTTGCAGGTAATGAATTATTTGCCGTCAACCATGTGGGGACATTAGATACAAATTTCCCGATCAAATTTGGGTTAGAAGACAATTCGCTGTCTGTCCTTCGAGCGTCCCCGATTTTACTGGATATGGATGCGGACGGGAAATTAGAAATAATAGTCGGTTCGCCCGGAAATGAAGTTTTTGCATTTCATTCATCCGGTGAATCCGTTGTTGGTTTTCCATTATCTGCGGGTGGTGGAATTACCTCAGCGCTGTTTGCCGGTGACCTGGACGGGGATGCTGATTTGGAACTCGCAGCAACCTCTGACGACGGTTATTTATATGTTTGGGACTTAAATAATCAAATCCCTTCAGATGCAATTGTCTGGAATGGCTTATACAAAGACATAACCCACTCACACGCCAATCTTCAGATTTTGCAGCAATCGGCACCTGGCAACCAATTGATGCCGGCAGCATCGGTCTATAATTATCCGAATCCCACTGAAGGTGATAAAACGATGATTCATTATCGGCTGAATTCTCCGGCAGAGGTGAAAATAAAAATTTACGATTTAGCCGGGGAATTCGTTGATGAGTTATCCGGTACAGGATTTTCACCCGCAGAGAATGAAGTGCGGTGGTCGCTCAATAATATTGAGAGCGGTGTTTATTTAGCGAGAGTAGAGGCAAAGGGAAGTCGTAGAAGAAATGTCGCAATTATTAAAATTGCAGTTGTAAAATAAGATGGTAAACGTGCATCTGTGAGTGAGGTGTTATATGAAAAAATATTGGTTTTTTCTGAGTTTTCTTTGTGTGATCTTCCCTTGTAAAAAAATAAGAGCGCAATTAGGTGATAAAGTTAAAATCGGAGTTTCAAAAAAAATTGCTCTTGGCAATGGTTTTGACCAAGCCATAGAAAGTCCTTTTACTGGCTTGTTTTTTAATGTAGAGATGTCCAAATGTTTTTCTTTTGATTTTGAATGGCAAAAAAATATTTTATGTTCAGCAATGTCCGTGTCATCAACTGAAAATCAGCGGGCTTTTTACAATGGGTTCTACAAACGGGATTGGTCTGCAAGTTTGGAGGTTAATTACCGTCTCAAACCCATCGATGATAAGTTTACACCGTTCATAGGATTAGGTGCGGGAGAATACTATCTTTACGACAGTAAGGTTAATATAAAAGAAGGAAAAGAGGATCCGCAAAACGGATCCATTGATTATGATATGCGGAAATACTTCAAAAGGTCCGGGGTCTTCGGGTCTGTGGGTATAAAATATAATCTGAATACACGGACGACATTGTTTATTAATGGAAAATGTTCGGTTTTGTTTGATAAAAAATACTTAATAATGTCAATGCCGGGAAATTATTCAGATTTTTTAAATCTGTCAACCGGCGTAAGATTTTCGTTTAATTAACCGGTTAATATGGCATGAAATATATGAAACACAAATGTTTACTATTGCTTGTGGTTTTCGTAAGCTTTTGGGGATTTGACAGGTCAGCATTTGCGCAACCGGAGAGTTACAATCACCCTGAATTAAATTGGCAGTCAATAGAGACGGAGCATTTCTGGGTTCATTTTCATCAGGGTGCTGAAAGGACGGCAAAACTTACAGCAAAAATCGCCGAGGAAGTCTACGAACCTGTAACGTCACTTTATCAATATGAACCCGGTAAGAAACTTCATTTTATTATTCGTGATCATGATGATTATTCTAACGGCGGTGCATTTTTTTATGATAATAAAGTGGAGATTTGGGCTACTGCTATGGATTTTGAATTTCGAGGCGCCCACAATTGGTTGAGAAATGTGATCACGCATGAGTTTACTCACATGATGCAACTGCAATCTGCCAGAAAAATCACACAACGAATTCCGGCATTTTATTTTCAGGCCATTGGTTATGAGAATGATCGTCGGGATGATGTGCTGCATGGCGGGCCGAATGTCATTGCATCTTACCCGATAGCCATGACCGTGATGCCGCACTGGTTTGCAGAAGGCGTTGCACAGTACCAGCTTCCCGGACTCGGTTACGATACGTGGGATAGTGACCGTGACATGATTTTGCGCACTTCTGTCCTGGATAATAAGCTGTTAACATATAATGAAATGGGCGTTTTCGGTAAAAGAAGTCTCGGCAATGAAAAAGTTTACAATCAGGGCTTTGCATTTGTAACCTATTTGGTGAATGAGTATGGGTTGGAAACCCTGCGGCATTTATCCAAAAATATGAAAGGTTTTTTTTCGTATACCTTTAATGGTGCCATGAAAAAGGCTACCGGAAAGAGTGGAAGACAATTATATAGAGAGTGGGTAAGTACCATTCGTAGTCGTTACGCTTATCAGGTACGTAATATATTACCGAACCAGGTAAAAGGTGAATTGATTGAGACGAAAGGTCAGGCTAACTTTAACCCCCAATGGTCGCCTGACGGCTCAAAGGTTGCTTATATTACAAATAGCGGGAATGATTATCTTTCGCAAACGAAACTGGTTGTGGAGGACATGAAAACGCGAAAAAGAACAGCAATTGCCGGTGGGGTGCACTTTACAATTAGCTGGTCACCTGATGGAACGAAAATCGCGTTTGCCAATAAAATGGCATTTAGTAAAGGCGGTTCACATTTTTATGATCTATATAGCTACAATTTCAAAACCAGGAAAACGAAGCGGTTAACCAAAGCGCTGAGAGCACATAGCCCGGGTTGGTCGTCTGATGGGCAAAAACTGGTTTTTATCACGTCGGCTGATGGCACCGAGAATCTGTCCATTTATCATTTGCAAACCGGAAAGATTGACAGGTTAACCAATTATGAAAACGGTGAGCAGCTCGGCCATCCGGTATGGGCACCGAATGATAAAATAATTGTATTTTCGAAGTTTTACGATAGTGGAAACGATTTATTTTTTTATAATGTACAAAGCAAAAAAGTAACGCCAGTTGTTGCAGATAAATTTGATTCGAGGGATGCGGTTTTTTCTGAAAATGGGAAAAAAATATATTTTAGTTGGGATAAAACGGGAATTTTTAACATCTATTCCAAGGACCTCTATTCCGGTGAAATCCAGCAAGTCACGAACGTTCTTGGCGGCGCCTTTATGCCATCTGTGAATAAAAACGGAGCACTTGTTTTTACACGGTTCACATCGTCGGGATTTAAAATTGCACTGCTAAAAGAAATGAAAGCTATCGATGCATCAAAGTCAGATTATTTAACGGATAGAGAAAATGTAAAGCTGGTAGCGGCGAATCAGAAAATTCCGGAAAATTTAATTGAAACGATCAATCATAAAAACTATGATGATAGCAAAATTCCCAATTATACAGCCCAACCTTACAAAAGTCACTACTCGCCGATTTCTTTTTTACCACGGGTGATGATCGATTATGGCACGGTAAAAATCGGCAGTTACTTTTATTCGTCGGATGTGTTGGATAAATACGGCTTTCTTGCCGGCTTTGATGTTAATCGACATGGGGATTATGATTTATTTGCGTTAGTCGATTATCGCAAGTTAGGTCCCACACTTTTTTTAGAAGCCTATAATCAGGTACAGAATACGAGTGTTGGCATTGATTCAACTGAAAAAATAAGACGTTTTGGTTTTTTGCGGGATTCCTCGGATAAATTTCGCTACAACCTCATGGAAGTGACGCCGGGTATCCGTTTTAAAATTGGTTCATCCAATGTTTTGCAGACAGCGTTTACATTCAGCCGCTACAGTGCCCGCGCAAAATTTCAGGAAATTACCGGTGAAACAACGTTGAGTTATAATTATTTTATCGGCAGGAACTTTTGGGCAAAATTTACACATAGTGGCTTTAAGCCAACCGTGGATTCTGGAATAAGCCGCCGGGGGCGTTATTTTTCTATCCGCTATGATCGGCAATTCAATAAATTCCTCAATGGGTTTGAAGTAAATGACGCTTTTTTGAATGAGATTTTTGATCATTATAATTACAATCAGGTTACAGTTGATTGGCAGGAAAATTGGGGTTTGCCCATCGACGGCCATTCTATTCATTTCGATATTCAAGGTGGTTTTATCGACACAAAAGTAGACAGTTTTTTTCATTTCTTTAGTGGAGGAATCACAGGTAACCGCGGGTATCCTTTGTTCAGTATTGAGGGAAGAAAAATGCTTTTAGGCCGGGCGACCTATCAGTTCCCCATTTTCAAACATATCGATTCACAATTTCTGAATCTATATTTTGATAAAATGTTTCTCAGTTTGTATTACGACTTCGGAAATGCTTTTGAAAGCAAAATTCAATTCAGTGATTTTAAGTCGAGTGTCGGGGCGCAGTTGCGTTTTGATGCATTTTCTTTTTATTCTTATCCCACAAAAATATTTTTTGATATGGCATACGGGTTGAATGAATTTCAGTTTGCCAATCAAAAATATGGTAAAGAATTAAAGTTTTATTTTGGCGTTTCATTTGGATATTTAAATTAACTTTGTAGATAATTAGAATGATGAAATATTTAAAGACAATGCTTGGTGGGTTATTTTTATGGACAGGAGTACTTTTTGCGGCCAGTGGTGGAAATTCTTTAAAAGTAATGCTAAATGAAGTTTCGCCTGCGGCGCAGTTCCGATATTCCCTGTTCCAAACCACCAAGCTGCCAGAGAATGCTACGCTGCAGTTTCAAACTAATATAAAAAAGAAATCTGTTCCAAAAGCAGCCCTTTTTTCAGCCATTGTTCCCGGGTCAGGGGAGGTCTACGCTGGGTCCTATTTAAAAGGTGCAGCATTTTTAGTTATTGAAGCTGCCGCGTTGTTCGGAAATATTCATTACAATAATAAAGGAAATGACCTGCAAACAGCCTTCCGTGCCTATGCAGACGGC
The DNA here is from genome assembly GCA_964455375.1 of uncultured Calditrichaceae bacterium. Classification (GTDB taxonomy): domain Bacteria; phylum Zhuqueibacterota; class Zhuqueibacteria; order Oceanimicrobiales; family Oceanimicrobiaceae; genus CAYVXE01. The sequence goes on from CAYVXE010000009.1 coordinate 33,482, forward strand.
AATTGGGTTGAAAATGATTATTGGAATTGGATGTCGCAGGTCAGCGGTATCGAGCGTTCAGATATGGATGGATTGCGTGCTTATGAGCGACAGACATTCAGTCATTTTTTACCGGAAAGGAAAAACCAGCAGTATTATGAAAACATCGGAAAATACAACCAATTCGTTGCCGGATGGGTGGATGTGACCTACCAGACCTATAGTTTAGACCTCTACAAATCAAGCAAAAAACCCGATTCACCTTTACGGGAAGATTACACACTGCAACGTAAAGATGCAAATGATAATTTCCAGCGTGCTACCAATTTAGCCACTGTTATTGTATTCAACCATATAGTCAGCATGTTCGATGCCGGATGGACAACTAAGAAATTTAATCGGACACATTTTCAATCGCAATTACGAATCCAGGGTCTTATGTATGATAATCGAATAGTACCCGCATTGAAGTTAGGTATTTCATGGTAATCCGTAAAAAAAGGATAGTTACTTTCTGTTGTCTTTTGTCATTGTTCTCATCTTCTTTTGCAGCCTCACCTGGAATTCCTAAACACATTCTAACGACATCTGCTGAAAAGTTTTTGTTTAAACAATATTTCTTAAATAAAACGCCAGCTTATGCAAAGTTACATGCAGGGGAAACAACGCTGTCTGTTTCAGGTTATATAGCGAGTGGTGAAAATAACATGAAAAGAAAATCTCGCGGCCGGGCGTTTTTGCAATCACTACTTATCCCCGGCTGGGGGCAATATTATGCCGGTTCCAGGACTATGATGAAAGTCTTTGCGGTCTCCGAAGTCCTTCTTTGGGGTAGTTATGCAGGGTTCAGAACATGGAGTAACTGGCTGGAAGATGATTACCACACATTCGCTGCGGAACATGCCGGAGCCCAGGTTGAAGGTAAGCCGAGAGACTATTTTGTGGACATCGGAAATTTTAGCAGCATTGAAACCTACAACCAGGCACAATTGCGGGATCGGGATGTGAATGATCTCTATCCGACGACCGCGGAATTTTCTTGGCAATGGGATAGCAAACAAAACCGTGCAAAATTTGAAAATATTCGTGTTCGCAGTGACCGGGCAGATAATCGTGCTCAATTGACTCTGGCTTTTATTTTGGTGAATCATTTAGCAAGTGCAGTACAGTCCACATTATCCGTTTTTAAATTTAACAAGAAATTAGCTGAGAAAAATATGGAATTACGGCTTGGCTTGGAAAACCCTATTCCTGGTAATCGGATTATACTTTTTACCATGAATAAATATTTTTAGCCAATACAGTTCCGTTTATTGTCCAACCTTAAGTATCTCCTGAATAATGGGAAAAAATGAATCTATAATTATTGTGGAAGACGCTAAACGAAATGCTGCCCTGCGGGCAGTTTCTTATGTGAAAAATAATTTGATCGTGGGATTGGGCACCGGGTCCACGACCAACTTTGCCATTGATTTCATCGGAGAAAAAATGAAACATGGTCTGAAAATCAATGCTGTGCCTACTTCGGAGAAAACGCAAGTTCGGGCCATGAAACTCGGAATTCCTTTACTTGAGAACTTCGAGAAAATAGATGTGACCGTTGATGGCGCCGATGAAGTTGATCGTCATGGAAATTTGATTAAAGGCGGTGGTGGTGCGTTAACCCGTGAAAAAATTGTTGCGGCTGCAACTCGCAAAGAAATCATCATTGTGGACGAGTCTAAACTTGTGAATAAGCTTGGCAGGTTCCCATTGCCGGTAGAGGTTCTTCCATTCGGATGGAAATTTGTGCAAAAGGCAATTGAGGGATTGGGTTGTAGCATTCAACTTAGAAGACAAGGTAAACAGATTTATGTAACGAACAATGGGAACTATATTCTCGATTGCCAGTTTGGGGAAATTAATGATCCGGAGAACCTATCCGGGGAGATAAATACAATTCCAGGTGTTGTGGAAAATGGGCTTTTCTGCGGTTTGACAGATCTGGTTATCGTGGGTTCATCCGGTGGAGAAACAAGAGACATTCAATTTTGAGAGACAAAAACGGTATGGTGTACAAAAGGCAAGCCCTCAATCTAAAACAGATGAGGGCTTGCCTTTTGTATCAGCAAATCTGTAAACACACGTTATAAGTCCTTCGGGATCGCGTACTTCTTCATTTTAAAGCGCAGGGTTGCTTCAGGAATGCCTAACAATCTCGCAGCTTTTACCTGATTTCCGGCGAATTTTCCTAATGCTTTTTTGATAAGATAAGTCTCGACCTCTGAAATAACTCCTTTGAGGTTTCGCACTTCGAGAAAATCAAGCGGATGGCGTTTAATTTCAAACGGAAGAAATTCGGTAGAAAGCTCACCATCAGGTGACATCATAATGAGGTTCTCAACACAATTTTTTAGTTCCCTAACATTTCCCTTCCAATCATATTCCAGAATGGATTCAAAGATTTCTGCCGGTACCGCGGGAATATCGATGTTATTTTCCTGGCAATAGTCTTTGAGAAAATGAATAAAGAGCTCTGGGATATCTTGTTTTCGGTCCCGTAATGGTGTCACTGTAAAAGAAAGGTTCTTCAGTGCGTAATACAGGTCTTTGCGAAACAGACCGTCATCTACCTCCGGTTCCATATCCTGTTCTGATGCGGCGATAACACGGATATCCAGTGAAATATTTTCTTTGCCTCCAAGACGGCGAAACTTACTCTCCTTCAGAATCTGTAGCAATTCGAACTGAAAATCCAAGGATGTTTCATTGACATTATCTAAATATAAAATACCCCGATTCGCTTTTTCCAAAATTCCGATTGTTCTTTGAATTGTATTTGACGCCTCTTTCTCTTCGCCAAATAATTCAGCTCGATCGATTGTGTGGCCGATTGCGGAGCAATTAAGTACGACAAATGGCCGATTCTTTCTTGAACTTGCGGCGTGAAGGTTCCGTGCAATAAATTCTTTTCCAGTTCCGGTTTCTCCAAAAATTAAAACGTTCGAGTCGACTTTAGAGAATTTTTTGATAGCTCTGTTAATCCTTTTAGCTTCGGGACTATTTCCTATGAATTTATGACTTTGAAGCTGTTTGTTTAAGAAAGGTTCATTGGAATTCATATGATTTATACCCTTTTAAATTTATAATGAATTATTTATACTTTTTGCATGCGTTTGAATGTTAACAAATAGCCGTTTTTTAATCTCTTTTGGTATAAAGCGGTGAGATAATAAAATATAATTAATGCACCGAAAGATAATACAGCTAAATTTACTTTTACAAAAACTGAAATGGTAAAGAAATTTATACAAAAAATAAAAAGAAGCGTTAGGAATCCCACCGTGTTTCGACGTTGATGAAAATATGCTTTTGCAAAACCCACGAATGAAACAGAAGCCGATTTTTTTCTCTTAATTGGAACACCGTAGCTGTTTCCGGTAATGGCAAGCGTATCATAAAATTGTCCAAAGGTTGAACAGACATGGTTTATCAAACGGAAAGAGGTAACAACAAAAAACGTCAAGGTCAAAGTTAAGATATATTGTGTAAAGGAAAAAATCATAATGTCATAAACTGACCCGAACAGGTTCGTAATATCCATAATTGTCATAATGAAGAAACAAACCATAATTGTATTGATGTGTTCTCCTAGCGAACGGTCATATTTATAAACCAGAATGCCATACCAAACAATAAAAATGAGAGGAAGAAATTCTATTTTTAGAATTATTTTGTCCAGTTGCGAATTTTCCAGTGAAAAGATTGCCTGCGGGTGGCTAATAAGGGGAAAGAAAAACCACAAAAACACTGGAATGATAAGAAGAAAACTGAACAGATAGCTGAATAAATCTCGCGAACTTTTTGAATAATATTTTACCCAGATAAAAATGCTACTTAGCACAAATAAAAATGTTTGGAAAATACTGAAATATACAAAGAAACTCCATGTTGTATAGAGCCCGAACAAAAGATTCTCACCCATATATGCCAAGACAAAACTCAACGAATGAAATAAGGCAAAAAGTGCTATATTTATCAGCAAACTTTTGTTCTGAGTTGAATTCTTTACCAAAAAACAGCTTTGCCAGAAAATCAGAAAATAGAGTGAACAGTTCACCCACGATTCAATCGGTTGCGGATCATGGGGAAAATTTGAAATGATGATGAGAAACAGTACAAAAAATAATGTATAGTTTACAGTCTTAAAATGTATGCTGAGATTTTTATTGGATATCATAGGACCCGAACAGTAATTACGTGATTATGACTTTAAATAGATATTCTGTTAACACTCAGTTCCCAAACGTTTTTTATTGTACAAAACTTCTATTTAGGTGGATCTGCTGGACTCCGGGGCGACTTAATGGGACGTCTGTAGATAGATTTTAAACTCACTTGCGTATCAACGATGGATGCTTGTGCCGGGGTGCTCCCGAGTCCGATTTCTGTAAAGAACTTTGAGACGTTTCCTTGATTATCGAAGCTGGTAAATGCGATGATGAATAAGCAGTAAAGAGAAACAGCGAAAATGGCGGTGAACAGTTTTTTCTTCATTTGACCCTCCTTAAAGATTAAAGAAGAAATTCACTGTTCGGGTCGTCATAATATAAAATACCAACCCTAAAAAATCAAGTAAAAACGTATAAAATTACGACTCGCCCTGAAAGGGTGTTTTTCTTAGCTATTTTTGAGGGTCAAGGAAACCGCTAAGAATCGTATCTTCCTTATAGTTACGAAAATACGGAAAAATTATCGGATAGTCAATAAATAAATTGTTTACTTTTATTAATATTAATCCGGAAGATCTGCAACGGTGAGCAATGCATTCGCTTTGGAAAGGTATTTTATTCCCGCCTGCAACTGGTAATCCCGGGAGAGGTTTACCTTGAATCGTGCTTTATTTCCTCCAATAATGTAAGCCATTTCACGTTTTATCAGAAATTTTATATTGGGTTTATCTTTGATGAGTGTTTTAAATGTAAGATCGGGTTTGGACTGCAGGGCTAACGTGCAAAATTGTCTGAAAATATGGTCGGTAACATGAAAATCTGAGATAAACCTGTTTGGATTTGACTTCAATTTGGGGTATTTCTTTATGTATTTTTCAGCGAATACGTAAAAAATTTTGTTTTTGGAAAATAATAAGCTTCTTAAATTGTCAGATAAAATATTTTGTTCGTTTTCAATCCAAATATCCGGCGTAATTCCACCGTGATCGTACACGGGTCTTCCTGACAACGTTTTGTAAACGGTGTCGTGGAGGTGTATACGATGTTTAATCGCTTGATCATTATAGGCGTCTTCATAATATTCTTCTTTTGTTTTGTCTATAAAGTTTCTTTGAATCGGTCTGCCGCTTGGCGTATAGTATCTCGCTGTTGTGATCAGTAGGGCTGAGCCGTCGAGAAAACGATACTGACTCTGGACGAGTCCCTTACCAAAACTGGACTTGCCGATAATGAGCCCTCTGTCAAGATCCTGGATTGCACCTGCTACAATTTCTGCTGCACTGGCTGAGCCGTGGTCGATCAGTACCGCCATAGGATACAAGGGGTGTGTGTGGATATCCGTTGCGTAATATTCCTGAAATGAACTTGCCACTCTTCCTTTGGTTGTGACTATCTTGAACCCGCCCGGAATAAATTTATCCGCCACATCGATAGCCGCATTTAAATAACCGCCGCTATTGCCTCGTAAATCGAGAATGAGATAACTCATGCCACTGGATTCCAGCTCATTGAGGGCGTGTTCCAGTTCTCTAGAGGTCGTGGAGGTGAAGCGGTCAATTTTAACATAACCTGTATGGGATTTGATCATCATGTAAGGCGTGACACTTTTCAAAACAATTTTTCTACGAGTGATTTTTATATCTTTGGGATGTTGCCATTCGTCTCGGATAATCGAGAGTGCAACGGGTGCACCGATAGGTCCGCTTAAATAATGTATCGTTTCATCATTATTTAAACCAGCCAGAGAGAAATTGTTCACCTTCAGAATCTTATCGCCAGTTTTTAAACCGGATTGCGCCGCCGGACTACCTTTGATAACGGACATGATCGTGAACTCACCACCAATTTTATCAAAACTTATTCCGATGCCGGAATACCCGTCAAATGTCTGGTTCCAATTGCTGTAGTCGTCCGCCGGAAGGTAAACGGTGTGTGGATCCAATTTGTCTAAAATACCTTTAATCGCATCGTCAATTAATTCTGACTTTTGCGTTTCATCGACGTATACCCGGCTAATTGTTTCCAATATCGAGGTAAATACTTTGATTTTTGTATAAAAATTGTCCGGTTTTGCATATACATTCGATGAGGGATTGTTGTCATCCGAATAGTAACCCAATGAAAAAACACTTAGTAGTAGGACGATTATAAACAATTTAACTTTCATTCTTGTATCTCCGTGTCACCCAACTCCAACTGATCGTTATTTTCTATCTGTGGCTCGTAAACCACAACCCGATTTTTGCCTTTTCTTTTTGCGTGGTATAAAGCCGTATCTGCCTTCTTAATGAGATCTTCTACCCTTTGTGCGTTCTTCGGATATGATGCTGTGCCCATACTGATGGTGATGCGGCCTTCCGGTTGTACATTTCTGTTTTCAAAAGGATGTGCATGAATGATGTGTCTCAACCGTTCTGAAAATATCTTAGCGCCATCAGGCGTGATTTCGGGTAAAATAATGCAGAATTCTTCACCTCCGTAGCGGGTGATGATGTCTGATGTTCTGGCGGTTTCCGCCATAATGTCTGCTATGCTTTTCAGCAATGAATCTCCGGCGGGATGGCCCAGTTGATCATTAAAGTTTTTAAAATTGTCAATATCCATCATGACGAGGGAAAAGGGGCGGTTAAACCGTTCAGCTCTTGCCAGTTCTTTATGTAAATAATTCTCAAAATATCTTCTGTTAAAAAGACCGGTTAGCGGGTCCGTGAGGGAGACTCTTTCCAGATGGGTATAAATTTTTGCATTTGAAAGAGCTACCGCCATAAAATTTGTCAGAAGGGAGAACAATTTTAATTCCCAGCCGGAGAATGGCTTGTGGTTAAATTTATCTCCGATTATAACCATTCCCAAAAGAACATTGCGGTATACGACTGGTGCCATGACTGCGCCGCCAACCGATTTTACAACTCGTGTGTATGTGAAGTCATCCGTTGCCTGGGTTTCCTGACCGCTTAAAACTATTTGGTGATTTTCCAGTATGTGCTGAACGATGGGGTCGGTTTTTTCAATGCAGAGTTTCTGCGCATCTTGTTTTGAAATACCCTGAAAATAGGTTGCTTTGAGTGCTTTTTCGGTGGCCGACCTGGTGGTTAAAACAACCACACTTTTTGTGCTCAAAAATCCAAATAAATTGAGCAGGTAGGTGTGGATAATTCTGTCTTCTTCAAAAAATGAATTTAGTTGAAACGAAATGTCAACTAAATTGTGTAACTGGTAAACTCTTTGACGATTTTCGCGGTTAAGAGATTGTAGCTCATTGATCGTTTGCAAAGGGTTTTGAAGATAGACGGCATCCATGCTGTGTCGGGAGTTTAAAATTTATACAATTGAATCGTGTGAATAGTCATCCCAATAATTTTGTTTTGTTTATTATATCGGATATCCATGACTAAAAATTAACTTGTAAAACAGTATAAATTTATTAAATTGAATTTGTAGGCTGCACTGTGTGCCATATTTATTTGGCAGGTGGAATAATTCTGGTTTAAAGTTGTAACTAAACTAACTGCTTAAATTAAATTCTTCAGTTTGTCCGAAAAACAATTGTTACTGTCATACATTACCTGAAACAATTAAATTTATGTAAGGTTGATGACGGTGCCTGCTTTGATTACCTGAAAATTATCTGATCTGTTTAATGGTCAAGTATTAAAGGATCGGTGATGCATGCCATGAAAATAAAAACCAACTTTCTCATACTGAGCGCATTGGCCAGTCTCGTTGCATCGACCACTGTTAATGCACAATACTATTTTGGACGTAACAAAATTCAGTACAATGATTTTGAGTGGAAAATACTGAGAACCACACATTTTGATGTTTATTTCTATCCGGAAATGAATGAGTTGGCTCAAGTGGGTGCAGCGATGGCCGAGCAGGCTTACAACCGTTTGGAAGGAACCCTCAACCATAACGTCAACCGAAGAATACCGCTTATTTTTTATTCTAATCACTCGCATTTTGAGCAGACCAATACAACGCCGGGCTTTCTTCCTGAAGGTATTGGCGGATTTTTTGAATTCATAAAAGGCAGGGTCGTAATTCCCGCCGATGGTTCAATTCATAAATTTAAGCATGTCATCAATCACGAATTAGTGCATGTTTTTCAACGCAGCCTTATGAACCGGATCTTAAAGGATCACCGAACAACGGCTTTCCGCGGTATGCCGCTTTGGTTCACCGAAGGGCTTGCTGAGTATTGGTCGGAAGGATGGGATTCTCAAGCCGACATGGTGATTAGAGATGCCGTTATGAACGGCCATCTTGTCCCTTTAAGCCGAATGGACACGATTTTTGGCACGTTTTTAATGTATAAAGAAGGGCAGGCCATCCTTAAATATATTGCCGAAAATTACGGTGAAGAAAAAATTCTGCAACTCATTCAAAACATTTGGAAAGCGGAACGTTTTTCCGAGGTGATGAAACTGAGCATTGGGTTGAATTACAAAGAATTTGATGAAAAGTGGATTTATGACCTGAAAAAACTCTACTATCCGACCTTGAAAAACGGTGACGCTCCCCAAATGGTCACAAAGCGCATAACGCAAAATGGCATAAATACCAAAGCCGTATCCTACAGGGAAGATGACCGTCTCTGGTCGGTATTTGTCTCAAACCGGATGGGATATTCAAACATTTACCGGAAGCAGTTAAACGGCGCTTCAGGAAAGGTAGATGTTCTGGTGAAGGGGGAACGCACATCCGATTTTGAATCGTTCCATTTGCTTAGCAGTAAAATTGATGTTAACGACGAGGGGCACCTGACGTTTATTTCCAGAAGCGGACCCAGAGATGTACTCTATGTTTTCGACATTGGCAGCAAAAAAGTGGTGAAGAAATTTTATTTTAAGTCGCTGGTTACTTTGTCTTCACCAAACTGGTCACCGGATGGTAAACAAATTGTATTTAGTGGAATCAGTTTTTCGGGATTAAGCGATTTATATGTTGTAGATGTAGAAAGTGCAAAACTCATCCGGTTGACAAATGATTTTTATGAGGACCGGGACCCCGCATGGTCACCGGATGGCAAGTCTGTAGCGTTCAGTTCCGACCGCACATTTTTTGGAAAGAACGGATTCTTGAATCTGTTCTTGTATACATTTGAAGATGGTAAAATACATTATTTAACGGAGGGGGCGCACAATGATTACGCACCTGAATGGTCTCCCGATGGTGAGAAAATTGCTTTTTCATCTGATCGCGGTGGGTCCTTTAATATCTGGATGATAAAGCACAATCCAATAGCGCCGGGAAATCAACAATTAACGGATATGTTTGTGGCGTCTATCAATAATGAAAAAGTAGGACAGGAATTGAGCCGTTTCAAAAATAAGCAACAGCCGCCTCCTGAAAATGTTCTCCTGTCGTTCCCAACCGCTTTGGAAGGAACCGATGAACTTAAAAAGATCACCAATTTTACAACTGCTGCTTTAGATCCATCCTGGATCGATAAAGACCGAATACTGTTTACGGCTTTTGAAAATTTTTCTTTTCAGATTCGCGAACTGGATCAGGTTGAGAAAAAATTTACCGAAGCGCCTGCAGTCGCACACGACACTCTCTTTACGTCCAGCTCCTATTGGGCAGCCGATAAGATTGCGGGGGAGGTGCAGTCCACAACTTTGAATTATAAAAAGAAATTCAGTCTGGATATTGCGCAAAGTTCCATCTCCCAGGATCCTGTTTTTGGAGCAGTTGGCGGTGCACAGTTGGGAATCAGCGATATGCTCGGTGACCAGCAATACTATTTTTTATTGTATAATAACGGGCAGACCCGAGGTGAGTTCCTGAAAAGCTGGAATGTGGCGATCACAAAAGTTGAATTGTCAAAGAGAATTAATTACGCATACGGAGGTTACCGGATAACGGGACGGTTTTATGACAGAGTTGAAAGTTTCTTTGACCAATCCCGTGTAGGTGGTTTTGTGTCCGCAAGTTATCCATTATCTGTTTTTAAGCGTATTGAGGCTGAAATAAATGTTCGTAAAGAAAGACGCACGTATTTAGATCGGGAGATCGACGGCATTCTTATCACCAACTCGCTCTCGTACGTGAAGGATAATTCTTTGTGGGGAATTACGGGGCCGATCGATGGTGAGAGATTGAAATTCACGGTGGGGCACACAATCGATGTGCAGCATAATGATGTTGGTTTTTACACCTTTATCGCTGATTACCGGCACTATTTCCGGTTGAGCAGAAGGACCGCCTTTGCAACCCGTGTTATGGGTCGGTTTAATGTTGGCAAAGAGGCTTTTCGCTATTTTATGGGCGGTAGCTGGGATTTGCGGTTGTACCCGCGCTGGCGAATTTGGGGAAGAAAATTGTTTCTGGTCAACCAGGAATTACGATTCCCGTTTTTAGATCGTTTTATTATCGGTTTTCCTTTTGGCGGTATGGGGTTTCACGGAATTCAAGGTGCCATATTTACAGACCTGGGTCAGGCATGGGATCATGATTATCAATTCAATGAAGTTTTAGGCAGTGTCGGCGTCGGTTGGCGCATCCGCCTGGGAGGTTTTCTGGTTTTGCGTTACGAAATCGGACGGCGATTTCAGGTGAGCAATTTAAACAGTCCCAATATTCATTTTGAACCCGGTTTGAAAAAGGCATTCTGGTTCGGTTTTGATTTTTAATATGACGATAGTCTTGAGGAAGATGTTTAAGTTTTTTCCCTTTTTAGCCGCGGTTGTGAGCATGCTTTTGGTCACCACCTCCTGTGGCAAACATTTAAAAATAAGGGATTTTCCTGAAAATAGCAGCACCGGGAACTGGATGCTATATGGCGGCTCGCCGCAGAGATGTAACTATCGTCCTCACAATATTTCTCCCCCTTTACAAAATCGTTGGATTTATAAAGCATCGTCGGCAGTGAGCAAATCTTTGCTTGCCGTGGGCAATTACGTTTTGTTCACGACCCTTGACGGTGAGATCGATGCGGTAAATGTTAACACCGGAGAAAAAGTCGGAAGAAAAAAGTTACCTAAGCATCGCGCTGCAACCTGTGCCGTGCAAAATCATCGTTTGGTTGTTGCATCGCGGCATGGCGATAAAACGCTGGCGCTTTATGATCTGCAAGATGGCAAGACGGTTTGGGAAATCAATGCCGGTGATATTGAAAGCGAACCGTTGATCGCCGGCGATGCGGTTTACATCTCCGCGCTTTACAACCATATCGATAAATACAAACTTGAAACCGGTGAAAAAATTTGGACGTATCAAACGACCGATCAATTGCGGTCGTCACCTGCTCTCTTGCATGAAATCATCGTTACAGGTTCGGATGATGGAACAATTTACGCTTTAAGCGCAGAAAAAGGAGAATTGATCTGGAAATATAAAACAGGATCGGCTGTCATGGCCACACCGGTGCTTTGGGAAGATCAGGTTTTTGCAGGTTCTCTGGACTCCACCTTTTATGCTTTTGACTTGAAAGACGGCCATTTACTCTGGACCTTCAAAACGGAACATCCCCTGTATCAAACTGCGGCAACGGATGGCGAGTTTGTTGCCTTTGGTTCTTCTGACGGCCAGTTCTATTGTTTGAAAACGCAGTCCGGTCAACTGATTTGGAAATTTCAGGCTAAAAGTGTTGTCAGTACCTCACCGCTTATGACGGAAAATATGGTCTATTTTGGTTCATTGGATCATTACTATTATGGATTGAATAAAAATACTGGGGAAAAAGTGTGGAGCTATCAGACGAAGGGAAGGATAAGAACTGCCCCCATTCTGTGGAAATCCTTTATTCTTGGCGCATCTGAAAATAAATTCGTTTACGCATTTAGACAAGTGAGCAGGAATTAATTGCTTGAAAACATGATAGGAATTATATATCTTAGCGCTTGTGAATAACTTTTGTGCAGGTTATCTGGTGAAGGGAACAGCTATTTTCAAATCTATTAAACGACAAGGCTTATTTTTTAGAACAATCCTGTTTTCATTAGTCCTTTCCCTGTGCTTCTTGCTGTTTACAGCTCACCTCGTGGATGCCGGTTCTTTAACGAAATCAATTCTTCCGGAAGAAAAGGGATATGTGCTTATTCACACGAGACATTCCGGTCTGCAAGTCTTCATCGATGGTCGTGTTGCCGGGTTAACACCGTTGCGGATTCAATCGCTCGGCAAGGGCAAACATCAAATAAAAGTAAACCCTCCTGACGAATTGAATTGGTTGTCTAATGCATGGGTGAAGAATGTGGACGTCACGGCGGGGGACACAACGGATATTCAGGTGCTGTTCCAACGCAGCTACACAATCCACTCCGACCCTTTTGGTGCTGCTGTATTTATGGATAATTTAAAAATTGGAGAGACACCGTTTTATTTGAAGTTGTTTGAGAATGAGTGGAAAAATATTACCCTGATCAAAGACGGATATCGGGATACGTCAATCGCTGTGGGCCTGTCTGACCAGGAAATTTTTCAGGTGGAATTGCAACAGCGCGATAAGAAAAAGGACGAATTGATAAGAATACAATCCATGCGCAAGGCCCGTAAAACCAGAAGGGTGATTTATTCAGGTTTTGCATTAGCTCTGCTGTCAGGAGGGCTCGCGCTTTATTTTAGAGGTAAAGCAAACGATCGATTTGATCGATACAAAAGTACCGGGAATCCCAGGGTTTTCAATAAATCATTGAATGATGCGAAAAAATTCGATAAATTTGCTGCGGTTTCTTTTGGTGTGTTTCAGGTAAGTTTTGTTTTTTCTTTTGTGATGTTTTTGAAACACAATAATAATTAGCGATTGACCGAAAATATGCTATCTTTCACAAAAAGGTGTTATCCCGAATACGGCGGCGGACGCCAGATGAGGAACCTGTTGGCGCATTGGAAGAGGTGTTTTTGGCAATGACTCATGTAATTGTCTAAACTGCATTTACTAAATAAATTACGGAAAGAAACGATTGTGAAAAATTATGTTTGGGTTTGTTTACTGCTATTAATGATATCTGTTCGTGTGAAGGCGCAGGTGCCGGAGTGGGCGGTAGGGGCTGTTTGGTACCAGATTTTGCCGGAGCGTTTTAGAAACACGGTGACCTCGGATGACCCTCTTAAAGAGAGCGTTATTGGAAAAAACGATCACGATTGGCAAATTCATCCGTGGGCGGCAGATTGGTACAAGCCCCAGATCTGGGAAGAAACCCGGGATGAATCGTTTACACAACGTGTAGCATCCCGTCGTTATGGCGGTGATTTATACGGTGTTTACGAAAAGCTACTTTATTTGAAAAATCTGGGTGTTTCGGTTATTTATTTGATGCCGATTTTTGAATCTCCCTCAGTGCTGAAATATGATGCAGTAACATTTCACCATGTGGATAATAATTTCGGGCTGGGTCGCGACGAAGATATGAAAAAAATCCAGTCGGAAAAGGAAGATCCCAAAACATGGACCGTCACAAAAGGTGATGAAATGTTTTTCGAGTTGATAAAAGCGGCGCATAAACTCGATATGAAAATTGTACTTGAAGGGGTCTTTAACTACTGCAACAGTGAGTTTTGGGCGTTTAAAGACCTTGCGGAAAAACAGGAGGCGTCTGTTTATAAAGATTGGTTTGAAGTTGAACAGTGGGATGATCCAGTGACGCCGGATACGTTGGAATTTGATTATAAAGTTTGGCAGGGCAACAGGAATTGGCCGGTTTTCAAAAAGGATGAGAATGGTTTGGTAGAACCCGTAAAAAAATATCTTTTCGCAGCCACGAAAAGGTGGATGGACCCCGATGGTGACGGTGACCCCGCAGACGGTATCGATGGCTGGTGCGTACGCTACAGTGAGCAACTCGGCAGAACTGTAATGAATGAATGGATTGATTCTATGAAAGCAGTCAATCCAAACGCTCTTGTTGTGGACGATGTGCCTGCCCTGCAAACAGCGGATGGTGCGGGCAAGAAATTTGATGTGAGTTTGAATAATACCCTTATGCCGGTTGTTTATGATTTTTTCATTCGTGAACAGAAGCGGCTTTCGGTGTCTGAATTTGACCGGCGGTTAAAAGAACTCCGTGATCAGCACGCTGATTTGATCGATTATTCCGAAATAAACCCGGTGGACGATATGGAGCACTGCCGCATTGCCAGTGCCGTTAAGAACCCGGATTATGTTCAATTCGGCCAGGCTGACGGACATTCGATGCATCAATATAATCCTGATAAACCGACAGCGGATGAATATCAAATTCAAAAATTGATCGCTCTTTTTCAGTTGACCTATCCGGGGGCACCATTGATTTTGTACGGCGATGAAAGCGGCATGTGGGGGTGTGGAAATCCCGACATTCTTAAACCCATGTTGTGGGAAGAATTTGTTTATGAGGATGAAACCTACAGCTATGTCTATCCGCAAGATAAAAATGTCTCAGCCAATGTGTTTAATCCCGATGTGTTTAGTGTCTATCAAAAATTGGATCAGCTCAGGTTGAAAAATCCTGCATTGCGCAAAGGAAGTTTTGAGTCGGTCGTTGTGGACGACAAAAAATATATTTACGGTTTCCGGCGCAAATATGAAAAGAATGAAGTGGTCGTTTTTCTTAACAACAGCTCCGAGAAGCAAACTGTGGAGTTTATGCCTGACTGGCCTGAAGGAACAAAAGTAAAAAATCCATTAACCAAGAAAAAATATCGCTTCAGGGGAAAAGCCTTGTCCTTAGAACTGGGGAAAAAGTGGGGTGCCATTCTGGTAAAATCAAAATGATTACGTTAAAGCATCTGTGTAAATCATTTGGGGAAAAGAAAGCGGTCGATGATTTAACTCTCGACATTAACCCCGGTGAGATTTTGGGTTTTTTAGGTCCCAACGGTGCCGGTAAAACCACCACTGTAAAAATGTTGACCGGTATGTATGCACCAACGTCCGGAACTGCAACGATTGCCGGAATCGATGTTGTTAAAGAACCTGTGGAAGTAAAAAAACGCATTGGCTATGTTCCCGAAACCGGCGCTTTATTCGAGTCGCTATCAGCGTGGGAATATCTGGAAATGGTGAGTGAATTGCATCACCTGGAACCGGAGCCAGCCGTTCTGCGTATGGAAGAATTTTTATCTCTGTTCGGACTTTACGATGATAAAGATCAATTACTCAGTCATTATTCCAAAGGGATGAAACAGAAGGTTCTGCTAATTTCCGCATTTTTACACAATCCGGATGTTCTGTTTTTGGATGAGCCGCTTGCCGGTGTTGACGCCAATGCAGCGATTATCATCAAAGAGCTTTTAAAAAAAATTTCCCAACAGGGAAAGACGATCATGTTTTGTTCACACATTTTGGAGGTGGTGGAGCGAATTTGTACACGTATCACCATCATTCATGAAGGCAAATTGCTTGTATCCGGCAGTTCGGACGAAATTATGCAGCAGACATCCCAGCCAACCCTTGAAAAAGCGTTTAATCACCTTACCGGCAACCAGAATATTCACCAATCTACTGATGAATTTTTGCAGGTATTGGAACGCATTTGATCATGCGCGAGTTTCTTCTTTCATTAAACATCGATCCCGCCCATTGGGTCGTTCTCACAAAAGTTTTTATCAAAAATGATTTTCGCCAATCTGCGATGTCCTCGACGTTGCGACACGGGCAAACCGGTAAACGAACGTTTTGGGTTCTAATCTTCTTTTATTTTATCACCGGTATGATTTTTATCCCCGTCGTTCTGGCCATTCCCGATGTATTCCCGGCGGTTTCTCTCCTTACTGCTTATACCATGTTCATGATTGGCAGTTTGATTTTAGTTGAGTACCATAGCGTTATTATTTCACCCGACGATTATTTCGTACTTGGCTATCAGCCGGTAACATCACAAACGTTTTTTCTGGCTAAGATTACCAACATTTTATTTTATGTACTCGTTTATTCCATGGTGCTGGCATTACCAGCTATTGTGGCGCTCATGTTCAAAACAGCCTTCCAACCCGGTCTCGCTTTTGCGGCTTTCACCAGTGTTTTTTTGGCGAATATGACCACGGCTCTGGCAATTGTCCTCATCTATGCCGTGATTTTACGAAGATACAAATATGACCGTCTCAAAAATATGTTGGCGTTTTTTCAAGTGGTCCTGGCATTTTTGATCTACACGAGCTTCTTTATCATTCCGAAATTATTTGAAATGATCTCCGGAAGTTACCAGAAAGTGTTACTATCGAAGTGGCTTCTTTTATTGCCGCCCACGTGGTACAGCAGTTATGTGCAGTTGGTTGGGGGAACCTCCACTAACGTGACATGGTTGATGGCGATGGCATCGCTTCTTTTGACCGGTTTGATGGCCGGGTTGGTTTTTTCGAAACTATCACTGAAATATTCAGAAACCATGTCTGCTCTTGCTACTCCGAATGAAACGGTTGTAAAAAAACGCCGATGGCAGAAAATGTTTTCTTACTTTACCGGCGCATTCGAGGAACGGGTTGTTTCCAGGCTCATTCGCAGCCAGTTCCTACATGACAATAAATTTAAAATTGCCGTGCTGGGTATTTTACCTTTAACCATATTCTATTTATTTGTCAGCGTTAGTGAAGGTCCGTTACCGAATCCTTTTGTTGTTCATAATTTCGATTTCAGAAGAACAGGTCTGCTTTATCTGTTGATATTTCTTTTTCCGATGATGCTGCGAACCTATGTGACATCCAGTGATTCATACCAGGCTTCATGGATATTTTACGTGTCGCCAACTGACTTCAAACGTATTATCATCGCTGAAAAAAATTTCTTAATGATCTATTTTGTATTACCCTTCTTAATGATTTTGGCGGGAATTTTCTATTATTATTTTAGCAATTTATTGCAAGTGTTGCTGCACATTTTAGTACTGGGTTTGCTGGCACATTTGTTTCTGCAAATGGCTTTCATTTATTCCCCTGATTTGCCGTTTTCCCGACCAAATATCAAAGGCGGTCGGTCAAGAAACTTGGCTGTGTTTCTGATTCTGCTGCCTTTTGTTACATTTCTTGGTTTGCCCTGGATTTTTAAATACATCTATAATGAAATGGTTAGTTTTTTTACCTTTGCTGCAACTATTTTGGTCATATCCATTCTGTTGGAAAAGTTAATCGCTGTTCGCATTTCGTCGTATATGCAGAAATTCGAATTCTCCGGTTAAGAACATGCAGCGTTTTCTGAAGCCTGTATTAATCGTACTCCTGCTCGCCATCTTTTTCGTTTTTGATGATATTCTCATTTTTTTTCTGATCGATGATGTCTTCGCCATAAACCTCCAAACTTTATGGGTTACGGTAATTCTAACCGCTCTGTTTTTGGTTAATCTGCTTTTCGCCTGGTTAGTGTACCGGGTTTTAAGAAAACGGCCTGTTACCGGGAAAGAAGGGATGATTGGAAAAAAAGGGATTGTGCTTTCTGCAACCGGCGAAGGGAATCTAAAGGTACAAATCGAAGGAGAAATTTGGCAGGCCAGTTGCCTTGAAAAATTGCACTCCGGGGAAAAGATCAAGGTTACAGCAATAGATGGTTTGAGGTTAAGTGTAGAAAAATGTATATCCTCTGAATGAATCCTCGCGAGGCTGTCTCTTTGTCGGGATATATCTAAGGGTAGGTTTTAAGTGCAAGGTATGCTTCAGGTTTGCCATTAAGTATTTGGGTTTTGAGAATTTCTGCTCCGAGGTTCTTACTTTGCCGTTGCTTTTAGTGGACATGAAATGAAACCGTTTCGGATGTCTCATCATTTTACATTTGTTTCATGATTGGGCAGATGATTGATGTAGAATGTTCAAAATGAAATGAGAATCAAAATCCTCATCTTTTGCCTGTAGACAGTTTTTTTAACCGTTAGTGTGCATAGCATTCTCCGTCGTGCTTCATCTCTGGCTCTGGCATTAATTTTGCTCGATGTTACTGTTAGCTCAATCCTTTCTTGCAATAAAATAACAAAGAATCAAATACAAAGGTAAAAATCATGCATAGATTGGTAAGTGCAGTGCTGTTAGCGGCGTTCACTTTGATGCTTTTTACGCAGGATGTCGTTTTGTCACAGGTACGCAGAACGAATAAATATTCGCTTGCGGTCATTAATTTTAGTGTTGATGGCAAGATTCTGGTTCGTTCCGATAGTAAATATTTTACCGAAGAATTTACCCGTGATTTACAGCAATCCGGTTATTTTTTTACCATGGCGCAATCTAAAATGGAAGATGCTTTGTATGCAAAACTTATCGATCCGTTTCGATGTACCTCTCCGCAATGTGGTTTCGATGCCGGCCGTGCACTTGGTGTACAGTTGGTTGCCATTGGAACGATTGACTTCATAGACGGCAAGTTTGCTGTAAATATTCTTCTTCTCCATGTGGCCAGTAAAACGGTTGTTAAGTCTGTGCATGAAACGTTTGTCGGCGACAAACAGGTTCTCTCAGAAGGGATGCGAGTGGTGGCAAATAAGCTTCTGGGAATCCCGAAAGCGGAAAGTGTTCCGGAGAAGAAGCCTTCTGAACGATCTTTTGATTTGGTCCCGGATGAAAATGTGGATAGCTCAAATGCGGTCAAAGATAGTGATTTTAAATGGCAATACGTTGGACTGGGGTTGTTAGTGGCCGGCGGCATCGGCGCCGGTGTCCTGCTTCTACAGAACGGTTCGGGTAGTTCAGTGACAACTCCATCTGATTTACCGGGTCCACCTTCATTTCCTTAAACATTCTGTGACTAATGCTAACAATTGATAATTCAATTGGCACGAGGAAGATTTATGAAAAAAATATCAATCGTCTACTTATTGTTTTGTTCCTCTTTGGTTATTCCAAATGCCGGGGCACAGGTGCTCAAGCCGAAAATAGATGCGATTAAGTTTCTTGTTTCCGGTCAGTCGGTTGTTAAAACCGGCAAAGGATCTGTGATTGTAGAACTGACTTTTAACCGGTTCATGAATCGAACAGTAGACCCTGTGGTTAAGTTTGGATTTCAGGAGCCCTTTAAACTATCCGTTCCGCCGAATGGGATGGGCTGGAAATCCGGTGTTCGCTGGCAGGGAATTTTTGAAATTACAGAGATGCTTCCGTCTCCCGATGATGGCGCCTATGTTTTTCAAATTTACGGTGCTCAGGATACCACCGGGGTGTTAATGGATGCAACGTTAAGTACGGATCCACCCTTGAATACATCTCTATTTATTTGCCGCACAGGAGAACTTAATTTAAGTACGGATACGTTGGATTTTGATACGTTGAAAGTCAATGCATCGAAAACGCTCGCGGTTACGTTTACGAATCCAGATACTGAGGATGTAAAAATTCAGAGTATTTCAGTGCCCACTCCGTTCCATCTGGTCAATAGTTTTTCAAATTTTATCGTTCCGGCAAATAGTAGGACGATCATTAATATAAGATTTACACCACAAGAGCGAAGAGAGTTTAACGACGTTCTCACCATTGAGACGGATGACTGTGTTCAGAAAACGCATACGATTCAATTAAAAGGGTGGGGACGAGGTCCGAAAATTGCCTTGTTCCCCGGGAGTTCCTTAGATTTCGGCCATATTGACGTTGGCAGGGACACGAGTAAAACAATTAAGGTTACGAATGTGCCGGCAGAGAATGCCGGTCTTAGCGACAGACTTGTGGTAAATAATATTTCAACCAGCAATCCGGTTTACACTGTATTCCCTACATCCCTCGACATTGCGGCTGGAGTAACGAAAACGGTTACGGTGACCTTCACTCCAGATAACCCGCAATCCTACAATGGGTTTCTTTTAACATTTACTAATGATGATCTGAGTCAGGCTGCCAGGACGGTGGTTTTAAACGGGGATGCTACGGACCAGGTGCCGCCTCCGGCTATCACGAATTTATCCGTAACCTGGCCAGGAATTAGCGGCATCACCAACGGTAAGAATCTGGATATTTGCTGGGACAATCCCAATGATTTAAGCGGAATCTCTGAAATCTGGTGGAAATTTACAACGTCACCGGTGCCGCCGGTTGATGCATCTGATACCACCGCGGCCGGTGGCCGCACTATCCTGACAAACGGTGATTCCTGTGCGAGCTTGAATTTGCACGACCGTTTGACGTCCGGAGTCTGGTATTGCTATCTCTGGGTTGTAGATGGAGCTGGTAATTCAGGTTGGCAAAATACGGTGCAGACGTCCTTTAGGTACGACGTCGTCGCTCCTGGAGTGGCAAGCATTGTTTCACGATCCATCCCGGAGTCACAATGGTTTGGTGCAAATGACATTTTTCAATTAACCATAAATATCCCCGCTGAAAGCGGCAGTGACAGAAAAGATGCGTCCGAAGTGCGGTGGAAATACAAACAATCTCCGGAAAATACCGATGACTACGACGGCAGATATTTCATTCAGGCTTCTGACCCGGACCCGCTGACGTTTACGGTTCCTTTTGCGGATTCCAGTTTATGCGGCGACAACACACTTTATTTTTGGCTGGCTGATTTGGCTGGAAATTCATCCCTGGAAAATGTGAACAGTACCGGATATCGGTTTGACATCTGCTCGGTTCCTTTCAGTGACATTCAGGTAACCTGGACCGGTTTTAATGGCTATACGAATGCTGATTCTTTACCTGTTTGCTGGCAGACACTTGGAGGTTCCACAAAGATCACTGAACTTTGGTGGAAGTTTACAAGGGAACCAATTCCACCAACAAGTCCTGCGGACACAACGGTTTTTGGCGGGCGGATTGTTGCGGATTCCGGAGTAGCATGTGCTAATCTCCGTATGGACGGCCGCTTGGTAACCGGATACTGGTATTGTTACGCCTGGCCGGTGTTTGCAAACGGCAACAATACAGCTTATCTTACGCCGGTGGTCACGGCTTTTACTTACGATGTCAACGCTCCGGGAAGGGCACAAATTTCAGCACGCAGCATTCCTGAATCAGACTGGTTCAGTACTGAAGAATTTCAACTGGCCATAAAATTGCCCGCGGATGCCGGTAAAGGCTTCGAAGATGCTTCGGAGGTGCGATGGAAATATCGGAGTAAACCGGTTACTGTTAGTGATTTTGATGCTAAATATAAAATTCAGGCTTCTGATAGTGATCCGCTAACCATCACAATTCCGTTTGCTGATGCCGCCTTGTGCGGCGACGATTCCGTCTTCTTCTGGCTGGCCGATTCTGCCGGGAACGTCAGTCTTGACGGCTTAAACAGTGCCCGTTATCGATTTGATATTTGTGCACCTGTAATAAAAAAGCCTGGTCCGGAGAAAGTTGCCACACTGGGTGTAGCATTCAAAGATACGGTCGTGGTCACAGATGATGCGGGCATCGACTCGGTGTGGATTCGATACCGGTTCGGTGGTGCCGAGTCTGAACAATTTCTGAAATTATTGACCAGAATTGATGACGGTGATAGTTTCGTATTGGAAATTCCAAAAGCCGGGGTTACACGCCGGGGTATCGAATATAACGTTACGGCTGTGGATTTGTTGGGGAATGAAGCGCTGGGCCCCGTAGAGGCCAAACTTTGTGCCGGTGATGACAACGCGGTGTTCTGGATTCCGGTTAAAACAAGAGTTGGAGAAGAAGGAGATTCGCCCATCGATTCCGACGGAAATCCGGTGCCGTTGTTGTCTGGGGAAAATGCCGGAAACTACCAGCTAATTTCCGTGCCATATCATTTGGATTTTTCCGGTGTCATGTCCGTCCTGCAAGATGATCTTGGGTCGTATGACAAAACCTTGTGGCGCCTCTTTGATTATAAAACGGATAACGCTGACTCTGCAAGGTGGCTGGAGGGTCGCGACGCTAGGCCATTTATTCCCGGTCGTTCATTTTTTATTATTACGAAGCAGAAAAATATTGTCATTGATGGCGGGCCGGGGGTCACGCAGCGAACCGTCTGTCCGGACTCTGTTCGGGTTTATGACGGCTGGAATCTCATCGCGACGCCGTTTAATTTTCCCATTGCAAAATCATCCCTCAAACTGATCAATGCCGATACGAGTTTAAACAAACTTAGTTTGCGTGCGTATGAAAATGGCTGGGTTCTCACCGATGTCATGCAGCCGTGGAAGGGGTACGCACTTTTTGTCACAAAGCCGAAGGCGCAGGCAGATGAAACCGCCATGTATTTGCAGGTGCAACCGAAAGCGTCAGCAGGAAGACTTTCCAAAACCGTTGCCCAGAAAAATTCTGATGGCTGGCGAATCCGGATTTCAGCATCTGCCGGAACACTGTCTGATGAAGAAAATTGGGCTGGTGTGTCTAAAAATGCACGTTCTGGTTTTGATCAGTTTGAACTGGTTGAACCACCGGTCATTGGGAATTATTTGCAGGTGTTGTTCCCCCGTCGCGACTGGATTCCGGAGGCAGAAGCTTTCAGCACTGACATTCAACCCGCAAATGAGACAAACCATGCCTGGACATTTGAAGTAAACACGAATTTGGTTAAAACCGCCGTGAGTCTCTCCTTTGATTTTCAGGGTGATCTCCCGGGTAATGTTGAAATTTATTTAATTGATGCATCACTAAAAACCGCACAGAATCTGCGTGAAAAAAGCAGCTATTCTTTTATCAGCGGAAAATTGGGCAGTCAAAAGACCTTGAAATTGATTGTCGGAAGTTTGGAATTTGCCAGTGTAGAAGCAGGTGCTAACGGTCTGATCCCACAGGAATTTGCGCTTTTGCAAAACTATCCGAATCCGTTCAATCCGGAGACGACCATTCGCTACAATCTGGTTGAGACTGCGACGGTAAAGCTGGAGATATTTGATCTGCTCGGTAGAAAAGTAGCGACCCTCGTGGACAATGAGGTACAAAATGCCGGTTTCTACACAGCGAGGTGGAACGGGCGAAATCAAATAGGTACGAAAGTGGCGTCCGGTGTTTATGTTTACAGAATTAAAGCCGGTAAAAAAACGGTATCCCGTAAAATGCTTCTGCTGAAGTAAGAAAATGAAGGTGCACAAATTTCATAAAGGTTACCCGATCGTAGTATTCTCGACAATTTTTTGTTTGACGATAGTTGCTGATCGTCCATGACTGCCATTTGTGGATTTCCGGTAAAAAGGTGAAAATGCAGTGACGTTTTCAGGATCACCAAAAGTTTTGGTGACGTATTCATGAAAATGTTTGTGAAGCGTCATAAACGTTGTGACCTCCACAAATTTTCGAATCGAAAAGTGACCACCCCGGAAACTTTCCTTTAACGTCTTAAAAAGGAACTGTCGTCTTTTTTTGTGTTTTGTAAAGATGAAATATTTACAAATATTAAATAGTATTTTTGGCGTTTTCAGGGTTAAAAAAGGGTTGTTCTGTCTTAAGTGCGTGAGACCCTGCGTAAAATGTTGCACTGCTGTGATGACCCGCTTTGAGTAATTATCATAAGAATACAGCGCTCGTACAAGCCAATTGTAACCCTCTAAAATCTCTTCTCGTGTCATAAGTTTAGGAATAAAATTCAGATCGTCGGAGCCATGTCCTTTGTATTGGTCATAATATTCCAACAACCGTCCCTCTTTCTGCAAACGGTAGTAAAGAGGTGTGGTTTCGATGGCGACTAAAATGCCTGCTGTGGTAAAAGGAATTCCCGCTTTCATCAAAAAGTCGAACTGTTCCTGAAAAATGGCTTTATCGTCATGGTCAAAACCCACAATCATACCTGCGATAACCACGATATTGAAAGATTGGATTTTGTGCACGTCATCGATAATGGAGCCGTGTGTGTTTTGCCGCTTGTTTGTTTCCATCAGACTGGATGTTCTGGGCGACTCGATGCCGAGGAAAATATTTTCAAAATTCGCCTTTTGCATGAGAGCCAGCATTTCATCTTTTTGAGCCAGATTCAAAGTCGCTTCACAGGCAAATGTGATGGGATAATTGTTCTTTTTACAGAAATGAACCAATTCACAGGTCAGCTCCTTGGCAAATTTTGTATTTGCTATATAATTGGCATCGCTGAATTGCACGTACTTTACACCCAGTTTGTGCAGGGTGTCTATTTCGGTCATGACCTGTTCGATTGATTTGCTGCGAGGAATTCGTCCATCCGTAATGATGATGTCGCAGAATTCACAGTCAAACGGGCAGCCGCGGGTTGTTTGAACGTAGAATGATTGATAGGCGGTGACATCGAATTTATCAAAAGCCGGCACTGGTGAGTCTGCCATGTTCACCTTTTCATCCTGCCTGTAATAATCCTTATGGCGGCCTTTCCTGAAATCGGTTAGAAATTCCGGCCAGATGTACTCGCATTCACCTGAGATAACCGTTTCAAAGTGTGATCTGACTTTGTCCGGACAAAGAGAAGCGTAGGGTCCGCCAAGGATAACATATTTGCCTCTTCTCCTGAATTCTTCGGCGATTTTATAGGCTCTTTGTATCTGCACATTGAAGGCCGTCAAGGCAATGAGGTCTGCGTCTGTATCGAAATCTATGTCCTCTATTTCTTCATCGAAAATTTCTATTTCCCAGTCTAATGGGGTTAGAGCTACTGCTGTGGCCAGCCCAAGTGGGGCGAAAGCGGTCTTCACGCCGGTAATATCTCGTATGCCGCGAAAACTCCACAGAGTGTCCGGGAACAGTGGATTTATGTAGGCGATCTTCATTGTTCATACCTTTTGTTAAAATTTAGGCAGCGGCTATAGTTTCTAAAGGGTAAGGTTTCGAAAACTTAAAATTCATGATTTAAAGTTATTAGTAGTAACAATTAAATCGTTGCAAATATTGCAAACCTGTATAGCTACGCCCATGGGACAATGGTGAATTGACCATTAAGGAAATTGAAGCCAATAAAATGGCTGCCAATGTCAACAGTTGACAGCCTTCTTTTATTGACAGTTGAGCGGTGCCTGGTTACGTTAGTTTTTTCTCTTCTCCAGTTTATATTTTACAGGAACCGTAAACAAGTCAGCGCTTAGAGGAGATGTTTCAAATACACTAATTTCACTGGTTGTTTCAAGCAAATCATTCGGCGAGCCATTTGGTTTCTTCTTTTTCCGGCCAAATTTTTTAAAGAGCCCACCCATGGATGTAGGAATTTCGCTGTTTTGTTCGTCATCCTTTTTCATCTGCTGCGACGGTTCACCCCAGGTTGCAAATACAGTATGTGAGCGTAGCGGGACGCCGTTTAATTTCTTACCTTCTTCCTGCATTTTTGTCATGGCCGCACCCAGCGCCGGGTTGCTCTGCATCACTTTCGACAAGATATTTGCCAGACCACCTTTCTGCGGATTCATCCCTAATTTATCTGCTAATTTGAGATGAAATTCTTTTAATTCTTCATCACCTTTAATATCCTTACAGAGCATTTGCGTCGATGTGACTTTGAGCCCGCCCTTAGCCTTTTGTTCCTCCTGATTCTCCTGGTCGCCTTCGGCTTTTTCCGTAGCTTCGACTTCCAAATTCATTTTCAGAATGACTTTTTCTGTAGGATGCCCGGCGATGGTTTCTTTGTCTCCGGGAGTTTCCACATCCACTTTGAAATCCCATTTGACCTCAGGCGCGGTTTCATCATTTCCGCCTTTATCCGACGTTTGTTCGCCTGTCTGGTACGAGTTTAATTGTTCCATGGCTTTTGCCAGCATTTCCTTCCATTCGTCAAATGTCATCTGAGAGTATTTTTTCTTCTTGTGACGGATATGAATGAAAAGTTCACGGTCAAGATCGATGATGTCGGATTCCTTTACTTTTTTTCCTTTCTTGTCGAGTTTGTCAGTGCGGAGAATGTTGCCTTTCAGATAAGTTACTGTGTATTGGGGTTTTTCGGCCCCCATAATTTTCATAATGGTTCCTAAGCTGCCCTTAAAATCCATTTTGGTCATGGATTTCTGTTTAACATCTCCATAAACAAAGGTTGTAAAGAAAATCACAATCAGGGTAATGAATAAGCCCTGGTATTTTTTTTGTCTAATCATATAAACCTCCTCAGGTTGATTTGTGTGATTTATAATTAGCGTTACAGATTCTTTTCAATGAAATTCGTTATTGTGGTGAATAGATGCAAGTACGTTTTTGGATTTTTTGTGCCGATCATGCCGTGATTTCCACCGGGATAAAGCATCAGTTGGAACTGCTTGTTTGCTTTCTCCAGGGCTGTGACCATGTGTATGGTATGTTGAAAATGGACATTGTCGTCAAGCGTACCTTGAATGATCAGCAGTTTTTGGCTGCTACTCATTTGGTTTGCAAAATTCGCGGGGTTCGATTCTTTGTAACCCGCTTCGTTCTTCTGCGGGGTTGACATGTAACGTTCGGTGTAAATGGTGTCGTAGAGTCTCCAGTCAACGCCGGGAGCTACGGCTACACCGAGCTTAACCGTATTTGGTCCATCGTATTTTAACAAAGAAACCAATGTGTTGTACCCACCGTAACTCCATCCCCAAATAGCGATACGAGCTGCATCGATGTAAGGCAATTGCGCCCAGTGTTTTGCTGCCGCAATTTGGTCGAGCGGTTCCACGGTGCCCATTTTTTTGTAAAGCGTACTTGCAAATGCTTTGCCGTAACCGGCGGCGCCGCGGTTGTCTACGCAAGCGACGATAATATGCTTTTCCTGTGCAAGATATTGATGCCAGAGATGAAATGAGCCGCTCCACCGGTCGGTAACCTGTTGCGCACCCGGACCACCGTACGTGTAAATGAGCAGCGGATATTTCTTGCCCGGATCAAAATCGGTGGGTTTTATCATGTAGGCATGTAGCATGGTCCCATCTGCACCACGCAGTTGCAGGAATTCCGTTTCCGGAAGGTCATATGCCTGGATGGTTTTTTTTAGGGCGTCGTTATTTTCCAACACTTTTACGGCGGAACCATCACTTTTGTCTAATAGTGTCGTTGTGGGGATTTCTCTATTGGAAAATGTGTCGATAAAGTAGTGCAGGTCTCCGGACATGTTTATGCTGTGCCAGCCTGGATCCTGTGTCACTTTTACCGGTGCGGCGCCGTTGGCGGTCAATAGCGGTGTATGGTATAAATGCCGTTCAGCCGGATTTTCTGCGGTGGCTGTAAAATAAACATTTTGGTCAGCATCTACACCCTGAAATGCCGTCACCTTCCAGTTTCCCTTGGTGATCTGACGGACGAATTCCCCGTTGTTTTTATAAAGATAAAGATGGTTAAAACCATCCCGTTCGCTTTGCCAGATGAAATGTTCGTCATCATCGAGAAATGTGATTTTGCTGTCTGTCTTCCCCATGTTTGACACCTCGAGCCAGGTATCCTCTTTTTCTGTCAGAATCGTCTTTATCGCCTTCTTTTTGGGGTCACCGTAAAGCAAGTCGAGTACATTCTGGTCACGATTAAGCCGGAACATCCAGACGTAATGTTTACCGTCGATTTCAGGTGTCCAACCCATGCGTGGAATATATTGAAAATCATCGCTTTGTTTATCCCAGGTTTGTGTTTTGAAGAACTTCGTCTTCGTATTGGAGACCTCGATCACACCGACTTCAATTTTACTGTTTGCTTCCCCCGGTAAAGGGAATCTGAATTTGGTCAATTCCGGTTTTAAACCCCGAAGATCCGCCATGACGAATTCGTTGGTCTCGGATTCGTCCAACTTGTAAAATGCGATGTATTTACTGTCGGGGCTCCAAGACCACCCATCCCGCAGGAAAAACTCCTCTTCATAGACCCAATCGGAGGTGCCGTTGATAATTTTTCCTGGCGAACCGTCTTTGGTTAGTTGCGTCTCTTTCATGTTTTTTAATTCCACGAGGAACAAATTGCGGTTGCGGACAAATGCTGCATATTTCTCATCCGGGCTGATTTTAGCGAACATCTGGTAACCGTCGTCCCGCTTAGCGAGCGGAGTCAATTTTTCGGTATCGAAATCATAAATGTAGTAGTAACCTTTTGTGTTTCTCCGCCAGACACGGGCGGAATCGGTGTAGATAAGAAGCTTTTTTCGGTCTTTGGTGAATGTGTAATCCTGGATCTTGATTAAACGGTCGACATCTGCGGCATGTAACTTGTTTCCGTCTAAGATTAATTTTTGCTCGTTTTTTTCCAGGTCAAAACTCATTAAGTTGGTTGCCTTGGTGGCCGTGTCCAGTTTCGTAAACGTGATGACGGGACCCCTGGCAGCCCACTTGCCGCCCCGAAACCGTTTCCCGCGAAATTTTTTGGCGGCCCAGATATCCTGTAATGTTAAGGTTGGTTTGCTTTCCTGGGCGAGAACCACAGAAGAAGAAAGGCTGATGGAAAAAAGATAAATGATGCATAAAAACCACGTGTTCCGTTTCAAATAGCGTATTGTCGCACTCAATTTTCCCTCCAGGTAGTTTTTGTGAAGATAATAGTAAGAATGAAAATGGAAAAGAAGGTAAAAAATCGTTTAATGATTTTCATGACGAATAATGTAACATTTTCGTTTTAATCATTCAATGTAAATTTTAAGTATTTGAAAAAAATCGTCATCATGTTTTCCGTGATTTTCTTGTTTCACGATTTGAAGAAGATCGCCTTTTCGGCACGTTGACCGACCTGAAAATTGAAACGTCGCAGAAGTAAAACAGGCGTAAATTAAAATCAATCACTAACTAACCTGATTAATTCACAAATCTCTGATTTTTTTCAGTTGCTTCCGCTGAATTGTCATTTCGAGTCAGGCGCAGGCCTGACGAGAAATCTATAACTGCAACGATTCCTGCAAATAAAGATTTCTCATCCGGCAAAAAACGCGGATTGGAAATGACAATCCTAATTGGCATCTTTACAATACCTTGTCCGGTCATTATACTCAGGTTTGTGCATTATTCAGGCTAACTGTGCGTCACTTGATTGTGATTGAATTGATGATAGATATGGTTTTTGGCAAAGGTGTCCGGCGATTTTGAAAACATGAAAGTTGCAAAAACAGAGTAGGGGACATCATAATAAACATGAATGTCATCTTCCGGAAATTTGAGGAAAAGGATTTGTTTTTCCTGATCATATCCGGCGGAAACAATCTGAGCAGAATGAACGAACAATTCAACGATCTCCGGATCGGGAAAACCTGTCGTTCTATTCCGTAAATGAGACAGAAATGTGTTAAATTTCGTGTTTCGACGAAGATTTGTCCGACGCGATGGAAACCGCGGTTTCGTGATGATTATTTTTAACAAGCGTTGGTAAGCCGCATTGATTTTCTTTGTTCTTTCCAATGCAATGCATTCCATCTCTTTGTCAAGGTGAAATTGATCCGGATGCCACTTTTTGATTTGAGCTTTGTAGGCGGATTTCAGCTCCTCTTTTGAAGGCAGCCGCGGAAGGTTAAGGATAGAGCATGCTTGTTGAGCTTTTGTGGGCATTTGCAGAACGTCTCGAAGAAATGTTACATTTTGTTCACTGTTTAAACTAAATTACCTGCAAAACAGTGATTTTGCCGGAGGAGGAGGTTTTTTTAGTACAGTTCGTTAAAGATTTGGGTGATGATCTGCATGATATTTATCATTCTGCCAATTTAATGGATTTTGAATGATGTATTGACGGATACGGTTCAAATCCGGTTCATCACGGATGATGTGTTCGTAATAATTGCGTTGCCATAATTTTCCGTTGAACGGTGGCCAATCATGTTGTTTAACGCCGTCAATATACCGTTTTGTTGTTAACGATTTAAACCGTTGCACCACATCCCCCAACGACATCGTAGACATCGTAGGGGCAATCCCCTGTGATTGCCCAGTGTCCTTCCGGGTTTCGG
>CAYVXE010000009.1:63362-70505 GCA_964455375.1 uncultured Calditrichaceae bacterium
CTGTCCCGACGATGTTAATTATACCATGTAAATGGTTGGGCATGATTTGGGACATATCAATTGCAATTCCCGGATAAAATTCCGGAATTTCATCCCAAACGGATTTTATCATTTTCCCCGCATCATTCAATACCATTTCACCATTCTCAATATACCCAAACATCTTTGCCCGGTTTTGGGTACAGATGGTTACGAAATACGATCCGGGTTGCGAATAATCATATCCTTTTAATCGAATCGACCGGCGGTTATGCTTTTGTGGATTATATTTCAATTTTCCAGGCCCTTTGTAATTCGCACCTCTTCAATCTCATCCATCCCTTCCAGATTCTGTCGTACAGGCTGGTTTTTATCGGACAGTTTGTTAAAGATTTTGGTTATGATTTGCATTTTTTGTTCGACGGTCATTTATGTGAAAACGTTATCATGTGTTTTCATACTTTAATTACACTGCTAACGTTGCACTTAGGATAATCCTTTAGAGTCCGAACACATGGAACACGACAAAGAAATAACTGCTTACGATCAAGGATGCAGTGACGATGAGAACGATGCCGATGCGGACCATTTGCTGAATGGGGATGAGTCGTGAACCGAACACGATGGCATTGGGGGGTGTGGAAACGGGCAGCATAAACGCACAGGAAGCGGCGACGGTAGCGGGAAACATGATCATGATGGGATTCATGTGCAGGTCAGTTGACAGGGCGGCCATAATGGGAAGCATGGTTGTGGCAACCGCGGTGTTCGAGGTGAACTCTGTGAGCAGTGCCACAGAAATCGTTAATAGAAACAGCATCACGAAGAAGGGCAGATGTCCCAGAAAAATCAGATGTTTGCCGATGAATTCAGCCAGCCCGGTTTTCTGAATTCCCTCTGCCAGAGCAAACCCGCCGCCAAAAAGCAATAAAATATCCCACGGAATACCAGCGAGATTTTTCCAAACCAGTAGAGGCCGCCGTTCTCCGTCTACCGAGGCCGGAATGATGAAAAGCAATATCGCCATGCTGATAGCAATGGTACTATCCTGTATTCTGTTTCCCAGACCCAACAGATGCGGCCAGCCTGGTAGCGTCAGAAAACCGAGTTTCAGATCAGCGCGAAAAATCCATAAAAAAGCGGTTATAAAAAAAATCGTGAGGACCCGTTTCTGGGCAGAATTGAGCGGGCCCAACGCTTTCCTTTGTTCATGAAAAAAATCTTTGTTTTGAATATCCGGCAAATCTTTGCTTTTCAAAACAACATGCCCAAGATATCCCCAGAGCAGAGCAAACAGAAGTACGGATAATGGAAGGGCAAGTACCATCCAATCTATGAAAGATATCTCCGGCAGTTGCGGAAAGAATTTACTGTAGATTCCTGAGAAAACAACATTTGGTGGCGTGCCAATCAGTGTTGCAATTCCGCCGATGCTGGCGCTGTAGGCAATGCCTAACATTAAGACGATGCCGAATTTGTTTGGTCTTGGATTGTCGTCCGGGTTGTCATCAGGTTGTATTTGCTGCACCACAGCCAATGCAATGGGCAGCATCATAATGGTTGTCGCAGTGTTACTGATCCACATGGATAAAATTGCCGTTGAAAGCATAAAGGCCAGAACCAGACGTCTGGGGTTATTTCCCAAAAGAGAGATGGTGTAGAGGGCAAAGCGTTTGTGCAACTGCCATTCCTGAATGGCAATGGCGATGATAAAACCGCCTAAAAAAAGGAATATCAGGTGGTGCGTGTAATTTGGCGAGACCGCACCGGTTTTCATGATATTTAAAACAGGGTAGAGCGCTAACGGCAGGAGGGAGGTCACCGCCAGCGGCAGAGCTTCGGTCATCCACCACACGGCCATGAGTGCGGTGATGGCCAGCATGTGTTTTTCTTTAACGGTAAATTCCGCAGATGTCGGCAGCAGTAAAATGATGATGAATAAGATGAGTCCCAACCAGAAACCGCGGTTCCATTTGAGTTTGCCTTTGCCCTGCACACCCATGTTCTTCTCCTTTT
The DNA here is from genome assembly GCA_964455375.1 of uncultured Calditrichaceae bacterium. Lineage (GTDB taxonomy): Bacteria > Zhuqueibacterota > Zhuqueibacteria > Oceanimicrobiales > Oceanimicrobiaceae > CAYVXE01. The sequence continues at coordinate 65,358 of CAYVXE010000009.1, forward strand.
ACCCGGTGGGGGTCGTTCTTAGACGGTTTGTAAGTCAACTCAGATTCCATTGATAATCTCTAAAAATAAAATGGTGAAATGCCATAAATAAGTCAAGTGAAAATGAAACGTGCGACGCATTTCAAGAATACGTCGCACGGAATTTTGACCTACATATTTGTCAGGACAGGAGTTACCAGATTTTGACCCGCTGGTCTTCGGGACGGTACATCTTGTCGCCTTCCTTTACGTCGAAAGCGGCGTAGAATTCCGGCATGTTGGACAGGACGCCGTTACAGCGGTATTCGCCCGGTGAGTGCGGATCGGTGAGCAGCCGGCGGCGCAATTCGTCTGGGCGGTACACCCGGCGCCAGACCTGTGCCCAACCCATAAAAAAGCGCTGGTCGCCGGTAAGTCCATCGATGACCGGTGCGTCCTTGCCGTTTAAAGAGTTTTTGTACGCATGGTAGGCCACGGTCAATCCGGCGAAATCGGCGATATTTTCTCCCAGCGTTAATTTACCATTCACATGCATGGAATCGATGGGGCTGAACTGATTGTATTCATCGACCATCTTTTGGGCACGCGCCATGAATTTTTCTTCATCTTCTTTCGTCCACCACTCTCTGAGGTTTCCGTCGCCGTCGGATTTGCGTCCCTGGTCATCAAACCCGTGGCTGATTTCGTGGCCGATAACCGCACCGATACCACCATAATTCACGGCATCGTCTGCAGACATATTGAAGAACGGCGCCTGCAGAATTGCCGCCGGAAAGACCACTTCATTCATGGGTGGATTGTAGTAGGCATTTACGGTCTGCGGCGTCATGTGCCATTCTTCACGGTCAATGGGTTTACCCAGTTTATCAACCATACGGTTGTATTCTACTAAATCAGACCGCTTGACATTTCCGATGAGGTCATCCTGGCTGATTTCAAGTTTTGAATAATCTTTCCATTTATCCGGATAGCCGATTTTTGCATGAAATTTGGACAGTTTATCCAGGGCTTGTTTTTTGGTTGCTTCATCCATCCAGTCGAGATTTTCAAGCCTGTCTTCAAACGATTGCTCCAGATTCCCCACTAATTCAACCATGCGTTTTTTGGCTTCCGGTTGGAAGTGTTTTTTTACGTAAATTTTGCCCACTACTTCTCCCATGGTACCGTTGACCGCACTGACCGCGCGTTTCCAGCGCGGACGGTTTTTCTCGATCCCGCGCAGGGTCTTTCCGTAAAAATCGAATTGGGCGTTTACAAAATCAGTCGGCAGATTGCTTGCATAGTTGCTGAGCAGTTTATATGTGTAGTAGGTTTTCCAGTCATTGGTGGACACAAGCCTGAAAATACTGTTGAAGGCTTTGAAATAATCCGGCTGCCGCACCACCACTGCATCGGCATTTTTGACGTCTGCTTTCTTAAGGTACTTTGCCCAGTTAAACGCAGGAGCGAGTTTTTTTAATTCTGAAATTGTATATTTGTTGTAGGTTTTGTCGCGGTCGCGGTTTTGCACCCGGGTCCAGTGTTTTTTAGCAATTTCCGTTTCGATATCCAGGATACGGTTTGCTTTTTTTGCGCCGTTATCTATGCCGGCAAAGGTAAATAGTTTTTCGATATATTCGGTGTATTTTTGCCGGATGTTTTTAAACTTCTCAGAATCTTTCAGGTAGTAATCGCGATCCGGGAGACCGAGACCGGACTGAGACAGGTAGCCGATATATTCATCCGATTTTTTTTGATCCTGGTTGACGAAAAAGCCAAACGGTCGCTGGATGCTCATGGTTTGCAAATAAGCCATCAAATCCACCAGGTCCCTTTTGTTTTTGACGTCCTTGATTTTTTGTAAATCCGCTTCGATGGGTTTCAGACCCAGCTCTTCGATCTTTGCCGAATCCATGTAACTCAGATAAAAATCACCGACTTTCTGCTCCTCTGATCCCGCTTTTTTGTCAGGTTTGTTTGCGGCTTCTTCGATAATTTCTTTCATCTGTTTTTCGCTTTCATCATACAGCGCAGAAAATGACCCATACGCTGATTTGTCCGCTGGAATCTTGGTCTCTTTCAGCCAGGTTCCATCCACATAATGGTAAAAATCGTCCTGCGGCCGCACGGACGTATCGAAGTTACTTTTATCGATACCTGATTCCGGGCCTTTGTTGCAACTGGACATGAGTACAACAATCAAAAACAACACGAGTGAAAATGACTTCATTTTACTCTCCTCTCCATAAATTAAATGAGAAATGTAAGGTTAAATTTAGTGATATTTGTTTGAAAAAAAGCCAATACCCTCCTTATTTTGTAAATGCAGTTGTTTGCATTAGGGAGATGTGGTTTCTTGCACGTTAGCATGTTGGGTAATTTCCTTCAGCATCGCATCGAAAACTCCCGGCGGTGCTTCGTGCGTCATGTCATCTACGATTCGGACGTCTGCATCACTGCCCAATTCTGTCAGAGTCCTTTTTAAGATTCGCACCGCGCCCTCAAGATAAAAGGTATCTTTTTCTCCGGCAAAAATGTGCAGTTTCCCGGCGAGTTTCGGACGTAATGTTTGCCAGTTATTTTTTAAAATCAGGTTGATGTCATATCGCTTCCATGATTGCGCTGTTGCCGGGTTGACGGCGCCGGTTTTTCGATCAAACAGTGGAACCGGTTTGCCGTCGTCGCCTCTGGGACTGAAGACCGCTTCAAAAGAACGAATTTGACCGCCGGGGCCGAGCACCGATTCAAGATGCACAAAATCATCATACCAGATCATGACTTTGCCGCGGTACCTCGCCAGCGGTCGGCGGTTACCGTTTGCATCGCGGTACATGTTGGCATTTGCCGCATACAGGTTGATACGTTGGAAATCGTGGAAATCCACCGGGTCGGGAACGATGGACCAGCAGCCATTAAAGACATCCGGGTAAGTGATTTGCAGCCAGAGACTGCTCCAGCCGCCGGACGAAATTCCGGTGACATAGCGGTCTGTCGCATCGCCGCTGGCGTGGTATTTTTTTTCGATAAACGGAATCAGCTCTTCGGTCAAAGCCTGCCCCCAGGGGCCGATATTGTCGGAGTTGGCAAAGACACTGTGGCCGTAATAATTAGTGGCGTCCGGTATGACAAGAATGACCCTCCTGGGAAGATCGCCCATCATTTTGCGCATCCGGAAAATACTTTTGTGCGAGCCGCCGAATCCGGTGATGTAGTAAACCACAGGATAGGCTTTGTTCGGTTGTTCCGGCCAGTGCTCCGGCAAGGAAATTGCCGCCCGCATTTTATATTGACGATGATGAAATTCAGACAGCGTCGGACTGACGATTTCTACGAGTTTGACATCTTTCGTTTCCTGAAACGGCTCTTCCTGTACGACCTGGTTGAGCGAAAATTCGATATTGCCCGATGTTTCTGGAGAAAGGTCAATTGTTTGTGCCAGGCTGAATAAGTCGCCGGCGCCTTTCCCCGGCTGCGGATTGTCGGGGTTGCGGCGGGCAACGGCCTGAACACGATAGCGTCCTGGTGTCAGTTGCGAGAGGTTTACCGGGAATGCACGCGCCGTGGAGTCGAGGATGACGGTTCCTCCGGGGGGAACATTGGTTACGTCAATTGCAAACACTGGCGGCGGATTGAACCAGTTGCGGCTTAAGCGCGGCTCCCGGTTTAAATCCTGCGTCATCATAATGTAAACCCGGCCGCTGTACGGTGTAGGCTGCACTGTTTTGTCAAATGAGATGGAAAACCGCAGCGGTTTGTCGGCGGCGTTTGCCTGCGTCGAAGGAACAAAAATTCCGTTCAGAATGAAAAGAAAACAGAGCGTTATTGAACGCATCCAGCCGGTTTTTTTTGTCTTAAAAAGTGTCATGTTCATGATTCCAGAAAAAGTGAAAGCACTGCAAACATATTTATTACGAGAAATGTCCAGGAAAGTTCACGGTGTTTTCCAATGATGAATTTTATGAGTAACCAACTTAGAAATCCCCAGATAATTCCCTGGGTGATGGAATTCGTTAGCGGAATTAGAAGTGCGCTCAGAAAAGCCGGAATGGCATCGTCGAATTGCTCCCAATTAATTTTCTGCACGGGCTTCATCATAAAGACACCCACCAGCACGAGTGCGGGAGCAGTGGCCAGAGCAGGCACCACAGAAAGCAGAGGCGAGAGAAACATAAACGGCAAAAATAGCATGCCAGCGGTGACGGCCACGAGTCCGGTTCGTCCGCCCTCCTTAATCCCTGTGGATGATTCGATGTAACTGGTTCCGGAACTGCTGCCCAGCAACCCGGCAATAGTTGTGGCGAAGGAATCCACGATGAGGCATTCTTTGATATTTTTCGGGTCACCGGATTCGTCCTTTAAATTGCCGGCCTCGGCGATGCCGAGAAAGGTGGCGATGCTGTCAAACATATCTGTGAAGAGCAGTGTGAAAATGACCGGCCAGAAGGACAGGGCAAGAGAGCCTTTTAAATCGAGTGCGAATAGCAGGCTGAAATCGGGGCTTGCGTGAAAACCCTGCCAGATCACTGTGGGCTGCCCGTCTCCCCAGAGCCTGCCAAGAGGAATGGCCAGACAGGTGGTCATGACGATTCCGAGAATCAGGGCGCCGTTGAGTTTACGGATCACCATAACAGAGGTAATAATCAGGCCGACGAGAAAAGTCAGGGTAGACGCCGTGAGAGGTCCGCGTGCGATAATCGTTGCCGGATTCGCGGTCAAGAATCCGGTATTTTTGAGACCGATCACTGCGATGAACAGCCCGATTCCCACAGCAATTCCGTACCGGAGTTGTTTGGGAATTGCTTTTAATATTTGTGTACGAATGTTGAAAATGGACATCAGAAAGAAGATGATGCCCGACCAGAAAACAGCGCCCAGGGCTTTTGTCCACGGAACCCCCATGCCGATGACAACCGTGTAGGTGAAAAATGCATTGAGTCCCATACCGGGCGCCAGAACAATGGGCGTGTTGGCATAAACGCCCATCAGGATGCTGGAAAATGCACTCACCAGAACGGTCGCCGTTAAAACTGCACTGAACGGCATTCCGGTATTTTCCAGAATGGACGGGTTCACGATGATAATGTACATCGTGGCTAAAAAAGTAGTGATGCCAGCGAGGAATTCGGTCTTTACCGTGGTCCCGTTTTCGCGTATGTCAAAATGATTTGTGAGCCAGTTCAATCAAAATCC
>CAYVXE010000010.1:0-68903 GCA_964455375.1 uncultured Calditrichaceae bacterium
GTGACATGTAGGCGCAATTGAAATAGGCAATGTCGTCCGGGATGTCAAATAAGTGTCTCTGATTAGGGATGGTTTTTATATTTTCATGTTGAATCATCACATTAATTTTCCAGTAATTATGCAGCCACAAAGACTCAAAGGCTCCAAGTTTATATGATAAAATTAATCAGAAAACCTATAAGCTGCATCTACAATTTTTTTTGCTACTAATTCTTCTCTTTGACCTGAAATATATTTGTTTATCGTTTTTGTCCTTTGAGTCTTACCTGCCTGCAGCAGGCAGGGAGACTTAGAGGCTAACTAGTTACATTTTCCATCTGAACCAACGGATTGACATCTGCATTGTAGTCGACACCGTCGAGTCCGAATCCGAATAGTTTTAGAAATTCTTCCTGGTATCCTGCAAAGTCTGTTAGATCGTGCAGATTTTCTGTGGTTATTTGTGGCCAGATGCGCTCGATCTCTTCCTGCACTTCCGGTCGCATTTCAAGATCGTCGAGTCGAAAACGGCCTGCTTCATCTGTCTCTGCCGGGCTGCCGGTGTAAAGACGCTCAGAAAACAAACGTTGCGCCTGCTCAATGCAGCCTTCGTGCGTTCCTTTGGCTTTCATAATCTTGAATAATAGTGCAATGTACAATGGTACCACCGGAATGGCGGAACTCGACTGTGTGACCACTGCTTTCATAACAGAGATAAAGGCGGCCCCGCCGATGGTTTGCAAGCGTGCGTCGAGTGTTTTTGCGGCGCGGGCTAAGTCCTCTTTCGCCTTCCCGATGGTGCCGTCTTTGTAAATTGGCCAGGTGAGCTTCGGGCCGATATAGTTGTAGGCGAGCGTTTTGAAACCGTTTGCCAGCAACCCTGCCCCCTCGAGAGCTTCTACCCACATTTCCCAGTCTTCGCCTCCCATCACGGCAATGGTATCCTGTATGTCGTCTCCTTCTGCGGGGTCTATTTGCACGTCATGGACGATGGCTTTATCCGTGTCCACGGTTTTTCCATGGTAAACATTGCCAATGGGTTTTAAACAAGATCGGAAAACCTGACCGGTTTTTGGGTGTGTGCGGCGTGGTGAAGCCAGACTGTAAACCAGCAAGTCAATCTTACCCAAATCGCGTTTTATGAGGTCGACGGTTTGCTGTTTGATATCATCCGAGAATGCATCGCCGTTGATGCTTTTTGCATAGAGACCGGCGGATTTGGCCGCTTTATGCACTGCCGCGGAATTGTACCAGCCGGCAGTTCCCGGTCGTTTTTCCGAGGGTTCTTTTTCAAAGAAAACCCCGATCGTCGCAGCTTCGGACCCGAATGCTGCGGCAATTCTCGATGCCAAACCGTAACCGGTTGAGGCCCCAACCACCAGGACGTTTTTTGGCCCGTTTTTTAAAGACCCTTTGTTTTTGACGAATTCAATCTGCTGTCGAACGTTCGCTTCACAACCGGCGGGATGGGTGGTTGTGCAAATGAATCCTCTTATTTTCGGTTTAATGATCATTGTGTCCTCTTCATGTAACATTTTATGTTAGGTTTATCATGCAATGACTGAAAGCAATAATGTTTTAAAAATTATTCACTTTTTCAAGTAAAACTTTATGCGGCGGAAGCAAATCGTTTTTGCGTGAGATAAACCCCGAAGATGACCAGAGCCGCTCCGAAAAGAATGGGACGTGTCGGCGTTTCACCGAGAAACAGAGCTGCGAGAATGATTGCACTTACCGGAACAAAATTGATGAACTGGCTCGCCTTTCCCGCTCCGATGCATCGAATGCCCTGCAGATACCATAAAATGCCGAGCACGGTTCCAAATACGCCAAGGTAACTTAAGCTCACCCAGTCAAGCACGGAATAGCCTGCCAGTTTTGTAAAAACCTTCTCAAAATAGGCCGGAATGAAAAGTGCCGCAGTCCCGATGGCGGAGGAATACGAAATGGTGATGAGCGGTGAGAGTGTTTTCATCACCGGCTTGCTGATAAGCGAATACGCCACCCAACTGCCTACGCAGCCGAAAATGTACAGTTCTCCCCGGCCGATAGCGCCGGAGAATATCTGTTTCAAATCTCCTTTCGCAATCACGATTAAAGCGCCGGACACGGAAATCAAAATTCCAAAAATCTTCACCAGGGTAAGTTTTTCTTTGAAAAGCCAGCCGGCAAAAAGGGCAATGAAGATCGGGTTTGTGGCGACGATGAGCGCTGCCCGGCTGGCGGTAATTGTTTGCAGACCGGTAAAAAAACAGTAGTTGTAAAAAAAGATGCCGGATAATCCCATAAAAGCAACCATGAAAAATTGTGTTTTGCTCAGACCGGGAAATCCTCCATATTTTTTTCGGGTGATGAGCAGTAAAATAATACTCGCGATGGTGAATCGTAAGAATGCGGCAGAAAATGGTTGCAGACGGTTCGCTATTGTCCTGGCGGCAATGAAGGTTCCACCCCAGAAAAACGCGGTTAACAAAAGTTTGAGATGGATGAAGATGCTGGAATTGTCGTGACCTGACGTGACACTATTTTTTTTCAATCGATTTGGCTTTCTCTAACCTGGATTATTCATAAATTCTTGCCACGAAGGCGCTAAGACACGAAGAAACAAAAAGATAAAGGTTTTATAAATTTATAGTTTTGTTTTATGTATATTGTCTTTGAATACCAGCCGTGTATATTGTTTTTTAATTACTTTGCGTCTTTGAGCCTTGGTGGCTCATAAATTATTCAGGCTAAAAAGTCATCAATTAACTGCCTGGCAATACTCATCGGTGGCGGTAGCTTGGGGAGTCGGTTGTAAGCAAACCATTTTGCATCCTCCAGTTCGTGGTGATCGACGTTTAAAGTGCCGCTTGCATATTCAGCCGTAAAAGCGATCATCAAAGAGTTGGGAAATGGCCATGGCTGGCTGCCGAAATAATGCAGATTTTTTACCCGAATGTTTACTTCTTCCAAAAGCTCGCGTTCCACCGCTTCTTCCAAGTTCTCACCGGCGTCCACAAAGCCGGCCAACACGCTGTACATTTGCGGTGGAAAGTGTTTGCCGCGACCTAACAAAATTTTGTCGCCATCTGTTATTCTGACAATGATAGCCGGGGAGAGCCGCGGGAAGCTCATGAGCCCACATTGCGGACATTTTTTCGCCCGCGCCTGTTTTGCCGGTTCTGTTTGCACGCCGCAGCGTCCGCAAAATTGATGCGTCCGGTCCCATTCGATGATCTGGAATGCTCTCCCTGCCAGCACCCATAAATCGTGTTCCAAAAGAACAGAAGCTTTTCTCAAGGAAGACCATTCAAACCGGGACGACAGACCGGGTTTTTCGTTCAATCCCAAAGCAAAACAATGTGATGTTTGCCATTTTCCCAGATAGTGCTTCGGCAATGATCCATTGTTTGAAAACGGTAATTTGTCTCGAACGGGGATTGTGTAGGAAGTGTTTGTTTTATGAACGAGAAGTTCATCATTATGAAAAACGAAGATCATGGAATTAGGCGATTCCACCGCAGTAGGGAACAGACCTGGTGTAAAATATTTGTAGATAGAGTGGTTTTTCATGGGACGTGTTTTACTTCGGTTAAAGCCTGCAAAAATTTAGCATAATTTTTATAGTGTGGCAGGATGTTCACAGCACCGGCCTCCTGTAACCGTTCCGGTGGTTTTTCGTAGGCGATACCGACGAAAGGGATGTTGAGTTTGCGGGTTGTACGAATATCCCACAATCCGTCACCAACGTAAACCTTTTTGTCAAACTCAGTGGTGCTGTGTTTTTGTGCGGCCAGTTCGATGGCTTTTAATATGATTTTTTCCCGTTCAATGTGATGGTCGCAGTGGGCGAGAGGGGTACCATCCGCCGGGATGTCTGCGTAGTGCAATTTCAGCAGCGCCGATTTTTCCCAGCACCCCGTTGCAATCGCCACGGCCCAATTGGGGTCCTGCTTTAATGATTGCAATGTCTTTGCGGCGCCGGGTATTTCCAGAAATTGTTCGGGGTTTGTTTGCTGCGACGCTTCAAGTAAATTATAAAAAGTTGATTTTAACCGGTCAAGTTCTTCCGGAGTTGCCGGCCGTTGAAATGCTCTGGCAATGATTTCTTCGGCAATTCCTTCGTCGGTGTAGTTGGGGAAGCTCTCCCAGTTGCCGTTTTCAACGTCAATGTCTAAACTGATCTTGAATGCCCGAACGTAACACTCGGCGTCGATTTTGCTGGTGTTGGTCAGTGTGCCGTCGATATCAAAAATTGCCAGATTCATGGAGTTTGTTTCATGTTATTATCTAATCTGATTTTTTCAACTGCTTCCGCCGAATTGTCATTTCGAGTCAGGCGCATGCCTGACGAGAAATCTGTAACTGAAACGATTCCAGCAAATAAAGATTTCTCATCCAGCAAAAAACGCAGGATTCGAAATGACAGGCTTTATTGCCATCGTTGCAATACTTTGTCCGGCCATACTATTTAAGTTGTGAATTATTTAGGCTAAGTAAAGCAAAAAAATGCAAAAAGTAAACCGATGTTCTGCAAATCTCGGTTAGTCAGGTTTTTCTGCATAGACCGTGATACTGAAAATTCCAACCGGATTTTGCTGAAAGGTGTTCAATTCATCTTCAGAAAGATACTGTTTTAGCAAACTTTCCGGGAGAATAATTTCCCGTTCCTTTTGTATGGTTATGTTTTGAAAACCGGTTTGTTTAATGATGGCAAGATATTCTTCTTTTTGCAATGCCCCCGATACGCAGCCGGCATAAAGAACTGCGGCTTCTTGCAGCACATCCGGTAACTTGCCTTTTAAAACAATATCGGAGATGCTGAAGTGGCCGCCCGGTTTCAAAACCCGCAAGGTTTCAGAAAATGCCTTCTTTTTGTCCGGAACAAGATTGAGTACACAGTTGCTGACGACCACATCGGCGAAGTTATCATCCACGGGGAGAGATTCGATGTCGCCTAAGCGAAACTCCACATTACTGAACCCGAGTTTGTGGGCATTCTTGCGGGCATTTTCGATCATCGCTTCGGTCATATCAATGCCGAGGACTTTCCCGCTCTCGCCGGTTTCGGCTCGGGCCACAAAACAGTCATTCCCTGCTCCCGAACCCAAATCGATAACGGTGTCTCCTTTTTTGATTTTCGCAAACTGCGTCGGCAGGCCGCAACCAAGATTTAGGTCTGCATCCGGGTTGTAGCCGTTTAACTGGGAATAGTCTTCCGAAAATTGACTGTAATCCGGTGCGCTACTGCTTTCGGTGCCGCAGCACGAGTTCTGACTTTGTCCGGCAATCTCGGTATATTTTTCTTTGACAATTTTTTTTAAATGTTTATTCGACTGCATCATTTCTCCTTTCATGTTTATGGTAAAATTCAGCAGCGCGGTTTGCATGAAACTTGCTCAAACAGGTGATTCAAGAGGTCGACAGCTTTCTGCCACACCTCTTCATCGATGCAATAACATACCTTCGGCCCGTCAATTTCTCCGGTGATGATGCCAATGCGCTTGAGTTCTTTAAGATGTTGTGAGATCGTTGATTGTGACAGAGGTAACACATCTACCAGGTCGCCACAAATACAGGCCTTTTTTGTAATGAGTTGCTGGATGATTGCAACTCTGGCCGGATGCGCAAATGCCTTCGCAAACGCGGCAATTTGATTTTGTTCAGCGTTAAATTGGTGTGATTTTGTTATTCCCATTGAACCTCTGTGGTTAATATTTATCGTAATAATACGATAATAATTTCAAAAGTGCAAATTTATTTTTGATTATTTCTAAACTTATTTGAGAGTGAAGTAAATAATGAAAGTGAGAGATGCCTTAGCGAATTAGCAGGATTTTTATTGTTTTCTCTGATTCCTGAGTTTGCAATTTCACCAGATAGGTTCCACTTGCAGATTCAATTCCATTTTGATTCTTGCCATCCCATTCCAACTGGTGCTTTCCAGTGGATAAGTTAATAAAGTGGAAAGCACGAATTTCTTTCCCCAAAACATTAAAAATGCGTATATCCACTTCAGCAGGTTTTTCCATTGTAAAAGAAAGCGTTGTTGAGGGATTAAACGGATTGGGAAAATTTTGATGCAGAGTAAATACAGAAACGGCTGTGGTGGATTTAGCCCGGATTTCCGTTATTGTACTGCCTTCTTCGATGGTTATGATGCGGTCAGGAGTTACGTTTGTAAAAATGTCCCTGGAATTTCCGGGCCATTGAATAATCAGGCTATCGATGAGAGCGTTTCGTCCCAGTCCAAAGTGGAGCGTAAGCATGTTTTGTGAATATGTTCCTGAGCCTGACGTGACTATACGGATTTGCTTGGAACTACCTGAAATAACTTTTACCTGGGCTCCGATACCAAATCTATTTTGGCTGATACCCTTCAGGTTGATTTCCAGCCAATGATTTTGAGCGACTGAATCCGGTGGTGTGTTTTTAAACAGATAAGCGTGACTGAACTCGTCCGCAGCGACAAAATCGAGAAATCCGTCATTGTCGTAATCAGCAGATGCTGCGCCGTTAAACCTGGAAGACGCCAAAAGCGGAAATTGCACTTGATTGGAAATATCCGTAAACGTCCCCCTTCCGTTATTTTGATAAAGGCTGAAAATAGAGTTCAAACCACACGCGAAGATATCGAGGTCGCCATCATTGTCATAATCCCCTGCAGTGACCGCCAGGTAAATTCCTGCATTATCAAGTCTTGCAGAATCGGAAATTTCAGAGAAGACACCCTGCTTATTTTGATAAAGAAGGAATGAATGGTTGTTATCACTATTGACAACCAGAATATCGAAATCCAGATCGTTATCAAAATCAAAAGTAATGCTGCCCCAACTTGCACCGAAATAATCCAGGCCCGTTTCTGCACTGACGTTTGAAAAACTACCGCCGCCGTCGTTGCGGTAGAGAAGGTTGGTCCAGTTTTCACCATTAAGGTTGCGGCAGTTCGCTACAAATAAGTCGAGATGGTTGTCTTGGTTATAATCCAGCCAGGTAATTCCGTAAGCGGCCCAATCGTTTGCCATGCCGAGTTTGGGTGCGACGTCGGTGAATTGCAGGTTGCCGTTGTTTCGAAATAGATTGTTGGCAACATCATCCTGCAACAGATAGTAGTCGAGGTCTCCATCTTCATCGAAATCCGCCCAGGCACCACCTTGAGCAAAATTTAAATCGGCCATTCCGGCAGTTTGAGCAATGTCGGTAAATGTCTCATCCCGGTTATTCAAATAAAGTTTGTTTGCTATTTGCCGGTCATTTGAAAGGTAGAGGTCAAGGTAACCGTCGTTGTTAATGTCGCCCCAGGTTGCCGCTTTAGTTTTTAATGTGTCTGCCACTCCTGCGGAAGTAGCTATATCGGTAAAGGTGCCATCGCCATTATTCTTAAATAGACCATTTGTGGTTAAGGCACTAATATATAAATCCTGAAGTCCATCGTTGTTGAAGTCTCCCCAGGCAGGACCTGAATCCCTGTTAAGTTTGAAATTCAAACTGTCAAGGTTGGTTGTTACATCTACGAACGTAAAATCCTGTGCAACTAGCGATATAATGTCGATAAATACAATAAATAGAATGAAGCAGAAAGAGAGGATTCTTTTCATAATAAAAACCTGTATTGTGATTTATCTGAAAAATTTTATGACCGGGTCAGAGGTTCTTGGGATAGTTGAAGAACAATTATTTACTTCCGGAAATTCCCACTAAATGTGAAAGAGAATTCTCAAATTGCCTGTTCCAATCCGATGATCCACCGAAACCGCAAGGCTTTTTCATCTGCCAGGGGTTTGTTGATCCAGATGGGGAAATCCAGCCTCAGGGTTACATGCCTGGATCGGGTTAAAAGCGTCAGCCAATTGTCCGGAAGGAATTTTTGGAATCGCAGTCCGAGGCCTGCGTCTGCGAAAAACTCATTACGGGAATCAATGAATTCCATTTTGGCAATATCCGCAAAGAGCACCACACCGGTGGTCCCGAAAACAGAACCAGGGGCTTTTGCATGGAAGGTGACTGTTTTGCGAACTTCGATGTTTAGTGCGAGTATCTGGTCTCCTGCAATCGGTTGGTTGTAATAACCGCGAACATTACCGCCACCGGGTAAATGATAGTGCAATTCCTCAGGCAAACTGCCGTTGCTGCGCAGATAAAAACGATTGAATTGTTGTCTTGGATTCGCACCGTCTAAAAAGATAAGTTCCTGAACAGGTGTGTCCTGAGAATTGTCAATAATTTTTTTCGCAAATAAACGGAGAGAAATGCCTTCCTGCATTTTGGGTGTCCAAAATTTTATCTCACTTTGCAGGGCCGTGAAAGTAAAATCACTGCCCCAGTCTTCCTGAACGGTGTCAAATCCAAAGGATAAATTGGTGAACCATTTCTGACCGCTGGGATTTAAAGCGTAGCGCAGGTACAATTTGTTTACAGTGCCATCCTGCCAGAGTGGCAGACTCACATCCTGTTTTTGGTCGAAGTCTTTTGTCACATAATCGTGGCTACGCTTCCCCACAAGTTCAGTATGATTAAATCCCATCAGAAAACGATGAAAGGGTGGTATCGTCAAGTATTTGCTTCGCAGTAAATTCAAATGGGCATCCACTTCGAGACGACCTTCTACTTTCCGTGCCATAACCGTTCCATTACTACGCGGCCCGAGGCTTTTTATATGACTGCTATAAAGAATCCGACCGTCCAGTACCCGGGAGTCAGTGCCGTACCATGCGGCAACATCCAGGTTCTTTGCAAATGCCTGCATGCCCCGGAACCGCAGACCGATTTTCGCTTTATCGACATTGTTGTACCACGCACTTGGCCGCCAGGTGATAAGATAGGCATTTCTCGGCTGATAGGTTAAGTTCGGATAGTCGTAATGAAATTGGAAGTGCGGTTTTTCATTATTGAATAAAGAATTGTCGAGAATCGCATCATGGGGATCAAGTTGAATGCTTGCCGGTTTATCTTCTGTTCCAAAAGAAACCTTGCCGATCTCTTCCTGACCTTGCCAACGTCTGGTTATTTTGTTGCCGGAAATGGTGGTTAAGGTGACGTCAACCGGCATTTTGCCAGTTCCCTTTCTAATAAGGTGGACGTCTGTTTTCCAGGAGTTGTTCGAATGCGTTTTGGAGACCTTGCCAAGCGCATAATCGACGGCGGGTGTTTCATGCAGCCACTGCTTAAAAAACCAGGTAAGGTCTTCACCACTCACGTCTTCGCACACTTGTTTGAAACGTGCCTCATTGACATGTTTAAATTTCCAGCGCCTGAAATATTCATGACAGATTTCTGCAAAGGTGGAGTCGCCAACAACATAGCGTAACATATCGTAAAAAAAGGCGCCTTTTGTGTAAGCATTTCTCCGGTAGCTGAACGGTTCATGAAATGTGTCGGCGGTTTTCGATATGGGTTCGTTTATTCCGGAGTTGATGTACGACAGAGCAAGGAACCGGTCTTGCATACGCCGGGTCAGTGCCGGTCGGTGTTTTTGCAGCCAGTTCGCCTGTTTGAGAAATTTTTGCCGGTCATAGCCCCATTTCCCGTAACGGGTTTCCATATACCAGCGTGTTTGAAACGAGGTGAAGCCCTCATCGAGCCAGGCTTCTTTCCATTCGTTGTCAGCGAGAATTCCATAGAAATAAATATGGCCGACTTCATGCAAAATTAAGCTTTCGCTTTCTGAGCTATCCATGACCAGCATGGGATATTCCATACCGCCGCCAAGAAGGCCGTGCGTTACAGATAGTTGCGGATATGGATAGTGGCCGAATTTGGTAGATAGCCAGCTTAAGGCGCGTTGCGCTCGTCTGACAACATGTTTACTCCAGCGGCTTTTCATGTAGGAACGGTAGAGGACATGAATGGGAATCCCGTTCCACTCGCCGCGTTCATATAAGAAATCCGAGCCAGTCAACCAGGCAAAATCATGAACGTTTTCAGCATGAAATGTGACGGTTCGCATTTTTCCGCTTGCAGCCGTGCGTTGAACAGAAGTTCTGATTTTTTGGAAAGCAGCTCTCCACTGCGTTTCTGTTAAAGATGTGTCGACGTTAACCATGTTCCAACCCGGGTCGCCTCCGGTTACAATGCCCGTAGCCGCCACAACGTATTCAGACGGGACATGCATGGTGACATCGAAGGTACCGAATTCACCGTAGAATTCACCAAGATAATGAAATGGCTGTGCGTTCCATCCGGTGTCATCGTACACACAGACTTTAGGGTACCATTGGGCAAAATCGTATTGAAATCCACGGTAACCGGCGCGTCCACTGAATTTGCGGACTTTCAGATAAAATGATAATTTAATGGTCAATTCACCGTCTGGAGGCAAAGGTTGTGGCAGGGTCGCTTTCAGAATCGTATCGTTCACGTGAAACGCCGTCAGTTTTCCCCCCTTTTCGTTCGCATTCAGAATTTTAAAAGATTCGATGTCAAGATATCCGGCATCTTTAACGTGTGGAAGAATGTCCTGTTTAAATTTCTTCGCTTCCTGTTCCCGAATGGAATTTTTGTTGCGGTAAGCATTTGGGTAAAGATGAAGATAAATCGTTTCAAGTGTATCCGGAGAGTTGTTTTTGTAGAGGATGGTTTCATCTCCGATGAGTGCATGTTGCAACGGCAGGAGGGTGACATCCATTTGATAATGCACAAATTGCTGCCAGTAGGTCTGTTGGGCCTGCAACGTTGGAAGGTCAAACATGAACAACAGCAAAACCATCAGCACACATTTTTTCATGATTTCTCCGGAATGTAGAAAAAGGGATGATTTCGATAATATAAAAATTTACAAAATGTCAGACGGAGATGCAAGGAGAAAGCATCGCTGGGATAAGCGACGTTTTATTTTGAATATTGGGATGGCTTCTTGACCCGAAGGCACAAGGGACGGAAGGATTATTGAGAATCTAATTGACAGCAAACGAATGTATAAAATAGCCTAAATACTCTCACTTTGGATATGAAGCCAAATAGTCATGTTTTCAAGTTCCCGGGAAAGTTGTTGCATTTCCTTCCTAAGCCCATCAAACTGAAGTTCCAAATCGTTTTCAAGATGTTCAAGATTGATATTCAGGTCTTCGAGACCTTCGAGTTTCAACTCAAGATCGTGGAGAGGTATATTGATGTCGATGTTCTTACGAACGTAACGATTTATTTTTCGGTTGAGTTCTTCGATGCGTTCCTTGTTGAAGTGGGTTTTTAAATCATTCAGCTCCGATCGCCAATTTTTTGATCCGAAATGCCGTTCGCCGAGTTCCACTTTAACAGATTTTTCCCTGGTTTTATGAATGTAGCGTATGGTGATTTCATCGCCGGAATCATAATCTTCTAATGCATCGGTAAGATCTTCTGTGGCGCGTATTTTGTGGTCATCAATTTGAGTAATGATGTCTCCTGACTTAATGCCTGCTTTTTTTGCCGGGCTGTCTTTAATAACATCTAAAATGAGAACACCATCTTTGCCGTTGGCATCAAAATAATCGGCTAAGTCATCATTGAGATCAGCCATTCGTATGCCCAGCCATGGGCGTTTCCCGAAGCTGAAATTAAAGCCATTCCGACTTTTATTATCTCGATTAGAATTGTAGCTATAGCTATGTTTTGGTTTTTCGTCAATCTTTATTTTTAATTTTTCCTTGTGATTGTCGCGAACAAGTTCAACGTTTATTTTTTTTCCGGGTTCGGTCTTTTTTATGGCTCGCGTTAGATCTTTTATGTTGCGGATTCGTTTACCGTCAAATTTCGTGATGACATCCTCAGCCTGCAGGCCGGCTTTGTCGGCCGGGCCATCATCTATAACGTCATTAATCATAACGCCGCTATGCTCGTCGATATCATAGTAATCCCGCAAATCGTCATCCAGGTTCTGCACAAAGACGCCTATCCAACCCTCATTATGATGATTTGAGTTATGTGCTCTTGGGTTTTGTGGTCCGCATGCAAACAATGAAAAGTAAGTGAAAGGTAAAAAAAAGATCAAATTTAATCGTTTTAAAATGATTGATGATTTCATTGATTGCTCCATTTTGTATGATAAAAAAGTTACATTCGAATTTATTGGTTGATTATATGCAGGTTTTAATTAATTTGACGTAGACATGAACCTGATGGTTGCAAATAATTTTCATTTGTTCCAGGAATTTCATCAAAGTTCAGGAACAAGGATGTCCTGTTTTACGTAATAAGCATAAACCGATTACATTCAAAAGAAAACCGATTTATCTTACATTCGTTCATGACCTTCCTCTAATCTCGGAATTTTTGCTTTTTGTAATGTGTTGATCTGAAGAACCAGTGCAGGGTCTCAAATACATGAAATTTTCGTTTATATTCATTTATCTTTATTCCATTTTACTCAGTGATCCTTTTGTTGTTTTAGCTACGGATAATGAAGCCTTAAATCGTGCGCGCCAACTTTACGAATCGGGAAAATATGAAGCGGCCATACAAAAGTTTAAGGACGTTATTAATCGTAAGAAGGATGCTGTTGAGGCCAATACCGGACTTGCTGAGGTTTATTTAGCTACCGGGGAATACGGACAAGCGCTTACTGTGTGCCAAAATGCGTTAGAACGAAACCCTGGAAATCCGGACTTAGAAAACCAGCTCGGTGAACTTTTTTTAAAACGAGGCCGTTACGCTGATGCGCGCGCACAGTTTGAAAAAATTGTGAAAAAATACCCCGATCATCTGCGGGCACGATTGAATTTGGGAATCATGCAGGATGACTGGGGGGAGAAAACCAAATCACGGCAAACACTGCAATATTTTATCGCGTATTACCAAAACCATTTAAAATTAAGTGCTGTGGAACTTACCGCCATCGCACGTGCGTGTAGTTACCTGAACCGATTTCAGGATGCAAACACATTGTTTTTTGATGCCACGAAGCAGCTTTCGAAAAACGGGCAAACCTACGTGTTTTGGGGGGATCTTTTCCTGGAAAAGTACAACATAGCGGATGCTCAAAGAACATTTCAGGATGCATTGAAGATCAATCCTAATCTTGCCGAAGCCCACCTGGGGTTAGCAAAATGTTACCGGACGAAAAGTTTTGAGAAAGCGAGTTTTGCTGCTGAAAATGCGTTAAATATCAACCCGAATTTCGTGGCAGCATATAATTTTTTGTCTCAATTAAGCATCACGATGGGTGACTATGACGGCGCTTTGGAAAAGCTCGATAAGGCTCTGGAAATTAATCCGAATTCTTTGACGACCCGTACGTTAAGAGCTGTTTGTTTTTATTCTCAAAAAAAATATGACGACTACAAGGCTGAAGAAAAACGTGTTCTCCGTATCAATCCGAAGTATGCGGATTTATACTACCAGATAGCTGACATGCAGGCAAAGAAATATTTGTTTAAAGAGTCTGTTGATTTTTATCTGAAGGCGCTGGCATTAAATCCGGAGCATACGGCTGCGCTCGCCGGTTATGGCACCAGCCTGAGCCGGCTCGGCGAGGAAAAGGCGGCAAAAGATGAGCTGGAGAAAGCATTCTCATTGGATCCGTTCAACAAGTATGTGGGTAACTTGTTAACCCTGTTTGATGAATTTCCGAACTATAAAACCCACCGCACGGGGAATATGCTTATCCGGATTCATAAAAAAGATGATCCGGTTTTGGCGGATTATGCCGTCAAACTTGCGGAACGTTGTTTTTCTGAATTGGAACAGCGCTACAAATTCGATTTGAAGAAACCAATTGTTCTGGAAATATTCCCGGAACATGATGACTTTGCTGTCCGTTGTTTTGGTTTACCCGGAGCCCAGGCATTTCTCGGCATTTGTTTCGGAAATGTTGTGGCCATGGACTCACCGCGCGCCCGCAATAAAGGTGATTTCAATTGGGGGGAAACTTTATGGCATGAACTGGTGCATGTCACGCATTTGCGCATGACGGCAAACCGGATTCCGCGCTGGCTGGCTGAAGGGATAGCCGTTTATGAAACTACCAGAGCGAATCCGTACTGGCGCATGAATTTGGATGTGCCGTTTATAATAGCATTTAATAATGACCGGACGTTACCGCTGAAAGAACTTGATTCCGGATTTAATCGGCCCACGAATCCGGGGCAGGTGACGTTATCTTATTTTCAGGCGTCAAAGGTGGTTGAATTTATTGAAACGACGTATGGTCATGCGAAACTGCTGGCCATGTTTCCGCTCTTTAAAGATGGACTGACGTCTGCCGAGGTAATCGCCAGGGTATTTCAACTCGATATTGATGCATTCGACAAGAAATTTCATGATTTTGTTATTGCGAGCTACCATTTAAAAGATGTCGATATTAAATTCCGTGACCGCGAAATTCCGGACAAGCAGTCAGATGCGCAGGAAAAATATCTGTCAAAGGAGTTAGCTGGAAATGGAAATAATCCATTTCTAAACTACCGGTTTGGGATGTATTATAAAAAGAAGGGAGACTTTGAAAAAGCCATTCCTTATTTTGAAAAAACAAAAAGACTCTTTCCTCTATTTGTAGATAAACAGAACCCCTACAATGCGCTTGCTGAGATTTATGTTGAGCAGGGTCAGACGGAAGAAGCAATACAGGAATTGGTTCAATTAACTGCTTTGAACGGGAAAAATGTAAACGTCTTAAACTTATTAGCTGATTTGAGCCTGAATGAAAAAAATTATCCCACGGCCATAGATGCTCTAAGAAAAGCGCTTTATGTGACGCCGTTCGAGTCCGCCATTCACGAAAAATTGGCCAAGGCTTACGTTGGCACCGCGCAGTTGCATGAAGCAATTCATGAACTGCAAATAAATCTTTTGACGAATCCCACGGACATGGCTGGAGCTTATTGTGAACTGGCTGCTGTCTATTTGCAAGCAGGCAAAAAGGCAGATGCAAAGCAAACCGCCCTCAAGGCGTTGGAGATTGCGCCAAACTATGAACGGGCACAGGAAATTCTGCTTTCGGCTATAGAATAAAAAACAGAGACGTAACCATGCAATTTGGTCGCAACAAATTATTTATATTTTCCCTGATGTTAGTCGCTTCATGGGGGCAAATGGCCGCTGTACATGCGCAATTCCCGGCAGGAGATGAGTTTGAGTTTGTGAGGATCCGATGGACGGATAACCAACGACGTTTCGGCTATGGATTCTCCACAAACGCACCGCTGTGGGCACATGATTACCCACAGGCAGAAAAAAACCTCTATATTGCCTTAAAAGCTGCAACATCTTTTAAGATTTCGGAAGATTACCAAGTTTTGACCTTTGGTGACGATGAAATTTTTAAGTATCCAATTATTTACGCGTGTGAAATCGGTTATTTAACATTATCAGACGCTGAGGTCAAAAATCTCAGAGAATATCTCCTGCGCGGAGGATTTCTCATCATCGATGATTTTCGCTGGGGAAGGGAGTGGCGAAACTGGGTTCGTGAAATACGGAAAGTTTTGCCGGACAATCCCATGCGGCAAATTCCCATGGAGCATCCGATTTTTCACTGTTTTTTTGACTTAGATAATGAAATCTTTATTCGAACACCGTATTTAAGAGTTCCACCGCAATATTGGGGCATTTTCGATGAAAATGATCGGTTGCTGGTGATAATCAACTATAATAATGACGTCGGTGACGGTTGGGAACTGCCGCATCTGAAAGGTGCGGAGGAATTTTCCACCGAGTCGTACAAGTTAGGGATCAATTATTTAATTTATTCCTACACCCATTGACAGGAATGTAAGATGACAGGGAATTGGTTAAGATCAGGTTTATCCGTATTTGTGCTAATTTCTGGTTTTTTGATGGGAAACAGCGAGCTTTCAGCACAAGGAAGCAACGGCGATGATTTCACATTCGTTCGAATCCGTTACACCTCCGGCGGGCCGAATTTTCAGTACCGCAACTTTTTTGGTCCAAGGTGGGAAAGCTGGACCGTCGATTATCCTACGGCTGAACAAAATTTTTTAAAAGGAATTGGGAATTGGACCTCCATCAATGTCGCGAAGCATCCTGTCACGCTTTCCTTGCTGGATTCTGATTTTTTTCGCTATCCGTTCGCCTACATGGTTGAAGTCGGATACATGGTACTTTCACAGGTTGAAGCGGATACATTACGGGAGTGGCTTTTGCGCGGCGGTTTTCTTATGGTTGATGATTTTCACGGCCCCTATGAATGGCAACATTTTGTCCATGAAATGAAGTTAGTCTTCCCTGAAAGACCCATTGTAGATATTCCTATCGACCATCCCATTTTTCATTGCTATTATGATTTTGATCATCTTACTCAAATTCCGGGATTGGGGTCTATCCTGAGCGGGAGGACGTATGAAAAGGGCGGTGTTCAGCAGCATTGTATGGGTATTTTCGATGATCAGAACCGTTTGATGGTGCTGGTCAGTAGAAATATGGACATGGGGGATGGATGGGAACATACGTATGATCCGAGATACCCGCCGAAATTTTCAGTTGAGGCTTATAAATTAGGTATTAATTTTGTCGTTTACGCACTAACACATTAAAAAGCCGGAGTCGATATGTCAGAAATTGTCACCATTAGCGAGCAAACCGATGATATGGTTTATGTAGAAAAATTACGATCGGGGAGTCAGAAGATCAATTCTGAGCTGCGAAAAGTCATTATTGGCCAGGATGAGGTTATTCAACAGGTTTTGCTGGCAATGTTTACCGGCGGTCACTGTTTGATTACCGGTGTTCCGGGTTTGGCAAAAACCCTGCTCATCAAAACCATTGCTCAGATTCTGGAGCTTTCTTATAAACGCATTCAATTTACACCGGATTTGATGCCGTCGGATATCATTGGCACGGATGTTATTGAAGAAGACCGTGCCACTGGCAAACGCACGTTTCAATTTGTCAAAGGGCCCGTTTTTGCCAATATTATTTTAGCTGATGAAATTAACCGGACGCCACCAAAAACGCAGGCGGCTTTGTTGGAGGCAATGCAGGAGCATCGGGTGACGGCCGGGGGAAACACCTATGAATTGGAAGAACCGTTTTTCGTTCTTGCCACACAGAATCCCATCGAATTGGAAGGCACGTACCCGTTACCGGAAGCGCAATTGGACCGGTTTATGTTTAACGTCGTTGTGGATTACCTGCCCGAGGCCGATGAAGTGAAAGTCGTTACCTCCACGACATCCGATTTCACACCAAAGTTAGAGCAGGTCGTAACAGGAAAAGAGGTCATCGAGTTTCAAAAAATTGTCCGCAAAGTACCGTTGTCGGAACAGGTGGCGCAATATGCGGTGCGTCTGGTGGCAGCCAGTCGCCCGAACAATGAAAGCGCACCTGATTTCGTGAAGAATTGGGTGAGTTGGGGAGCTGGTCTGCGTGCATCGCAGTATTTAATTCTCGGCGCCAAAGCGCTGGCTATTTTAAAGGGCAGATATAATGTTTCGGTGAAGGATGTGAAGGAGTTGGCATTTCCGGTCCTGCGGCATCGCGTTCTGACCAATTTTTACGCAGAGTCGGAAAAAGTGACTTCCGAAGAAATCATCCGACGGTTGCTGGAGGTTGTACCGGTGCCGCAGTCGGGGTTGTAACAGTCATTGTGGTCAAAATAAAATGAATTGAACAAACACAGAATGTCACCGATTTTTCGCTGAAAAGTTCTGTTAAGTATCTGACCGAACACTCCGAAAATGTCATTTCGACGGAGCGTAGCGGAGGAGAAATCTTGTTTTGCAAGAACGTTCTTGTTCAGGCGCTAGATCTGGTTAACTAAGCATTACATGGATCTAATAACAAAGTAAAATGGCAAATCAACTAAGGTTTCTTGAACCAAAAATCCTCTCCAAAATATCCGGAATGGAATTACGTGCCAGAACAGTGGTGGAAGGATTTATCTACGGTTTGCACCGCAGCCCATACCGGGGATTTAGTGTCGAATTTGCCGAGTATCGTGAGTACACACCCGGGGATGACATCAAATTTATCGATTGGAAAATATTTGCCCGTTCCGACCGGTATTACATCAAAGAATTCGAGGAAGAGACGAACCTGAACAGTCATATTTTGCTTGACACAAGCGCCTCAATGAATTATGGCAGCGCTGGTCTTTCCAAATTAGACTACGGTTCCTACTTAGCTGCTTCATTGGGATATCTCATATTTCAACAGCGGGATGGCGTCGGTTTGGTGACGTTTGATACGGAAATACAGCAGTTTATTCCTTCCCGAAATCGCAAAGGACACATGCTGTCCATTTTGCGAGCTCTGGAAAATTTATCGTGTGAGCATAAAACGGACATGGCTTTGCCGCTGCATCAAGTTGCGGAAATGTTAAATAAGAAAGGTCTCATTATCTTGATTTCCGATTTATTGGATGATCCCGAATCGGTTTTACAGGGGTTGCAGCATTTACGGTTTAAGGGGCACGATGTCATTGTGTTTCATGTGTTTGATGAAACCGAGTTGAATTTTCCTTTCCAGACGGCGACAAAATTCATGGATATGGAAGGTAAAACTCAATTGATGGCTATCCCGACGATTGTCAGAAATAGTTACATGAAAAAATTGAGTGCGCACATCGAAGCGTTTAAAAAGGGGTGTGGTAGATTGCAAATTGATTACAAGATTTTGGACACCAAGCAACCGCTTGATTTTGCTCTGTTCAGCTATTTAACCAATCGCAGTAGAAAAGGTTAATTGACCATGTTTGGACTGTCTTTTCTAAATGCATTTTTCCTCTGGGGCCTGACGGCGGCTTCAATTCCGGTTATCATTCATTTGATAAAACGGAATCGGGCTGTAAAGCTGCCTTTTGCGGCCATGCGTTTCCTGCAGTTTGAGCCCAATGAACGCTACAAGTCCCAAAAGTTCAAGCAATTACTCTTATTGCTGATGCGGATTGCCGTATTTGTGCTGCTTACACTTGCTTTTGCACGACCTTTCATGAAGAATATGCAGAGAAAACTTATCTGGTCTGATGAACGGCAGGCTGCTGTTATTCTCATCGATAATTCATACAGCATGTCTTTTTCCGATAATTTTGAATTGGCCATGGGGAAAGCAAAAGAATTATTGGCTTCCTTCAATGCTGGTGACAAGGTGACTGTCATGTCTTTTTCAGATAAAACGGAAACAGTTTTATCAGGGGAAGACAATTTTCAGAGCATGGGATCTCAGTTGTCTAATCACATAACTCTCTCCGGTCGCAGCACTGATTTTTCTCAGGCTTTACAGCGCGCTGAAGCTGTTTTATTAGAGTCTCCTTTTCAAAGACGAGTTCTTTACGTTATCTCGGACTTCCAGAAAAGCGGTTGGGCGAATCTTTATCCCGGGCGACAATTGCAGTCTGGAATTAAATTGAATTTTGTCCGGATAGAGCCGGAAGGTTTTTCAAATGTGGCCATAAAAGATATGGTTGTGACGCATGAAAACAAGTCCGGGATGCGAGGCGACGTTTTGGTAAACATCGTGAATGCCGCGAACAAAAAGCAACAGGTGAAAATAAGTGTTTACATCAACAAAAAGAAATCGGGTGAGCAGGATGCGCAGATTGAACCTTATGAAGAGAATGTGGTTGCTTTCAAAAACGTACGATTTCCCGGAAGAATGGCCACTGGATATGTGGAGGTACGCGCAGAGAGCGATGGCATTCCAATTGACAATCGTTACTATTTTAACCGGCGCAACACTAATAAGGTACAAATTCTCGCTGTTGACGGAGAGCCCTCAGAGAGAGATAAAAAGAATTCCGAGCTTTTTTTTCTGCAACGCGCCGTAAATCTTCAGGATCTGACGAAATTTCAACTCAAATCCGTGACTCGTAAAAATATTGATGGTGTTGATTTTAATAATTTTCGAGCTGTTATTTTAGCCAATGTGAAAGATTTGAGTCGTGAAAGCACTCGACGATTGGATAGTTTTGTACGGAGCGGCGGCGGTTTGGTTGTGGCGTTAGGCGATCAGATAAAGCCGAATATTTTTAACAGTCTGTTTCGGGATCTGTCACCTGCAAGATTGCAGAATCCGGCTTTTACATCTGTCGATCGGGAGCAAGGCGTTGTTTTAGCCGGGATCGATTATCGCCACCCTATTTTCAGGCTTTTCTCTGATGCCGGACAGAGTGACCCGGGCAACGCACTTTTTTTTCAGTATTTTGTCTGTAAACCGGTAAGCGCAGATGCCGTACTTGCAAGTTTTGATGACGGTAGTCCGGCATTTCTGGAACGTAAAGTAGACCTGGGGAAAGTGATTTTGTTTACCTCCAGTATCGATACGGAATGGAATAACCTACCCGTAACCGGTATGTTTTTGCCGCTTCTTTACCAAATAGTGGATTATGTGATTGCTCAAAAGAAGGTGCAGGATTCATATCTTGTTGGTAGTCCCATACCAATGGGTGGCAGCGGATTTTCTGAACACGGGAACGTGGTGGTAAAACCGGGCGGCACGCAAGTTCCGGTAACAGCAGATCTTTTTTATGAAGCCGATGAACCGGGGATTTACACAGTTCAGAGAAAGCGGGGTGGCAAGCCTTTGCGTTATTTCGCGGTAAATGTGAATGCAGCCGCTGAGTCGGATATGGTTGAGACCACCGAAAAGGAACTGGACGAGACGTTACACAGCCTGACCACAGATGGCGTACAGACTGCCTCTGTAAATTCAATGAGCATGGTTGAAAATCAGGAAAAAGGCCAGAATCTCTGGCGCCTGTTCATTCTTGCCGTTCTTTTGCTACTATTGGGTGAGACCTGGCTCGCAAACCGAACCTATCGTTAAACATAAAAAAAAATGCTCTATGAAATCACAACATCAACAACTTCAAAATAAAATCAGGAGGGTTCGTTCGCATTGGAAAAGACTCATCCTGCTTTCGGGGTTAGCAAAAATTATTCTAAGCACATTGTTTATTTTTGGCTTCGCCCTTTTTCTTGACCGTCTTTTCGTCCTGAATCAAACAGTCCGGTTTTTGTTACTGTGCAGCGGGGCAATCGCTTTTGTGGTGATTTTGTTTGCAGTAATTATAAAACCGTTGATGAAAGTGCCTTCGGAAATCGTGCTGGCGCGCTACCTTGAAGAAAAGCATCCGCAACTGGAAGACAGATTGGTAACCGCTGTTGAGTTGGGTGGATCGGATACATCGATTATTTCTAAAAAGTTGCTTGAAAAATTGTTGGAGGACGCCCGCCACCATATCGATCCCATTAATTTACCACGATCATTGCGTGCTACAGGTGCAATTCTGTGGAGCAGTGCGGCTGTGGCATTTTGTCTGGTTTTGGGCCTTCTAATCCTGTCTCATTTTGATGGATTTGATTTGGAGTTCAGCCGTTTATTTTCACCATGGCAGCATCCGAACATTGTTGAACAACCAGAATTAATTGTTTCTCCCGGCAGTAAGCGTGTGCCGGTGGGATCATCCCAGGAAATTCATGCGGAACTTGCAGCCTTTGAAGCTGATGATATCATTCTGTATTACTCACATGATGATACGTTGTGGGAAAAAATTACCATGGACGCCACAACGAAGCGAGACTTTTATAACGTGAGTTTATTTGATTTGCAGAATGATACCCGATATTACATTAAAGCCGGCAACTTACTTTCTGATATCTACAAATTTACAGTTTACGATGCACCGGTCGTAAAACGAGTGGATTTGACATATACGTACCCTTCACGTACCGGCCTAAGACCGAAACATGAAAAAGACAGCGGTGATATCTGGGCGCCCACCGGAACTGTTGTGAAAATAAAGGCAGTCTCCAGCAAAGCGTTGAAACAGGTAAAAATAGCGCTGGAAAACGGAAAAGAACTATCGGCAAAAATTGTTTCGGACACGCTGCTAACAACATTCTACACCGTGAACAAGGATACGTATTACCGAATTCAGTTAACAGATGCGGACGGATTAACCAATTCTCCAGCACCGGAATATTTTGTTCATATCATCCCCGACCTGCCGCCACAATTAACCATCGGAAGTCCCGGCAGGGACATTAAGGCATCCATGGTCGAGGAGGTGCCCATCTCAATTTCTATATTGGACGATTTTGGTGCTGCGGATCTGCAATTATTTTATTCGGTAAACGGTTCGGAAGAAAAGCATATTCCATTAACGATTCACAAGTCTGTCCCGAAAAATATGCAACCGGAGATTGGTCGATTGCAGAAATTTCAGGCTGGGCATATCTTCTATCTGGAAGATTTGGATGTGCTGCCAGGCGATTTTATTTCGTATTATCTAAAGGCAAAAGATGCAAACCAACCTGCATCTGAAACGAGTACTACGGATATATTTTTTATCGAGGTACGTCCGTTCGGACAGGAATTTTATAAGTCCTTGTCACAGGGACAGGGGGGAGGTCAACAAGGTTCTGGCGGACGTTTGTCACAAACACAAAAGGAAATCATTATCGCCACCTGGAAACTTAAAAATAAGACGGATAAAAATAGCAAGAGTGATTTTTCCGAAACCCTGAACATCATCGTTGAGAGTCAGAAAAATCTACAGGAAGTCACGCAAAGTACATTGTTCCAGATGCAGCAGCGTAATATTTTCCAGAAAGAGTCCGGTAAAGATGTAAGTAAATATTATGAACAAGCGCTTGAGGCAATGGATCGGGCGATCACCCGGTTGCAGGCGATCAAATTAGCGGATGCACAAATACCGGAAAAAGAATCTTTGCAGAACTTACTGCGTGCGGAAGCGCAGATCACAGAGGTGCAACTGCAGCAGGCGAGGTCGCAGGGAGCCGGCAATAATGCAACAATCGATGAGCTGGCACAGTTGTTCGAAAATGAAATGGACAAGTTGAAAAATAAGTATGAAACGTTCAATGAACCATCGCAGCAAAGTCGGGACAGGAATGTAAATGAAGCCTTAAAAAAAATAAAGGAATTGGCCAGACGTCAGCAGGACTTTAATCGCCGCATGCGGAAATTAGCCCGGAAAAACAGTGCTCCGGAGGAAAAGAAACGGCATATTGAAGAATTGCACCGTCAGCAGGAAGAAATTCGCCGTCAGACACAGGAACTAAGCCGGCAAATGCAAAACAACAGTTCACTTGCATCGGGTTTACCAAGAGACGTCCAGGAGCAGCTCCGGCGTGCGAGTCAGGCTATGAACCGTGCGACAAATAATTTACGCCGGAATAACCCTGATGTCGCTGCGGCAAAGGGTACCCAGGCACTTAACCGTTTGAAACAGCTTGAGGATCTGTTGAACAAGAATCAAAAAAATTCTTTGCGGCAGCGGGTAAATGATCTGGAAGAGCAATTTCAGGATTTAGCAAGAAATCAACAGAGAATAACCGAAGATGTGGAAGAATTGTCCGGGGAAAAAGATGCAGATACCGCTAAGTTACACGCTTTAAAAGAGCGAAAAAATGATTTAAAAAGTGGTCTGGCTAATGCTGAATCTCAGTTGCAATCTCTTTCTAAGCACGAAATAAATTCCCAACCACGGGTAAGGAAAGAAGTAAGAAAGTTGTCTCAAGATGTAGAAAAAGCCGATCTCAAAAATAAAATTGATCGGGCGGAAAAATTGTTAGATGCGAAAAAATACCGTTCAGCGTTGCAGGCTGAACGAGATATTAAAAAAGGGTTTGACAGCGTGCAGGAGAAACTAAACCGTTTGCAAAGCCAACTTGCTGAGAGTGAAGAGGAGAAGCTGGATTTGGCACTTAAGCGTACACGGCACTTACGCGAGAATCTGGAATCGCTGCGGCGCCAGGCTCAGCACACAAAACAGAAAAATTTGCAATCTGCTCAGGCTGGACCCGGCAATTCCAAACAAACCGGGCAAACACTGGACCCGGCAAAACTTGACTGGATGAATAATCAGTTCAGCAAAACGCAACAGAAAATCCAGTTGATTCAGGAATCTGTTCGCAGCGACACGTCCCTGACGCGCCGAAGCAATGAAATTAATGAAAATATCGGCAATATGGTCAGAACGTTTGCCGGCGGCAATCCTTTCAACGAGGATCTACTGGAAAATGAAATCCTAGAACCTTTGCGGGAGCTGGAGGCCGAAATAGCCAAACAGCTCGAATTTTTAGAAAATAAAGAGAAGCTGTTTATTGCCAGAGAAGAAAATGTGCCGCCAAAATATCGTGACCTGGTGGAAAAATATTATGAGGCCTTGTCGAAAGCCAATAAGTAGGTTTGCGGGAGACTATCTAAAGCGACGGCGCCGTGAAATTATTTCGTGACAGAATAAATTGCATGAGGGAAAGAAGTTCAGGAAGAAAAAATACAGGTCAATTTTTGGGGAAGTTGCCATTCCTAAGGATTTTGATAGTATATTCCTCCTTCCAATCTTCCTGTGTGTTTTTTGCGATTTGAAAGATGAAGGGTTGTTCTATTTATTATGTTTGATTTTCTATTAAAATATAGTCCTGTCGTATTCAAACAGGGCGTCCTGGGTTTTAAATATTTGCCTTCGGTCATTTTTTTGTTGATGGGTTTGATTTTGTTAGTTGGACTGACCTGGCTGGCTTATAAAAAAACAACTCTCCCGGTTAACCGTAAACTTAAAACGTCGCTACTGATACTAAAAATTCTTGTATTGTTGATTTTATGTGTCATGGTTTTGCAGCCGTTTATCAGTGTTTCTACGGTTGTTCCGCGCAAAAGCTCCGTTATTGTTCTGGTGGATGATTCCGGGAGCATGAATATCAAAGATGCAGGTAACCGTTTGAGTCGGAAAGAGTATGTACAAAAGTTGCTTGGCAGCAAAAAGACAAACGGTCTGCTGCGTAAGCTGGCGAAAAATTTCAAACTTCAGGTTTATGAATTTTCGTCGCAGGTGGAACCGCTGGTAAATATGCACAGCTTGAACACGGGAGGCAGTTTGACAGATTTATCCGCCGGATTGGATTTTGCCTCTCAGGTTGCGGGACACCATGCTGTAGCCGGTATCATTATGCTCACCGATGGAAGCGACAACAGTCGAAATGATCCTTTCGAATCCGTGTCGCTGCTGAAGTCAAAAAAAATACCGCTGTACATCGTTGGCGTGGGAGATGAGAATATTCAGGATATTGAACTTGCAAAAGTAAGCGCAAACCACTCGGTCATTGAAAATTCTGTGGTTGAATTATCCTC
Organism: uncultured Calditrichaceae bacterium; assembly: GCA_964455375.1. GTDB lineage: Bacteria > Zhuqueibacterota > Zhuqueibacteria > Oceanimicrobiales > Oceanimicrobiaceae > CAYVXE01. The sequence goes on from CAYVXE010000010.1 coordinate 24,985, forward strand.
GTTGATAAAAAAAACAGGAATCAAAGATGGCGAGGTTGCGGTTGAATTGCGTGAAGAGGGTGTGATTGTGAAAAGGAAAAAAGTTTATCTGCACGGAGCAGCAACTCACATGAATTTGAATTTTTCTCCTCTGAAAAAAGGGTTGGTGCATTACGCGTTAACTGTTCACAGTCAAATAGATGAACCGGTGAAAGAAAATAATGTGAAGAATTTTTTAGTGGACAATCGGGCGAAACGAGCGCGTATTCTGTATGTGGAAGGGTATCCCCGGGCTGAGTTTAAGTATCTTCGCCGGGCCGTAGATGGCGACCCGGGTATCGATTTGGTGTCTTTGTTACGTACCGGCCCGGACAAATTTTATCGTCAGGGAATAAAAAATAAAGATGAATTGAAAGACGGTTACCCAACGACAAAGGAAGAATTGTTTGCCTACGATGCGATTATTTTTGGCAGTATCGAAGTGGAGTTTTTTACAGACCAGGAGATGGTAAATACACGGGAGTTCGTTTCGCAACGTGGTGGCGGATTTTTAATGATTGGCGGCGGAAAGGCATTTGCTCAGGGCGGATATAAGAATACGGAATTAGAAAAAATTCTGCCGGTGGAATTACCGCCGCAAAAACATGATGCAGATACCTATCCGTCGACATTTCGAGAAAAATACAAATTGATTCTGACGCCCGAAGGAAAGCGTATCCCAATACTGAAACTCGCACAAAGTGAATCTGAAAATAACAGGATTTGGGATGCTTTGCCGGAACTTGAAGGGTATAATCTATTGGGCCCGGCAAAACCCGGGGCGACTGTTCTTGCGGTTCATCCACTGAGTGAATTTGGAAATCCGAAGATCATCCTTGCGAAACAACAGTACGGGCGTGGTCGAACCATGGTTTTTGCCACATCGAGTTCCTGGTTGTGGCAAATGGGGCTGCCGCACCGGGATATGAGTCACGAACGGTTCTGGAGACAACTTCTTCGTTGGTTGGCGTTGCCTTCCCCTAAACAAATTGTATGTGAAACAGACAAGGAAACCTACGCTCCACAGGAAAAGGTGACATTGAAAGTAGACTTGCGGAATAAAAAATATCAAACAGTCGATAAAGCAAACGTAAAAGCCAAATTGAAAACGCCCGGTGGAAGAATCTTAGACGTCAAATTTAACTGGTCGTCTAATGGAAAAGTACAGTACGTTGGAACATATATTCCGGATGAGCTGGGAACTTACTCTCTGGAATTGTTTGCTTATTCAAGTAAGGGGGATTTTCTGGGTAAAACCGAGACCGCTTTTTTTGTTGAGAAATCCACTCGTGAGTTCAGCAACGCGCAGCTTCAGGGAATGCAGTTAAAACGGTTAGCTGAAATCAGCGGCGGTAAATATTATTTTCAGGATCAAGCAAATGATTTGCCGGACGAAATTTCAGTCAAAGAATCATCATATTCCAGAATCAGCGATTATGATTTGTGGGATATGCCGCTCCTGTTTCTTCTGGTTTTAAGCCTTTTATCAGTGGAGTGGTTTATTCGAAGAAGTAAGGGCTTATCTTAATAAGTGATTGGCCGAAAACACCTCTTCTGGGGTGTCATATAGATCCAGAAGTTGACTTGGGCGTCAACGTATGCTCAGAATTGTCTTTTCGAATCAGGCGAATGACTGATGAAAAATCTGGCCTGTGTTTGAGCCAGACTTTTCGACTCCGCTCTGCTACGCTCAAGGTGACAAGACAAAGATGAAGCCTCTTACAGATGAAGTAAAATGGCAGTTGCCGGGAAGAGATCGGTAATGTGTGAATGCGAGCCTGCAAACAAGAGCATTTCTAAAATGGGCTATATGAACAGGAAACTGATTTTTATCGTATTTGTTTTGATGCTGATTTCCCACGTGTCCGGGCAAACGGCTTCGGGAATTGGTGAGCGTTATGCACTGATTGTGGGTGGGGTTGGCGGCCTGGAAAAATTCAGCACAAAATATTTCGAACAGACGAACAGGCTTTACCGGTTGCTGGTAGATAGCTTGCAATATAAACCGGACCATGTCACGTATCTTTTGGAAGACACAAATCACGCCGGTGCAAAAATCGATGCAGTCGCCTCAGCTAAAAATGTGCGTAAATACCTGAATCGTTTGGTTAAGGTTTTGACAAAAGAGGATCAATTGCTTGTCGTTTTGATTGGTCACGGTTCATTTGACGGGCAATGGAGTAAGTTCAACCTGGTAGGGCCGGATTTGAGAGAGATTGACTATGCACAAATGTTAGGCAAATTGCAGGCGGGAAAGATCATTTTCATCGACACCTCGGGGGCGAGCGGTCCGTTTGTGACGAAACTGAGTGCAAAAAATCGGATCGTCATTACAGCCACGAAAAACGGTTTGCAGCACCACGAAACGACGTTTGCCGATTTTTTACTCGATGCCCTTCATTCCGAAGCCGCGGATGTCAACAAAGATAAAAGAATTAGTGTGTCCGAAGCCTTCAGATTTGCCAGAACGAGCCAGGATACCTGGTACGCTGAAAAGCACCGCATCCGTGCCGAACATCCGTTGCTGGATGATAACGGTGATGGCGAAGGAAGCCAGTTTCTTGACGAACGTTCAAAGGACGGCCGGTTTGCAAAGAATGTTTATCTGGGACCGGTTGCCGTGCAGTATGAAAATGTGGTGCAGCGGGTTAAGTCTGGAAGTCAATCTCCTGAAGATAAGCTGGTACGTCAAAAAATCAATTTGGAACGTAAAATTGAAGATTTGAAAAGCCAGAAAAACACTTTACCACCGGCGGAATATGCAAAAAAGCTGGAGACGTATCTCATCGAATTGGCGAAAGCGAATAGAAAGCTAAAAGCGAAAAAGTAGGGGCCTTTACCACGTTATTTGCAGGAGCGGGGACCGCCACTTTACGGCGCATGCCGGATATCGGGCTTGGCGCTGCCAGCGCCACCGATTCGAACGCCCACATAGACCCACCACGCTCGAATTCTCGACATACCGGATTCCCGGCATATCTCTTTTAATATTTCGTCTGCTCTTTTTCTTTGATCCTGGTCTATCTTTTCTTCCCGCATCAATTGATAGAGAGCATCGTGAACCAGTGAACCCCGCATGAAGTTTTTTGTGTCAAATGTCGGGCCGCTTGGGCCGTCCCAGGAATACCCTTTCTTGATTTTGAGTAATCCGGACGTATCGATGGTTAACAATCCTAAATCCGCATCCTTTGAAACCTGGATATCAGTTTGATGAGAATAGTCCTCGAGCAGGTTGTATTTATATTTTATGCGCTTCTTGTATGAAATCATTTTTCCTTCCTTTATGATAAAATGTTTTTAGACGCTTGATAACGTTACTCCAGCGCCGGGAATGTTGTGGGCGGATGCCGGTGTTTTGTGGCCTGTTCATAAGCGTAGACGAACTTGATTAAATCCGGCTCACTGAATAAGCGTCCGACGAAAGTCATGCCAGCCGGAAGGGAACCGTGGGTGTAGCCAATGGGCACTGTGATGGCCGGGAAGCCGGTGTGCGGTGACATGTATTGGCTGTTGTCCCCCGCCGGACTCTTCATATCGCCCACTTTCCTCGGCGGGTTGCTCCAGGTTGGGTAGACGATGGCATCGACGTGATACTTGTCCATCTGCGCTGAAATGGCATTGCGTAATGCAATGTTGCGGCGATCATGGTAGACATCCAGACATGGCGGATGGCGTTCAGCGGGTGGCGTCGTCTCCTTGAGCGCGCTCTTTAACTCCCCCTGGATGTAGGGCGAGTAGAGACCCGAATCGACGATCTCAGCCAGGGTTTTGTACGGTGCTGCATCGCCCAATGAAGCCAGATAGTTGTTGACGTCGTACTGAAATTCGTTACACCAGATATTCTTGGTCAGCGCGTCAAACTTTGGAATTTCAAAGGGGTCAACGATTGTGGCACCGAGAGATTTCAAATCTGCAATAGCCTTTTCCATCAATGCCTTCACCGCCGCGTCGGTGCTGTCGGTGTCGATGTAGTGTCTGAACACGCCGATGCGGGCGCCTTTGAGTCCGTCTTTATCCAGAAACTGGAGATAGTTATCCGGTACTTTGCCTTTGCTCAACGCAGTGATCGGGTCGGCGGGGTCATAGCCGGCGATGACCTGCAAGATGCGTACCGCATCCTCCACGGTGCGAGACAATGGGCCCCCGATATCATTGCGCAGCGCCAGGGGAATGATGCCGTCACGGCTGGTCAAGCCCATGGTGGAACGAATGCCCACCAAGCCGTTATGGGAGGAGGGCCCCCGGATGGAGTTTCCAGTGTCCGTACCCATGCCGACGACTCCAAAGTTTGCGGACACTGCCGCAGCTGTGCCGCCGCTGGAGCCGGCCGGCACACGAGAGAGGTCGTAGGGGTTACGCGTGATACCGGCGATGGAGCTCACAGTTACATAAGCGCTGAATGCCCATTCCGCCATATTCGATTTTGCCAGCACGATGGCGCCGGCCTCACGAAGCTTGCGAACCTGGTAAGCATCGTCAGGTGGGATGGAACCTTTGAGCGCCAGCGACCCTCCGGTGGTCTGCAATCCCTTCGTATCGTAATTGTCCTTGACAATGATCGGGATGCCGTGCAACGGGCGGAGTTTGCCGGTGCGTTTGAATTCCTCATCCAGTTTGTCGGCCTCGGCCAGTGCATTGGGGTTCACCAGGATAATGGCATTGAGGCGCGTCGACTGGTCGTAAGCCGCGATTCGTTTTAGATACGTTTCCACCACTTGCCGGGAGGTGAGCTGACCAGCGCGCATAGCGGCGTGAATCTCGGAAATGGTCGCCTCAATCGCATTAAATTTAACCGGCTTTTTTTGTGCGCATCCCACAGAGTTGAGCACAATCAGGAAAAGAGTGCCGTAAAAAAGGTATTTTGAAAATAGAAAAAGTCGAATCTTTGACATAGTAGCCCTCCTCATGTTAAAATAGAAATTTTATGTCGCCCAATGTTCCTTTTACATTTCGGAAACGAGAGGATGCAACGCGAGTTCGTGTCCGGCGGAGGTACGACCTGGTAAATTTTTGAGATTCACGCGCACGGTGTCATGTTCAAGGAATGTAGACCTGAAAATCTAATCTTAAATTTTTTTGAGCACTTTTATTTGATCGCCCGGTTTGACTTTGTCAGTCAACTGCATGCCGTTGATAATGGCTAATTTTTCCGGCGGCACTTTTTTGTTGGGGTATTTCGACAGAAAACTTTTTAAAGTGCTGCGTTTTGTTACCCTGACAATTTTCACTCTGGTCGGTTTTACATGCCTGGCTTTCTGGTTTTTCAGCCGGTTAAAATTTCCCATAGTGTATTTAAACGAGCTTAGATTTTTGTTGTAATTTGTGGGCGAACCGAAGCCGTGAAAAACATAAACCTGCTTTCCCTTTTGGATGAAATACGATAAGATTTTTAATTCACCCTGCTGGGTCGTTACGGCGCTTTCTCTGATTTCAGTGGGAAAGCCATTGATTCGTTTTACATCCGATTTCAGGACGTTTGCTTTTGCTTTCGAAATAAACGTTTCCGCGGCCGCTCGTGCCGTGGCTTCGTCAGCAAGCGAGAATTGAATGCCAGCGTTCTGTTTTTCATTCGCCAACTGGACTTGTTGCGGTGTGTTCATCACCTGCCAGCCTTTGGGAACCGGAAATTGGAAGTCCAATGTTGGGTGGTAAAAATATCCGTTTTCGACAAATCCCTGCCTGGGGTCTTCTCCAAAAACGATACCGTCAATGAGCTTCAGGTATGGTGCACGGTCTGTTCGAAATGTTTTGCGTGGAAATTTTGCCTGGTCCTGTTTTGCCAATGCCAGCGTCTTTGCTTCCCGTTCATTCGGATTCGGGTGCGTGGCCTGCCAGTCCGGGAGGCTCTGTCCACCTTCGCTGCGCAAGCGGTTGAGCGTCCCAAAGAAATGCGACATGTTGGTTGCGTCAAAACCGATTTTTGTTGAATACAGAACTCCTAATTCGTCTGACTGCCGTTCCTGGTCCCTGCTGAATTTCAGGAACAAAAGGCCGATGCTTTGTGAGGCTAGGTCACCGAATTGTCTAAATGTCGGAGAGAGAATGTAACCGGCGGCAAAACCCACCTGCGCTATCTGGGCGCGAGTGTACGCTTTGGCGCCATGTCTGGCGGTAACGTGCCCGATCTCGTGCCCCATGATTCCGGCCAGTTCTGCTTCGGAATTAAGGTATCCTAAAATCCCGCGGGTGATGTAAACATAACCTCCGGGCAGGGCGAAAGCATTAATGACCGGACTATCGAGCACACGAAAATGGAAAGCCAGCGTTGGGCGATGGGAAATTTTTGCCATCTTCTGCCCTAAGTCGTCTACAAATTTTGCGATTCTATCATCCTTATAGAGGCCATACTGAGCAATAATTGCCGGGTCTGACTCCGCACCGAGTTGAATTTCGCGTCTTTCACTGAGTAAATTGAGTTCTCTTTTCCCTGTGACCGGGTTCACGGCACAGGATACCAGAAATTGGAATAAAAAAATGCAGGCAACACCGTGTTTTAACATAGAACGAGGAAAAGGTCTCACGATGGTCTCCTTAAGTTACGAAAGATTTTATCTGTTACTGCGCCTTACGCTTTGGCTTGACATTTTATGCATTAATTGCTATAATGCAGCCGAATTGTTAGTGTAAAAAACAAAATTTGTCTTCTTTATGCAACTAAAAATGTTTCACGAATATTTCTAAGAAAATTAATTACGGAGAAGGAAAATGAATTTGAAATCTTTGACGTTGTACCTGGCGGTTTTAGTGAGCTTCGCACTTGCCGTCAGTTGTGGAAAGGAGAAAGTAGAGATGGAGATTCATCGGGACATCGGCGATATGCTGGCGAAATTTGCTCCGGTGGAAATTACCACGGATATTTCCTTTTTGCCGGAGAATGAACGACGGGCGTTGGCTAAACTCATCGAAGCCAGTAAATACATGGATGAAATTTTTCTTCGCCAGGTGTGGGTGGAGAATCCGGAATATAAACGGGCGCTTGCAGATCGCTACGATACCATGGGCATTCAGGCATATAAATATTTCAATATTATGACTGGAATTTGGGACCGGCTGAGCGAGAATGACATGCCGTTTATTAACGCAATAAAAAAACCGGAAGGCGCCGGGTTTTATCCCGAGGATATGACAAAAGAGGAGTTTGAATCTTACCTGCAAGCACATCCTGACCGGGCGGATACCTTGAAAAGTGAGTACACAATTGTGCAGCGATCTAAAGGTAAATTTGTGGCTGTTCCCTATTCGCAGGCCTATAAAAAGTGGTTGGTGCCGGCAGCGGCTCTGTTGCGGGAAGCGGCGGAATTGACTGAAAATGCGTCGCTGCGCACCTTTCTTATCTCCCGTGCCGATGCCTTTATTTCGAATAAATACCGGCAAAGCGATATGGATTGGATGGATTTGGACAGCCCCGTAGAAATTACCATCGGACCTTATGAGGTGTATGAAGACAAATTGTTCGGATATAAAACGTCATTTGAGTCATTTGTAACCGTGACCGATCCGGCGGAAAGTAAAAAACTCATGCGGTTTAAAAATGAATTACCCAATATGGAGCGGAATCTGCCGATTCCAAACCGGATGAAGAATCTGAATCGTGGTTCGGAATCACCCATCCGGGTTGTAGATGAAGTGTTTACCGGTGGAGACACGAAAGCCGGTGTGCAGACCATTGCCTATAATTTGCCCAACGATGAAGTTGTTCGCGAGTTAAGGGGCAGTAAAAAAGTGCTTCTTCGCAATGTGATTACCGCTAAATATGAGAAGATTCTAAAACCGATTGCAGAAACCCTGCTCAATGATCAACAACTAAAGTATCTCACTGCGGATGCATTTACCAATGAAGTTTTGTTTCATGAACTGTCACACGGATTGGGTCCGGGAAAAATTACATTAAGCGGCCGTAAAACCGAAGTGCGACTGGAACTCAAGGATTTGTATTCTGCCAGTGAGGAGGCAAAAGCTGACATCATGGGCGTTTATAATATTCTTTATATGATCAAAAAGGGACTGTTTCCCCGAACATTCCGTAAGGAAATAGCCGTAACCTATTTGGCGGGATTGTTTCGTGGCATTCGATTTGGAATCGGCGAGGCTCACGGTAAAGGCGCGGCATTGCAATTTAATTATATGTTGAAAAAGGGCGTGATTTCTTACAATGAGGCAACTGAAAAGTATGCAGTCAATCTAAAAAAATTCGATACCGGCGTCAGTGCTCTGGTTCATGATATTTGTGTTTATCAGGCAAATGGCGATTATTCGGGAATGCAGACTTTTTTACAAACGTATGTTAAATTGCCGGAGCAGTTGCAAGATAGTTTAAAGAAGCTGGAAACCATTCCGGTGGATATCGTTCCGTCGTATCCTTTAGCAGAGCAGTTGTTCAAACGTTTCCATTAAATTACAAATGATACGTTTTGCCACATACATGCAAGCGTTCATCAGTTGTGACATAGAAGTGAGGTGCAGTACAATTGACACAGCGAAATGAGAATCATAAGAAAGCCGTTATCTGTGATATCGATGGGGTCATTCTGCACGATAATAAATTGATCGAAGGTGCCGACGTTTTCGTGAACAGGGTATTCAGGAAAGGGAACCCGCTGCTTTTCTTGACGAACTATCCATCGCAAACAGCCGCAGACTTGAAAAACCGTTTGCAGTCAGTTGGCTTGGACATTCCTGAAAAGCAATTTTTTACCTCGGCGATGGCAACAGCAGAATTTCTTTCCCGGCAAAAATGTCGTAAGGCGTATGTCGTTGGCGAGGGGGCACTCACCCATGAACTTTACAGTCGCGGATTCACAATCACTGACATCGATCCGGATTTTGTGATCATTGGTGAAACCAGGGCGTATAATTGGGACATGATTCAAAAAGCATCCTATCTTATCATGAAAGGTTCCCGTTTTATCGGTACGAACCCTGACCATGCCGGGCCGTATGGATATCCTGCTTGTGGCGCGCTCTGTGCACCCATAGAGCGTATCACCGGGAAAAAGCCGTTTTTTGTAGGCAAACCCAACGCCTGGATGATGCGTGCTGCATTAAACCATTTAGGTGTCCATTCCGACCATGCTGTCTTAATCGGAGATAATATGGAAACCGATATCCTGGCGGGTGTGCAGGCAGGCATCGAAACGATACTGGTGCTCACGGGCGTTTCCCAAGAAAAAGATTTGGGAAAATATCCATACCGTCCCACAACGATTTTTAACAGCGCCGTCGATATTGACACCCTTTAAGACGACTTAACAGAAGTGAACAAAAACAGACAAAATTTACCAATTATTGGTTTGACGACTTACGGACGAGACTCAAAGGGTGAGTTTCATCTTCCCGGCGAATATCTCGATGCGGTCAGGAAAGCAGGTGGATTGCCGATAATGCTGGCGCCCGGCGAACAGAAATTGCAGCAAATCCTTCAGATGGTGAATGGGATTATTTTTGCAGGGGGTGGGGATATTAATCCCGAGCGATATAACGGAATTCAGCATGAATCAGTTTCCCGCGTTGATGACGAGCGGGACGGCTTTGAACTCAACCTCGCACATGAAGCGTTAAAAACAGCCATACCGGTTTTAGGGATTTGCCGCGGGGCGCAGTTGTTAACCGTCGCAACGGGGGGCGCCCTTGTGGAGCATCTTCCGGACAGGTATGATGGAGAAATTGAGCATGAAAGTAGAAGTGGAGGCACCATAAAACACGCGGTGCAATTATTACCGGGTGGTCAATTGGCCGATATTTTTCGGGAAAGTGAATTCCCCGTTGTATCTAAACATCACCAGGGTTTGCGGCAGATTCCAAGCGATTGGTTGGTGACTGCCCGTGCAGCGGACGGTGTGGTGGAAGCCATCGAGCACAAACAACACTCATGGTGCTGTGCGGTTCAATGGCACCCCGAATTGGCGCCGGAGGATAAGTTGCAGCAGAGGTTGTTCAAAGCGTTTGTCGACGCCACCATGAAAAAATAAAAAAAACGCCCGGGATTTATGACGCCGGGCGTTTGGTTATAACCGATTCGCATTTGAATTTATGATTGACCAAAACTTTTTTTCCGCTTTGTCATTTCAACCCTGCAGTGGCCGGGCAAAAACCTGGCAATGTGCAATTACTCGCCTGTGAGAGTAAAAAAGACATCCCTTTTGTAAAAAATAGCATGTTTTTGGTCAGTCACGAATTAATTGTCATCGCGGCGGAAGTTGTTTTTCACAGTTCCGTTTTTATTTTTTTGTTTACCAATTCCGTTGTTATTGCCTTTAGCAATTTCCGATTTGTGTGATTCTGCAGAAAGAGAAATATATTCGGCTACTATTTGCTCGCTTTCCTGCAGAATAGAATCCGGCGCTTCATCTTTTTTAGGGATTTTGTCCCCTTCCTTCAGGGGTTCAAGTCGTTTAGCCACCCGTCTTGCATTCGCTCGTTTGTATTTAATATCATCAAGCCTTTTGCGTTTTAGTTTTCTGTCTGTTTCATTTAATGAAACAGCGTTTTTATTTTCTTCTTCTTTGTAGCGTTCAATATCTTCCCGTATGTATTGGAATTCCGGGTTTTTCATGGTTCTTTTTTGAGATTTAAGTCGCAGTTGTGACAAATACATGGAAACTTCATCCATTGGCGTGTAGATAGCCGGACTGATTTCATCCCACGGCAATGCATGCGGCTGGTTGTTTTCCCCATAATAAGTCATTTCATTGTAAATGGAGGGGAAATTGATATCGGGAATGACCCCCCGATTTTGTGTTGTACCGCCGGTAATTCGGTAAAACTTGGCAATGGTAATTTTCATCTGACCTAATTTGTTGTCTTTTAAGCTGATGAAACGATCGAGTCCCAATAAATTTTGCACGGTCCCTTTCCCGTAGGTCTGACTGCCAAGAATAAGTCCACGTCCATAGTCTTGAATGGCCGATGCAAAAATCTCCGAGGCAGATGCACTGAAGCGATCTACCATGACTGCCAGGGGACCTCCGTAGACTAAATTCGGGTCGGGATCCATTTCGACCCTTTTTGACCCGATTGAATTTCTTACCTGAACGATGGGCCCGTCTTTAATAAAGAGTCCGGAAAGTTCAATTGCTTCCTGCAAAGAACCGCCGCCGTCACGACGCAAATCGATAATAATACCATCAACACCCGCGCCTTGTAGTTCTTTCAGAAGTCTGCGAACATCCCGTGTGGTACTTTTGTAATTTTTTTCTCCCCGTGCCTGCGCATTCAGGTCCACGTAGAATGAAGGAATTGTGATGATTCCCAGTTTCACGTTTTCATCCTTGTGCATAAATTCAACGGTGTCGCTTTTGGCGGCACGTTCTTCGAGGACCACTTTATCGCGCACAATACTCACTTCTTTGTAAGGACTGCCGGCCGGACTACCGGCGGGGATGACCTCCAATCGAACAATGGAGCCCTTGGGACCGCGAATTTTCTGCACCACATCATCCAATCGCATCCCGATGACGTCCACCATTTCACCGTCCTTACCCTGGGCTACGCCAACAATATAATCATTCGCCCAAAGCTGTTTCCCCCGGTCTGCGGGACCACCGGTAATAATTCTGACTATTTTTGTATATTCATCTTCCGTCGTAAGTTGCGCACCGATACCTTCCAGAGACAAACTCATGTCGATGTTAAAATTTTCAGCCGAACGAGGTGAGAAATAGCTCGTGTGTGGATCAAAGGTTTCGGAAAGTGCATTGATAAAACTTTTAAAAACATCTTCAGAATTGTATTGATCAATTCTTTTTTGAAAATTGTGATATCGTTTCTGTAAAGTTGTTTGAATATTTTCCAACTTTTTACCGGCAAGCTTTAAGTTTAAAGCCTCATTCTTTAATTTCTTTCTCCAAAGTTCATCTAATTCGTTCGTTGTGGCTGGCCAGGGCTCGTCACTTCGATCTAACTGATAAGATTCCTTTTTTGTAAAATCGAAGGCGGTTTGCAGACGCTTTTCTGTAAACGCAATTCTTTGATTTAATCTTTCATGAAAAACATTGAAGATATGGTATGCAGGTTCTAAATTCCCCTCATGAATATCGTCATCCAAGACGGTTCGGTATTTTTCGAATGAATCGATATCCGACTGAAGAAAATACATGTGGTTCCGATCGAACATATCGAGATAGGCATCAAGCAATTCGGAAGAAACAGTGTCATTAATTTTTTGGTGATTATAATGGTACTGTCTGAGTAAATTTGCAATGACCTGGCTTTCGATGGTATGCTTTTTCTCCGGTTTCAGCGCCGTGTCAGTATTCGTCGACGAAACTGATTGAAATAAAATTGCTGAAATGAATAGAAGCAGAAAAAACAACACTGCGGTTAATTTCGCTGAAGTGGTTGACAACTTAGTTTTCATATTTGTGTTCTCCCTTAGTGGTTTTCTGGAAAGTATTTAGAGGCAAGAGAATTTGAATGTTCATATAGAATACGATAACAGATTAATTGTTTCTAAAAGTTATCGTCATTTTTTTTTAGTATATATACTATTAACTTATCGTTTTTACAAGTATTTTGTTCCTTATAAATTTAAGTTTTAGCAAAATTTAAATCGAAATGACCCCAATGACGGTCGTCACTATTAACCAACGGGTTTGGCTAAAATATTTCACGTTAATTCGTGCCTGTTCGAAAACACTCTTTTCCGGATTTACCCATGAATGGTCAACCTGGCGCCAAAATTGTCTCTTCGAGCGAAACGGAGTGGAAACGAGAAATCCGCCCGTGGCCTAAACCGGGCCTTTTGACTCCGCTGAAGGTGACGCAATAATGTGAATTCTCTTTAAGCTGACGCTTATGGGTTGATTCCGGATTTGTACGCGAATGCCCCCTTGGGGGCCGGGTTTTCGAGCAACCACGATTTATTTGAGTAAAACCATTCGGTGGGTTTGTCTAAATGTGCCCGCCACCAATTGGTACAAATATACCCCGGATGAACCTTGTCTGTTGTTTTGGTCTTTCCCATCCCAGTTTATTGAGTACCTGCCGGGGGCTTTATTCTCGTCGACAAGCGTTTTTACTAATTTTCCGAGAAGATTGTAGATACGAATCTGAACGCGGACCATCCCGTTTTCATTTTCCGGGATACCGAAGTTGATTTGTGTGGTAGGATTAAACGGGTTCGGAAAATTCTGTGAAAGTTGAAAAGTTTGCGGTGATTGGGTAATTTCCAATATATAGTCGACGCGTTCGGCACTTCCGCTAATCAAAATATCGGCAAAAGCATCGGGACGTCCCTGGTATGAAATATCTAAAATATTGTTCGGGTTTATAAATGGCGACAAATCGATGTTTATATCTCCGTCGGCAGGTAGAAAATAAGCGTTTGTTTCCTGCATTACGCGCCTTTGGTCGGTGAACAACTTGAATGTTTTTCCGTTTAGAGTAAGGGTAATCGCGGTTAGGCCATGGTTGATGATCTGCAGGAATTTATCCGCACCGGGGAAAGATAATTGCGTGGAGTTGACGCCGTTTTGTGTGGAAAGAGTGAATACCACCGGATCACAGTTAGTGGTATTTCCACAAGCATCGGTTACGTCAATACTGAAAAACACTCCTTTGTTCGGGTCATTGAACCTGATAATGAAATCAACCGTCTCTGCACCGGGTTCAAACGAATCTAACGTCAGAGTGCCGTTTCTGATTTCCACGGGAGTAATGTGGGCAATCCCGCTTTCGTGATCGAAAAACGTACCTGTAATCATCGAATCTGAAACTTCAAATGTACAGTTGGGAGCGATATCATCCAGAAAAACTGAAACCGTGTCACTGCAATCGATTACGACTGTTCCATTATCCTCCACAAGACAGTTTGCGATAATAACGTTGTCGCCCGACTGAAGCGGGATGGTTTTCTGAAAAACAGAGTCGGGTGATATAGACGTGTTAAAACCATTGATCTTGTATGAAATATTCTGCGTTGGCTTTACGTTGGTTGCTGTCAATTTTGCAGATACGGTAATACTGTCCGAGGAAACAAAGCTTCCAGCTACCGGTGAAACAATGGTTACCTGACATTGCGGTGTCAAAGTTTTAAATACCTGGATGGTATCGGCACTAAACGTTTGAAAACCGCAACTGTCTGTGACCGTCATGTTAGCAATAATGAAAGTTGTATCTTGATTGAGTGGGATAGTGGCTTGCAAAAGAGGTCCGGCAATCGCTGCCGGGATACCGTTAATGTCAGCGTCGATGGTGAATGGAGGTGTCCCTTTGCTGAGTGTCGTGATCGCTTTTACGAGAACGCTGTCTCCTGTGACGTCACTGCCATCCTCAGGTGAGACAATATTCAGAGTAAAAACCGGTTTTTCCGGTTTTATTATGATGACAGTGTCTGAATGGGTAAATTGCATTCCCAGCCCGTCCATGAGCGTGCAATTTACAATTAATTGATTCTCACCCGGTTGCAGCGGCACAATTACCCGGAAAGTGTTTCCGGTAGGAATGGCGATATAACCATTGACTTTACAAATCGTCTTGAATGGCGATAATCCCCCGGAGGTTTCAACATCTATTATTACCTGAACGTCCTGAGTACAAATTTTTGCGCCGGTTCGCGGCGATACAATATGTGTTGTGAACTGAAATGCTTTAACACCAACGCCGGTTAATGATATTACAAACACCTCAGTTGCCGGATCGTTGCTTCGGATGTTTAATTGCGCTGTCGAAGTACCGGAGTCAGACGGTGCGAAGGAGATCGATACGATCTGACTGTCACCCGGTGCGATGACCAAACCGGTTAAATCATTTTTGAGAATGAAACTGTTGGGATTTGTACCGTTTATAACGGATTGATTGATAATTAACGCCGCATTGCCGGTATTTTTTATACTGAATTGTTTTGTGCGGGAGGAATCAACTCCCAGAAATCCGAAATCAATTGCACTTTTGTTCGTCTGTAATTGTGAGCTGAGCCCAAGGCCATGCAAATTAAGTGTCAACGTATCGGTGGTTCCATTCTCGTAGATGATTTCTAATGTAGATGTTTTCTTTCCAAATGATGTAGGGGAAAATCTTATGGAAAACTGTGCACTGTCTCCCGATGCAATGGAAAATGGCACACTGCTCTGAAACAGTTCAAACTCATCTGAATCAGCACCAAGCAATTGTGAGGATGTAATGCGAATTTGATCGGCTGTTTTGTTAAACAGATAGACGGATTGAGTGACCGATGAATTGACATCTGTGCTGCTGAAATGGATAGAGTCCCCAATACTGAAAAAGACCGGGGCAATTGAAATACCGGTCCCGGTGATCCGTATGCTGGTTTCCGGACTACCGGGGTCATTGCTGTTAACTTGTAGAAATGCTGCCTTAAAGCCGGTCGTCTTCGGGGAGAATCGAATGCTCACGGCCTGGCTGTCCTCTGGCTGCAGCGTAAAGGTCATTGTTTGAGAAAGGAGCTTGAATTCTGAGGCATTATCTCCAACAATACGTAATGACGTAATTACAAGGTTGGCTGTGCCGTTATTAATTAGGAGAAGCGGTTCTTCCAACGATGTGTTGATGGTCAGGGAACCAAAATCCAGAGAATCAGGTGATACGGCGAGTTCTGGTTTGGGAGGTTCAATGCCCTTGCCAGTAAGAGGGATGTCCACAATTGCTCTAATGGGGTCGTTACTTTTAACTTGTAGGAATGCAGCTTTCAGGCCGGTCGTCATCGGGGAAAATTGGAGGTTAACCGCTTGACTATCGCCAGGCTGCAGGGTGAAAGCCGTTGTGCCTGAACTGAGGATAAAGTCTGACGCATTGTTTCCCATAACATTTAGTGACGTGATTGCGAGTTCTGCGGAACCGTCATTTATTAAGAACAGCGATTTTTCTATGGATGTATTTATGGCCACTGCCCCAAAATCCAGAGAATCCGGTCGTATTGCAAGAACGGGTTCGGGACGTTCAATGCCCAGACCAGTCACAGGAATCGTGATGATTCCGGTGGTGGGATCATTGCTGGAAATTTGCAAATCAGCCGTTTTCTCACCTGGCGTACCTGGAGAAAACGACAAGTCGAAATGCAGGGTTTGGTCGGCTGAAATGTTCAGCGGAAATGTTAGATTTTCTACAGAAAATGCATCGGTGTTTGTCCCGGTTAAAGAAATATTGGCAATGATGAGGTTGGCTGTTCCTGTATTGGTGATACTGAATGTTGTTGTTACGGTTGTGTCAATGAATGTATTGCCAAAGTCAAATGATAACGGTTGCACGGAAATTATCGGTGATGGCGGACTCACGACGGTAAAAAAGCCATCGCTTAAACTTGCCACAGGAACGCCGGTATTAAACGTAAAACTTGTTAATTTCAAAACGGATGTGTCGCCTGCTTTCCCGACGACTTTGAATATAATATTGATAAATGTACCGGAGCCGGACAGTCGTTGATTCCCTGATTTGCCAATTGAAACCGTGCTGTCATTCAGGATGTTTTGATCCGGAATGCCTAAAGGTTCCGATACTGTGCCGGAGATAGAAAATGTTTGATATTGTAAAACGTTTGGGTCAAAGGTAAATAGTGTGGAAAATTGTGAAACATCTCTGTTTGTTATGTCACCGGTGATGATCGGAATGGTAACGATTGAATCCGGTTCACCTGTAGCGTCCGCTGGAAAAGACACCGGGATTGGTTGTACGACAATCGATTGCGCGGATTTGGATTTTACCTGAGCAAAAGCATTGCCGATTTGAAGAAACAAAAATAAAAAGGCAAGTTTTTTTAGTAATTTGAATGGCATATTGTTAACATGTTGTGCAATGTTGTTTGTTGCTGACCAATAAATGTATGTTTACGTAATCGTTGTCGGTGAAATCTACAAACACATAATGGTCAAATCGTCATAGCTGGATTACAGAGAATTCCCCCAAAACACGTTTTATGATGTTGGAGATTCTTTCCAAAAGAAATGCGGTAAAAAAAATAAAACATTGAAGCTTTCAATAATACAAACTCCAAACGACATTTTAAAGTTAAAATTCTGTAAAGAATGCATAGAATTCGTTTAAATATAGTGTGTTACAAATAAAATTATATTTGTGAAATTTTTTCGCTATTTTCGTTTGCCACAATATTGATTTTTTGTTTTTTAGTGCTGTCGAGTTCTTTTCGAACCGCGGTGGCTAATGAACGCAGCGAAATAGGTTTCGGTACGAAACTGCCCGCACCTAACTTTAATGCTTTTTGGACGCGCTTGGTCATCGCATATCCGGAAAGGACAATAGCTCTTTGTTGTGGTGTAAATTGCAAAATTCTCTGATACGTTTCCGTACCATCAATGCCATCCATAACCATGTCGAGGATGACTAAATCCTGTGGGTCGTTTCTTAAATACTCGATAGCTTGCTCGCCGCTGGTGACGGTGTGAATGTCATAGCCAAGCCGGTTTAATAGCTGACTGGTTACTCGTCTCTGAATGGGATCGTCATCGACAATTAGAATGGATTCCTTTCCGCCTTTTATTTTTTCAACCGCTATTACAAGTTCGTTTTCAATTTCTCGGGTTACGGGAAAATAAAGTGTGAAAGTCGTTTCTTTTTTAGGTTCGCTTTCCACTGTAATGTACCCCTTGTGGTCTTCTATGACGCCATGGACAACGCTAAGACCCAGACCAGAGCCACGCATTCTATCCATGGTTTTTGTCGTAAAGAAGGGGTCAAAAATTTTATTTATATTTTCAGGTTTAATTCCTGAACCGTTATCGGTGATTTTAAGTTGAATATATTCGCCCCGTTTTACGGTTTGGTAACCGACGAGCGGTTTGTCCAGGTAGATATTTTGGGTGCTAATGTTTATCTCACCGTCTTCCTGGATAGCTTCATTTGCATTGAGCACGATATTTGTTAATGCCCGTGTAAGTTGAGCCGCTCCACCTTTCATAGGAAGCAGCTCAGAGTGCAGGATTAACTTAATTCGATTCTGCTTTAACCGAAGTTGTGTGGATACAATGTTTTGAATTAGGGCATTCAGATTAATCTGTTCCATCGGATAATGACCACGCCGCCCCAAAGCCAGGAGCTGTTGGTTGATGTCCGCTATTTTTTTTGCCGCGTGTTCCATTTCAGTAACCATTTCCAGAACCGGGTGATCTTCAGGCAAATCTTCGCGTATTAACATTGGGTACGCCGCTAAAGGCCCTAAAAGATTGTTGAAATCGTGCGCGATCTGACCGGCAATTCGTCCTGCAGATTCCAGACGTTGTGCGCGTTCGAGCTCTTCCTGTAGTTTTTTCTTTTCGGTAATATCCCGGCAAATGAGGCGAATGAATTGAATTTCTTCTTCCTCTGATTTTAATAACGAGAATTCAATGCTCACCCAAAGAATTTTATCGGCTTTGTTAATCAGCCGCACATCGACATTTTGTGGTGGTTTTCCGGACTTCTGTGTTTGACGGATAAATTTTTCAACTTTGCTGTGGTCTTTCTGGTAAACGACATGTTTTAAATGATTGCCGGCGAGTTCCTGTAATTCATAACCAAATTTTTCCAGACCGCGTTTATTAAAATCGATGATGTGTCCTTCCGGGTCTAAAATAATGTACATGTCCGGTGCAAAGTCAAATAAATCCCGGAACCGTTCTTCACTTTCGATCAAAGCTTTTTCAAACCGCTTGCGTTCCAGAAGTTCGCGTTTAAGTTCCACCGCCTTTTTTTCAAGTGAGGTGTGAGCTTCTTTTAAAGCATTTTCCCGTTCTTCAATTTGTTTCAACATCTCATTGAATCGTTTAGTCAGAAAGCCAAGTTCATCCCTGCTTTGTCTGACTGCCCGAACAGAATAGTCCTTTTTATCGGAAACGACTTTTGCCATATCCGCCAATTTGAGAATTGGTCTGGAAATAAATTTTTGTAGTTTGGTCGCTGCCAGAAAGGCAGCAAAGAGAGAAATGCCTAAAATCGCAAGGTAAATAACGGCATATCTTTTTACCCGTGCGTATATTTCATTGAGGTTGGACACTAAATAGATAAAGCCTATTCTTTTATGATCCAGACTTATGGCCTGAAAAAGCACCAGGCGATCGTTGCGAAATTTGTAGAAATTCGTTTCGGGAAGTGTGGGAAAGTCAAAACGATTGCTGGTATCTCTATTATAAATAGCCAAAATTTTCCCGTTGATGGTATAAATGCAGGCGGCATTAATATTTTTCTTCGCTTTAACTGCAGACAAAATTTCATTGGCAGCTTCATCGTCGTGAAATTCGAGTGCCGCCGTAGTGTTGGCGCCGATCACTTCCGCAAGAATATTCAGATCACGCACCATGTTATTTTTGTATGAAATATAATCATAGGTAATAAAGGTGACACCGGCAATTAGCAAAGCAAAACTGCTGATGGTCATAATAATGACTATCAATTTGCGTTTGATGGTAAATCTTCGAAAGAGGCGAAGGAGCGTTTTATCAAACATGTCTCTATCCCTTGATAATGTCTGCGAGTCTCAGCAATCTCGAACTGATTTTTAATCCGGATTCTTCTACAGCCGTCAAATTTATTTGAAACCGTATTTTCCGGTTTCTGGTGAACAGATTGATCATACCTCCATCGCGGGCAAAATTCTTGGTGTCGCTAACCGTTAGAACAGATCGTCCGTCCATTTGCTTTAAAATTAAAAAAAATCTCTTTTTTTCCGAAGAACTAATAAAAAGAACGTGACAACGGCCAATATTTTCGTACCTTCTGAATCGTTTAATCACAATAGGCCGGTTTTTTACCGTCTTCCCACGTATGGTGTCATCCAAATTACGGCCAAATGGATCTTTACCCACAATACCGATGATAACCGCTTCGGTATCGCTGCTAAAAGAACTCTCCGGCCACGCGACAAATTTAATGAATTTGAATAGGAACGCTGCTTTGATTTCATATTCGGAAAATTCTCTGGGACCGTCTTGTGCAAAAGCAAATGATTGCCACAAAAACAATGTCATGATGAGACTTATAATTGGCTTCATTTACAAGCCCCCCATTTGCAGGTTGCACATTTTGTTTCAAAGCCTGGCATAAACCCCTATCTCAAATTCGTCTGGATTAAAATGTAAAAGAAATTTTGCTGTACACGCCTCTCTGAACTCTTGTCGCTTCTGTTCCGGTCGTCACAATGACTGCTTGTTCATTGAGAACCTGGCTGTCCTCAGCATGGTCTTTGGATAGCAGGTTTTGACCAATGAGCGAAAATTTGAGATACTTGTTTAATTGCCAGACTACATGTCCGTTCAGGCTTACATAGCTGCTGACCCCCTGGCTCGGAATATTGTCAATATATCGTAAGAATATATTCGTATCAACTCTCGGATGTATTTTGAAAAATGATTGAAAATAAAATTGATGTACGGGACTTTGCTTTTCGATAAATTTGTTGATGGGATCTGATTTTACATTTGATTTTTCGGTTAAATGTATTTTTAGAAAATTGTAGTTTGCCTTAAATCTTAATTTTTGTGTAGGAACATACTCCGAGGATACTTCCAGACCATAGGAATAGCCCCTTAGATTATTGTTGACTTCCACGGCAAGTTCGAAATTTGGAGAATAGACTGAGTTTATTGACACAGCAGGTGACGCCAGATCGTCCGAACGCAGATTCCGGTATTCATTTAAGAATAAAGATGCATCCACAGACAGGTTTTGAGAAGTTCTGATTCGATAGCCGCTTTCCACTGCCACCATGTTTTCAGATTTAAAGTTAGATTGTCCATTTAATACGATGAAATTTGTAGGCGTCTCATTTTGTGGCGTAGCCCAAAGGATAATTCTGGCATCGTTTTCTCCTCTGGAAGGAATTCTGACCGCTCTGGAGACCGCCGCCCATACAGCCTGATTTTCCGATGGGGCCCAGAACAGGCGCGCATTTGGTTGAATCTCAAAACCAGTGTACTCGTTATGCTCAAACTTGGAGCCGATAGTAAGTTTTACCTTGTCTTTAATGAGCTGAATATCATCCTGCAAAAATGTATTGAAAATACTTAGTTTTCGTTCGTTGGGGTTTAGAGAAAATGTGAATGTGGAGTCGAAATGGTCACTGATCAAACGATAGCCGGCACCCCAGACAATGTCGTTTCGGGAGCCCAGTTGAAAGCGATGATAAAAATCGACATCATAGGTGTTGATGGCGCCACGGACAGCGGCTTCAAGCCTTTTCACTCTATCGAAATAAAGTTGCAGGGAGAATTCGGATTTACTTGAAAAACTGTGCCGCCAGCGGCCCAAAATATTGCCGCCGGTATTTTTATTTTCAAAATTAAACCTGGTAAGAAAAGGTGGTTGTACCTGATTCACAATATTGTAGGTTTGGTTAAACCTGCCGTCATAGATTTCCCCCTGTGCGGTTATCATGTTGTCAGTCGTGGGAAATGTGTCGAAGCGGAAACCTCCCTGGAACATATGCCAGTTATCGTTGCTGTCATGGCCTGTGGAATCCACAAATCCGTCAGCTTTGAGGTATTTTCCGTATATTCTGAAATAATTGTTGTTACCAAAATGGGAGCCATAGCGGAAATGACCAAACGTCTGATATTCTGTACCGCCGCCAAAACTCATCAGACCGCCCTGGGTGTCTTCTGCATTTTTGGAAATGATGTTAATGATGCCGTTAACCGCGTTTACTCCCCAAAGTGAAGCGCCCGGACCCCGAATCACTTCAATCCGTTCAACATCTTCCAGCAACATATTCTGTGTTTCCCAGGATACACCGGAAAATAAGGGTGTATAAATACTCCGTCCGTCACTCATAACGAGAAGCTTATTGGCAAATTGTCCGCTTATCCCTCTCGAGAGCCCGCTAAAGCCTCTGATGGTCGCCGCGTAACTGCTGGCGTTGTGCTGGGAAACTTGCATGCCCGGAACCATTCGCAAAGCTTCGGGAACGTTGGTCACACCGGTTCTCTCGATGTCCTCTTTTGAAATCGCATAGGCTGCCGCGGCAGATTCAAAAATCCGCCCCGGTTTTTTAAATAGCGTTACGAACTGAACTTCCATCAAATCTTCGATAGAAAGAATGGTAAGGTCTATTTCCTTGCCATTATTCTTCTGACCATGCAAATTGCCAGCCCAGCAACCGGAAAAGATCGGCGATGAAAAAAATGGAAAAAGGACGCTAAAAGCGATTGTTAAGCAAATAGCATCCATCTGCTTTTTGAAAGCCGCCTGAATCGTGCCTTTGGTTGCTTGTCTGGATTTTTTACACATACTTTTACAACGTCGTTTTAATAATTTCAGATACTTTTTGCTAAATGCCTGTTTGTCCTTAAATCTCATTTTCACATATCATATACTTTTTTAGTGGAAATAAAACAACGACCGCTACGGATGCGATGAAGAACAAATGCATAAACGGGGTGCAAAAGATGAAGGGCGCTTAAAACATTTACGACCCATTGATGGCTTGTCAACCGAAATGTTGAAATGCCGCACAATGCATCTGACGTCACTGTCGATGTCATAAACAAATCGTTTAATTAATAGCCAATGAGGATTAGCCGGGTGCAAATACCATAGAACTTAAAAATTAAATATAAAGAATACCTACTGGATTCGCAAGCAAAAACTGCTTGATTTCGTAGGATTCAACTGTTTTTTTGACAATTGGGTTTTTCTTTCAAGGAATCATCTTTCTTAATGTTTCTGTGCATAGTCTTGTTCGTCAACAATTTGCGCCAGGCGTAACAACCGGGAACTCATTTTTAGATTAGCCCGTACCACGGAATTGTAATTGATGGTAAAGCGAATTTTATGTACTCGGGTAAATAATTTTATCATTCCGCCTTGTACAGCAAAATGGCTGATTTCACTCACTGTAAGAACACTTTTATCGAGTAATATAGAAAAAATGTCTTTTAAGTGATTTTGATAGTTACGTGAAATGAACAAAATATGACAGTTCTTCACCTCATGAAGGTCAGTGTAGCGGTTCACCATGAAGGGGTGACCTTTGATTTGTTTATTTTCCAGTAAACTGTCTAAATAGGTCCCAAAAGGGTCTTCGCCGATGATACCGATAATAATGGGGTCGGAAGGTGACTTAAATGCTGTTTCCGGCCAATGGACAAACCTGGCAAAATTAAATAAAAACACGGCTTTTAATTCATATTCGGCAGGATGTTGCTGCGGAAAACATATTTCGAGATTGAGTGAAAATAGAAGAAAAATGGTCGCGGCAATTTTCATGAAAATGTTCTTGTTCATGGTTGTTTGAGCGAGAGGTTGAAAACAATTTCAAATAATATATTTGAATGAAACTTTGAGCCGCCTAAATATCAGATTGTTTATTTGATTTAACGACTTGTAGGGCAGATGTGCGAATTGTGTGCCAGTTTTCCGGGTTTAAAGAAATCGTCATAAAACCAGAAATGAGATGTTATCAAAAGATAAATAAAATCAATAAGTTGTTAGAATAAACCAAGAATGGGAACCATACATGAAAATTAGTTGAGGTTACAAAAATGAAAGCAACGATTACCAGGATGTTGTTTTGAAAGGTTGAAGCGTATTTTGCAGAAATGCAGATAGCAGACGCCTGACCAGTCAGTCAGGCGTCTGAGTCTATTTGTTGTGTCACATTCGATATTAGGCTTTGCGGCGCTGTCGGGTGGTTAGTTTTCCTGCCCTACTTTTTCAAGAATTCCAACGACTAACTTGTAAAAGTTAGCTACGGAGTCCATACGCACGCGTTCATCCGGAGAGTGCGGAAACTCAATTTGGGGTCCCAGCGAAACCATATCCATTCCCGGATATTTTTCGCCGATAATGCCGCATTCAAGGCCTGCATGGATGGCTTTGATTGCCGGCTTGCTGCCCAGCTTATCTATATGAACCTGTTCTGCGATTTTGAGAATATGTGAGTTCAGATCGGGTTTCCAGCCCGGATATCCTTCGACTTCCTGTACCTCAGCTCCGGCCAATTCCCCAATACTCACGATGCGCTGCTGTAAAGCTTCAATAGCTGAATCCACTGAACTTCTGTTGCTTACATGGATGACCATGATGCCGTTGGAAATTTTTACGCTGGCCAGATTGGAACTGGTTTCAACCAATTCGGGAATGTCGTAACTCATTGCGATGACGCCATGCGGGAGGGCATTCAGCAAATTTAAGAGGTTCGTTTGCACGCTTTCGGTGTAAACGCTGGTGACGCCGGTGGCTGAGTCAATGGAAAATTGCATATTCGGTTCAGCCGGTTTGTATTCCGCTTCAATTTCACCCATATATTTTTTCAACGATGTTTCAAAACCGTTCTTATGGGAAGCAGAAACAAGAACGGTGGCAAATGCTTCTCTGGGAATGGCATTGTGCATATTACCGCCATGAATATCCGCAAGCTTAAAGCCGTGTTCTTTTGCAACGGCAACCAGAGCTCGTGCTAACAGTTTGATGGCGTTGCCTCTTTGCAAATGAATATCGACCCCTGAGTGACCGCCTTTTAAACCATGAAGTTTCAATTGTAGAGCTTCATGGCCTGTGGGAGCTGTTTCTGTTTCCAAACTTACGGAGATATTGACACCTGCACCGCCTGCACACCCCACGTACAGCGCATCTTCTTCTTCTGTATCTAAATTGATGAGCGTTTTTCCTTCAAGCATGTCATCGTGCAAACTTGAGGCTCCGGTTAAGCCGGTTTCTTCGTCCATGGTAAAGAGAAGTTCCACCTGTCCGTGTTTCATGGTTTTGCTTTCCATAACAGCTAAGGACATTGCCATACCGATGCCGTTGTCCGAACCAAGCGTTGTGCCGGTTGCACATAGATATTCCCCATCCTTTCTGGGAATGATGGGGTCTTTGCTGAAATCATGTTGTACGTCGGCATTTTTTTCATTGACCATATCCATGTGTGCCTGTAAAATGGTTATCGGAGCATTTTCACAGCCGGGTGTCGCTGCTTTTTTCACGACGATGTTTCCGGCGTCGTCCTTTTTATATGAGAGATTGTTACGCTTCGCAACCTCCACAATATATTCGGCCATTTGCTGTTCATTTTTTGACCCGCGGGGAATGGTCAAAATGTGATCAAAATGCTGCCAGAGATCCCTTGGGTCAAGGTCTGATACAAAAGTCATTTTACCCTCCGTTTAAGCTTAAGTTAGTACATCAATTGAGTTTTTTTACAGTTGATTGTTTAGTCCCTTTACTTTTGCTGCAAACAAGAGCCGTTGCTGTTTTTATGTCCGCTCTGAAAGCGTTAAAATGTAGTAAATTTGGGCGAAACCAATATAATCAGGTTTTCATGTTTTTGCAAGAGATATTGTCTGGAACAGCAATGAAATTATCCTTGATAATCTGTGTTTGCTTTGTTAAATTCCGCAGGTTCTCAAATATGATGGTGTTTTCGGTCAATCACAAATTATTGAAATTTTAGATTGCCGGCTTGTCCGGAAGGAGGTTTGTTTTGAGAATGAAAAGCGTTTTAATATGCAATTTACTTATGTTGTTGATTTTCGGCTGCGGTCCGAAAGCTGAAAAAAATGAGCCTGAAGGAAATAAAATGGAAAATAAAAATACGATTGATACCGTTGCGTCGGTGATGCCCCAAAATAAACGGCCTTTGTCAGACGTTCCGCCGGAAAAACGTTTGAATTATTACAGTGCCATGCCTGTGATGAGCATCGATGCGTCAAAAGAATACTTTGCGACGATTCACACAAAACGCGGTGATATCGTTTTGCAACTGGATGCTTTTTATGCGCCGTTACACACAAATAATTTTGTTTTTTTAGCGCGTCAGGGTTTTTATGATGGGTTAACGTTTCACCGCTGGGAACCGGATTTTGTTTTGCAGGGTGGCGACCCCACAGGTACCGGATCCGGCGGTCCGGGTTACTTGATTCCGTCAGAAATCGGTTTACCGCATGTGCAGGGAGCCGTTGGTATGGCGCGTCAGGGAGATAATGTGAACCCGGAGAAAAAGTCAAACGGCAGTCAGTTTTACATCACGTACCGGGCAACACCGTTTTTAGATGGCGAATACACGGTTTTCGGTCGGGTTGTCCAGGGATTTGACGTGCTGCAGAAAATGACCCGTGGTGATATGATGTTAAGCGTGGATATTGAAGAAAAAAATCCGGAACAATAAATTTTGACTGACATTTTTAAAGAATTTTTATATAAGGGTAAAAAAAATGCGCATTGGAATCATCGGTTTGGAACAATCCGGCAAGACGACCTTATTTAATGCTCTCACGCAAGGCGGTGGCTCAGGCGTCCCAGCCTCGGGAAAGCGTGAAGCACATTTGAGCATCGTAAAAGTACCGGATGCCAGGCTCGACCGGCTGCATGAGTTGCACCCTCCGGCTAAGAAAACCCCCGCTACCATCGAATACCTGGATGTGGCCGGGTTAGGAAAAGGTTCTACGCAGCGCAAAGGTTTTCAGGAGCAATTTTTAGCGAATCTCCGAAACGTGGATGCCTTGCTGTGTGTGCTGCGGGTATTTGCAAATGACATGGTGTCGCACCCGGAAGGCAGTATTAATCCCAAACGTGATCTGGAAATTATCGAGTCGGAATTTCTCCTGTCGGACATGGCGATTCTGGAGAACCGTATTGCAAAACTTGAAAAAGAAGTGAGAAAAGTAAAGGATGAAAAATTAAAGCATGAATTGACCCTTTTGCAAAGGTGTAATGAATTCATTGAGAATGAACAGCCATTACGTGAGTTGAATTTTACGGACGAAGAAGAAAAAATGCTGCGGGGATTTCAGTTTCTCACCGCAAAACCGATTTTATTGGTATTGAATATCGGTGAAGAGGAAGTGAACAAAGAGGAGCAGATTCTCTCCGAGTATGCTCAGTTGACCGGTACGAAACGAACACTCGTGTGTCTTTCTGCACATATTGAAATGGAAATAGCCCAGCTTCCGGAAGACGATAAAGCTGTGTTTCAGGAAGAATTGGGGATTAAGGAACCGGCTTTGCATAAGATGATTCGTCATTCTTATGATTTACTGGGATTGATGTCCTACTTCACGTCGGGGGATGATGAAGTTCGCGCCTGGACCATTAAAAAAGGCACCCGTGCCCAAATTGCCGCCGGAGAAATTCATTCCGATATCGAGCGCGGTTTCATTCGAGCAGAAATTGTCCCGTTTGAAAAACTGAGCGAGTTAGGGTCATGGACGAAATGCAAAGATAAGGGGGTTCTACGATTGGAAGGAAAGGATTACATCGTGAAAGATGGTGATGTGATCAATTTTCGATTTAATGTTTAAGTTGAGGTAATTTTTTGAAATTAAAAGTATTGTTTGGCATTCTTATCAGTGCACTATTTATTTTCCTGACCTTTCGTCAGGTAGAGTTTCATAATATGTTGGAATCTTTGAAAGATGCGAACTATCTTTGGCTGCTGCCTGCCTTTTTTGTGATGCTTCTGAGTCACTGGTTTCGGTCCATGCGCTGGCGTTACCTTATGGAACCCATAAAGCCCATGAAGACAATGCCGCTTTTTTCCGCTCTGATGATCGGTTATGCAGTAAACAATGTATTTCCGTTACGCCTGGGTGAATTTTTCCGTGCCTATGCTATCGCTAAATCGCAAAATGTCTCAAAAAGTTCTTCGTTTGCCACGGTGATCGTCGAGCGCTTTATCCTCGACCTTATGGCACTGTTGATTATTCTCGTGATAACGATTCTTTTTTATCCGTTCAAACTGCCGTACTACGATCTGATTCGCTTAGGCGGTTATGCCATTTTAGCCATGACACTCGCCTTGATTGTTCTCATCGTCTTCCTGATTCAGAAAACGGATATGACGCTGAATTTCCTGAGATCCGTGCTGCCGCATAAAAGTTATGTAAAAGTGGAACCCACTTTTATCTCATTTATGAAAGGGTGCCTGGTCTTCAAAAAATCCGAGCATTATTTTTCCATCCTTGTTTTGACGGTTTTCATCTGGGTGTTGTACATTCTTTCCGTCTATTTTATTTTTTCCGTGTTCAATTTTATCGTGCTTTATCATCTGACAATCTGGTCAAGTGTGGTCATATTGGTGGTTGTCACATTCAGTATTATGCTGCCTTCGTCTCCCGGCGCCCTGGGAACCTACCATTTTCTGTGCACCGAAGTGTTGAAATATTTTACAGTTCCCAGCGACCAGGCTGTGAGCTTTGCTGTGATCAGTCATGCAATGAACATCCTTCCGTTTACGATTTTAGGTTTCGTGTACTTCTTGAGGATGAATTTGAAGTTTTCAGATGCTGCTTCGGAAGAAGAATTTTTAGATGCGGAAGATGCCAGCCAACCATTCCCCAGTACGGTGGAACCCTGATTTTTGTGATCCCATCCTTACGAACAATTCAAATGAGGATTTGATTCATACAGTATGCGCATGTTGACATCAAAATTTTTCAAGTGAAATTCGGGTCATCCTGGGTGTTGCAACTGTCAAAAAAGTCGTTTCCTACGTCAGCCTGAGCGGCGTCGAAGGCTGTCACCCGCTATTTTTAACGCATGCTTCGACAGTCTCGTTAGCTTCTTAACTAACATTTCTCACTTGGTTTGAGGTGTCATTCCGAACCGGCAGCCACCGGGGAGGAATCTGAATCCGGGCATGTTATCTATGGATTTTCTCATAAAAGCGATTGCTGTTCGTGATCATTGCTCATCAGATTTCCCGAAATGATATATGACCTTTCTTATTGCTTTTACAAGGCTTATGTTGTTTTAATGAAGTGAAAAATATTAGTTCTCAAGTTTTCCTTGACTTAACGAAAGATTTATTTGTACATTTATTTTATTCAAGCATAATCAGGGAAAAAACCAGATGTACGCCGTAAAGCCAGAAGATATCCGGCCGGCTGCCGTTGCTGATGTTTTTTATCCTGGAAATATGTCTGCCCTCAACCAGCTACTGGAAGATTTATTTGCAGCAGTGGAGTCATCCCAAATTAACGCTGAAATTAAGGGGTTGGTGGCGCCACATGCCGGTTATCGCTATTCAGGAAAAGTTGCCGCCGCGGGGTATCAGCAGGTGCACCTTGGTTCAAAGGCAGTGGTTGCAATTATTGCTCCCAGCCATTATGACCGATTTCACGGTGTGTCTGTTTTTAACGGCAAAGGGTATGAGACACCTTTGGGTGTTGTGCCGGTTGCGTTGGAGCAGGCCAATGCGCTCATTGAGGAAAATGAGGCGATCATGTCATCATGGCTTGGACACAGGAGTGAGCACGCGTTGGAAGTGCAGTTACCATTTCTACAAAAACGATTCTCCGGTTTTTCCATTATTCCAATTGTCATGGGGGAACAGAGAACAGATGTGTGCAAAATGCTGGCGGATGCCTTAGCCGGTGTTTTAAATGCGTGCTCCTCGCTCATCATTGCATCATCAGATCTATCTCACTTTCATGAAGATAAAGTCGCCCGGCAAATCGATACCTCCAGTATTCGGTTGGTGGAGTCCTTTGATGAAGACAGGTTTGCCAGATCTTTAGAAGAAATCACCGGCCAATTTTGCGGTGGCGGCCCGATTTTTACAGCCATGCTGGCCAGCAAACGATTCGGTGCGCATACAGCCAAATCTGTGCTTTATCAAAATTCCGGTGAGGAAACGGGGGATTTTTCGTCTGTTGTAGGTTACCTCTCGGCGGTTTTTTATTAATGTGAGTAAGCGTTTCATAAGGAGACAAGTCGCGTAACGCTGCGTGATCATCCTGTGTTAATCCGATGTTTTTGGAACGGATGTTTCGAAAGGTGTGCTGGTGGAATCTGTGAGGAGGATGCTGACGCTTCAATTTTATCATAATGTAACTTGCATTCTGGTTTATGTCACTGAACATTCTGGCGTCAACGCGTCGGGAGGTGCGGAATGTTTACCTTTTTTAAAATAAAACGTCTGTCGCAAGGTGAGAAAAAAGCGCTTTTGCGATTAGCCCGGGAAACGATTGCTGCAAAATTGAAAAATGAGGACACACAAATTCCCGCAATAATAGAAAAGCGTCTCAATCAGCGCACCGGGGTCTTCGTCACGTTATTGAAAAAAAGTAAGCTGCGAGGCTGTATCGGCTATATGCAGACGGATAAACCGCTTTACCAGTCGGTGCAGGAGCTGGCTGAGGCGGCCGCTTTTCACGATCCGCGATTTCAGCCTCTGAAGCGGGAAGAACTGTCTGACATACAAATTGAAATGTCGGTACTTTCAGAGTTTCAAAAAATTTCAAATATTAAAAAAATCAAGCTAAACCACCATGGTATTCTTGTTCGCTATGGCAATTCTCAGGGTATTTTATTACCGCAGGTGGCCGAAAAATATAACTGGAGTCGTGAAACCTTTTTGCAGCATGCTTGTGTAAAAGCGAATTTATCCAAAGAGGACTGGAAGAATCCTGAAACTGAACTATTTATTTTTACCGCGCAGATTTTTGAGGAATAATGGACTTTCGTGTACGATCACGGACGGAACTCGAGGAAATAGAAGTCAAGACGCTTTCACCGCTGGCACAGTTCAGCCGTGGCGCCCATACCACAAGACTGCACGAGGAAAAAGAGCACGACTATCGAACCGCTTTCCAGCGGGACCGTGACCGAATTATTCACAGCCGCGCATTCCGGCGTTTGAAACACAAGCGGCAGGTGTTTCTCACAACTGAAAGTGATCATTACCGCACTAGAATTACACATACGCTCGAAGTGTCCCAACTTGCCCGCACCATGGCGCGGGTGCTCGGATTGAATATTGACCTCGTAGAGGCCATTGCCCTGGGGCATGACATCGGACATACGCCCTTTGGCCACCTCGGTGAAGTTATTTTGGATAAAATTATGACCGGGAAACGTCACTTAAAAGGGCAGAAACCGGGTCTGAACCTGGGCGGTTTTAAACACAATTATCAAAGTGTTCGCATTGTCGATAAATTGGAAAAGAAATATCTGTTGGATGGATTGAATCTCACAGCCCCGGTTCGGGAGGGAATACTTAAACATACTGGTTTGCGAAAAAATATCATCGATTATCCCGATTTTGAATACCGCGGGCTCAATTATGAACAGCCGTACGCAACCACCCTGGAAGGCCAGGTTGTCGCCGTCAGCGATGAAATTGCTCAGCGCACGCATGATCTGGAAGACGGCTTGCGGGCCGGGTTGGCGCAACTGGCTCAGGTCAGAGAACTGGAAATCGTCAGACAGGTTGATCAAACCTACCGCCTCAATGCTTTGTATGAACAAGATGAACTGCTGTACCGGGAAGCGGTTATACGATATTTGATAAATGTTTTAGTGGATGATGTTCTCCAGGTTACCGCCGAAAAGCTTTGCCGCCTGACGGGCAGAATAATTCCAAGTCGAGCGTTTGGTGAAGAGATGGTTTGTTTTTCTGAAAAGATGGAGCCTCTGCAGGCTGAATTGAATAAATTTATCTACAAGGAAATCATTCATTTTTCACGGGTTCAATGGTCTGATAAGTTGGCTGAAAAATTAATTTTCAGGTTGTTTGAGGCCTACTACCTGAAGCCGGAACTTTTGCCGGATTATTTGGTTGCAGGTTTTTTCGATGATCCTTCCGGCGACGGGAAAAAGTTGACTTCTGCAAAATGCAAAGAGATGCAAGACGACAGCAGATATGTCAGGCTAATTTGTGATTATATCGCCGGTATGACCGATTATTTTGCCCTGCGGGAGGCCGAGAGATTGGCACAATTGCAGCAGTTTCGCACGGATGATTTACATCTCGAAACGGCTCTTGGAAAAATATTTGTTGTTCAGTGAAGCTGCAAATCCAGAATCTCTCCTATGCGTATAAATCGGTTGGCACAAAATCCTCCGATGTTCTAAAGCAAATCAACTTAAATATAGAAGCAGGTGAATTTGTCGCACTCGTGGGACCATCAGGAGCAGGTAAAACCACGTTGATACGACATTTGAACGGTTTGTTGAAGCCCGACACCGGTTCGGTTTTGGTAGATGGGGAAAATATCCACAGAGATAAAAAAAAACTGAACGACATTCGAAAAAAAGTCGGCCTGGTTTTTCAATTTCCTGAGGCTCAGTTATTTGGCAATACTGTTTTTGAAGATGTTGCTTTTGGGCCACAAAATCTTGGTAAAACCGGAGGTGAATTGCGGGGAGCCGTCAGAACGGCAATGCAGCAAGTTGGTCTGGACAGTCGTTCGTTTGGCCATCGTTCACCGTTTCAATTAAGCTTCGGGGAAAAGCGGAAAGTAGCACTGGCTGGAATTCTGGCCATGCAACCGGACTTGCTTGCTCTGGACGAGCCCACCGCCGGTCTTGATTATTCCGGCCTGCAGGCGGTAAGTGTTGTGTTGAAAAAATATCATTCCCAGAAAAAATCTATTCTGCTGGTAACCCACAATCTGGATTTAGCTGCCCAATTAGCGGACAGAATGGTTGTGCTGAATAAAGGGAAAATATGTTTTGATGGTCAAAAAAATACCTTATTTGAAAATGAAGCATTGCTGCAACGTGCCGGTTTAGCCTTGCCAAGGATACGGCATGTGGTCAATTATTTACATCGCCGGGGATTTGTCTCATCCACAGATCTGAATTCCCTGGCAGATATAAGCCGGGAATTAAGGAAATATTTTGAGGGTCAATGATTGACCAAGAATGTTCTTTCTGACTTTTACAATTCCGAGCCGGCAGCGGCCAGATTCATGTGTTATGTAGAGTTTGTTTGTTGGGATATCCGGCTTGTCCGGGGTGGTGTCCCAAAACAAACCACTGTCCGAAAAACAACCATAATTCATCGTTTTTTTGTATCGTTTTTGGACGAATGCGTGGTCTGGAAAATGATATGCTTTCGCAAGAGTATTTGTACTATGAATAGGATAGGTTGGTTAGATTTCCGAATTGTGTTATGAAATTCATTGTGGCGGCTCTTGTTGTTAGCTATGGCATAAAGATTGCAAATGTTTTCCAGTTATTCACTTTCAGATAGATATATTTCTTTTTGATAAACCATATCGCTCAATAGTACGGAAAAATAATAAATTTTATTCACATCGTTCGGTTTTTATATTTAAGGATTCATATATTAAGATGTCATTTTCCGTTGTCGATAAATACGAAGAAGATAAAGCGCTGAAGAAGAAATTCTTCGAAGAAATAAAACAAAAAATGCCAGAATACGCCAATAATCGTGAGTTCGATGAGCTGGGCTGGGGAAAGAATTTCGGTTTCGATTTTCACTATCCGCTGGTCAGCCGCAGTCCGGAAATTAAAGAAATCTTCCGGCTGATCAAAAAAGTAGCGAAAAGTAATGCGACTATTTTGATCTATGGGGAGACCGGCACCGGAAAAGAACTCATCGCCAGCCTGATCCAGTTTGTCAGCAACCGTGCAGATAAGCCGTTCGTCAAAGTAAATTGTGCCGCTTTGCCGGAAAACTTGCTCGAAAGCGAGTTGTTCGGGCATGAGAAGGGTGCATTTACCGGTGCTATTCAAACACGGATTGGGAAATTTGAGCAAGCCGATGGCGGCACGTTGTTTTTGGATGAAATCGGAGATATGCACCCCTCAACCCAGGCCAAAATTTTACGTGTTTTACAGGAACAAACGTTCAACCGTGTAGGCGGAAATAAAACCATCAACGTTGATGTGCGGGTGATTGCTGCCTCAAATAAAAATCTCTATGAAGAAATTGAAGCCGGAAATTTCAGAGCGGATTTGTATTACCGGTTGAATGTGGTCACCTTGAATATCCCGCCGTTGCGCGAACGCAGGGAAGATATTCGGATTATCGCAGAATTCTTTTTTCGAAAATTTTCTCAGGAAATTAAAAAGGATCTGAAAGGTTTCGATGAGGAGACCAAGGCAATTATCAAAAATCATTCATGGCCGGGGAATATACGCGAATTAAAAAATACCATCGAACGGGCGGTGTTGGTTGCTGAGGAAGGTGGCTATATCAAGCATGAAGATTTAGCGATGGTCGGAAAAGATTATTTCGCTGCCGGCGGTACCGACAGACGAAGAAGTGACCGTGATTTAATCGGATTCAGCACGTTAAACCTCGATGTCATCGAAAAAGAAACGATCCTGAAAGCGCTGCAAATGAGCAACTGGATTCAGAAAGAAGCGGCACAATTGCTCGGAATTTCGCCGCGGGCTTTAAATTACAAAATCAATCAACACGATATTACCCATCCATCATGGAAAAAAAATAGTTAACCTCTTATTCTTCAATTAAGATTACAGGGATGGCGGAAACTGCAAGGATGCAATTTTTAAATTCCATCAAAATCACTCCTGAAAATCTCTTACGTTAACGTATTACCGTCGTGTAATTCTTACATGTTTATGAAACTTAGACGGATATCCGGTTTACTTTTAAGTTAAATAAAAACAACAATTGGATATCACAGTACCTTTTGGCATACTCTTTGTCTCTGTGTTCCATGAAGTTTGTAGAATTGTTAAGGGCTATACTAGATGATGAAATTAACCATACTTTTAACCGGCTTGCTTTTCGTTTTATTTTCAGGGCAGTTCGTGCATGCAGAATCTGTGACTGTAAGCTGGGATCCGAATAGTGAAAGCGACTTAGGTGGATATAAAATTTATTACGGCGTCAATTCACATAATTATGATAACATTGTGGATGTGGGGAACGTTGTATCGTTTACAATTACTGATTTGAATAAAGATGTGACCTATTATTTTGCCGTGACCGCGTATGATTTCTCAAATAATGAGAGCGGCTTCTCAGAGGAAGTCAGCGCAATGATTGGCGGAGATACCAATCCTCCGGATTTAGTGGATATCTTTGTGAATGGCGATACGCAAATCGATGTGGTTTTTTCAGAACCATTGGACAAAACCAGTGCCGAAACGATTGGTAATTATACCATTAATAACGGCGTGCGTGTTTTGGGAGCAGTCCTGGATGAATCCAATTTGACCACAGTAAGTCTGGTTACGTCGCCGCATGAACGCGGCGGCAGTTACGTCCTCACAGTCAATAATATTTCGGATTTGGAAGGAAATGCCGTACCGGCCGGAACGTCGCGTAGTTATGATGTTGCGCAAACTTCGGATGATAATTCTCCTCCCGAGTTGACCCGGGTGGAGATCATCGATCCCAGTCATTTGAATGTGATTTTTAATGAATCTGTGGAACAAGTATCTGCGGAAACGGTGAGCAACTACAGCATAGATAACGGTATCCAGGTGGTGCAGGCGCAGCTTCAAACCAATCCGTCCGTGGTGCAATTGACCACAACCCAGCACCAGAATAATGTTACCTATACGCTCACGATAACCGGTGTTACGGACCGTGCTGCCTTTCGCAATACCATCGCCGGGAATAACAGCTATTCCTATCAAATAAATTCCGGTGACAGCACCGATACTCAGCCGCCTAAATTAATATCTGTTGCTGTTCGCGGCGCCACACAAATTGATCTGAATTTTAGCGAACCGTTGGAACAAACGTCTGCGGAGAACAAGGATAATTATAGTATCATCCCGGATATTAGTGTGAAAGGCGCGGTGCTAAATACAAATTTGACCACGGTGCATCTGGTTACTTCCTCGCATGAGGATGGGAAGTCGTACACGGTTATCGTCAATAATATTAAGGACCGTGCAGAGACGCCAAACACCATTGAGCGCAACACCAGTTTTGAATATACATTCAACTCGAACGGTAAATTTCCCGACAATCCGGGAAACAATAGTCCTGAGTTTCAACCGCGTTCCTTTGCTCTTTTCCAGAATTATCCGAATCCATTCAATCCGGAAACAGAAATCCGGTTTTTTCTGGAAAAAGACCGCAAGGTTCAATTGCATGTTTACAATGCCCTTGGGCAACGGATCAAAACCGTGGTGAATGATATTCTGGGGTCCGGTTATCACACGGTTATTTGGGACGGCACAAATTTCAATGGGGTGAAAGTACCAAGCGGTATTTATTTTTACAGTCTCGAGATAAAGCGCGATGTCTTGAAAGATAATCAGTTAGTGAATGTATCCCTGGAACGCAGAGTGAAAAGAATGACCTTGATTCGTTGATAAAAATTTCTTCCTCCCTCGTAGATGGCCGGGAAACGCACTGTCGTTTTCCGGCCTTATTGTTTTATTTTTAAAATATTTATTGACTGACTCCTATTTATTTCATATATTTTTTTCTTTCAAAAGAGGATATCTATTTACGTAAATGTTCCATGCAATGAACAGGATGTTACATGCAGCTTTGACCCTACTTTGTTGTTTAATTCTTACTTCTGAAGCGATCCCGCAAGTTTCCAGATATGCAAAAGCCGATACGAGCAGAGCCAACCAGATGCAGCGGCTGCAACCGCCTGAATTTTCACCGAATCAATTCCAGTCAAACCGAAATTTAATCAATCCGGCTACTACCTACAATCCCATAGGCGGTAGTCGTGATAACGGTGAAGAACTAAAGGTCTTCGGTTTTGATCTGTTTTCTCAGCAACCGATGCCGATGCAGTCGCAAAGCGCAGATGTGCTTGTTCTCCCATCGAATTATAAATTAGGTCCCGGTGACAGAGTGGGCATTTATTTGCTCGGAACCGTCCAGCAGAATTTAGATGTTGTGGTGAATGTAGAAGGTAAAGTTTTTCTGCCGCCTGTGGGTGTTATTCAGGCCTCCGGCCTGGAATTACAGGAATTTAAACATCTGTTGCACAAAAAACTTTCACCCTACTACGATAATTTTAATGTGGATATCATGCTGCTGCAACCTAAAAACGTTCTGGTTGCAGTGGTGGGCGACGTGAGAAAACCCGGCAAATATTTGCTGAGTTCACTAAATACGGTCCTGGACGCGGTTATTCAGGCCGGTGGACCAACGCAGCACGGGTCGCTGCGAAATATCCAACTTCTCCGCCAGGGTAAACTGTTTGCAACGGTGGATTTATATGGTTTTCTCATGAACGGCCACAATGATAATGATACGTTCTTACAGGCGGGAGATCGCATTTATGTCCCGCTATCTAAAAACAGGGTGACCATTCGCGGGGAAGTAAAGCGGCCATCTATTTTCGAGCTCAAAAATGACGGGAAAGAACGCTTGACCGATTTAATCGAACTGGCAGACGGTTTCAGTGATTTTGCCTATCTCGATAAAGTTGAAATCAGCAGTCTTTCGGAAAACGGACAGCGGGCATTGTCGTATGTAAACTTTAATGACATCATTGCTGGTGATTCCCTGCAAAACATTTTGTTAAGCAATGAAGATGCCGTGCGTGTCTTTTCAAAGTTGGAGCAATTACATAAACGCAAAGTATCGATTTTCGGAGAAATACGCCGACCCGGGGCCTACGACCTGGAAGACAATATGCACCTCAGTGACTTAATTCTAAAGTCAGGAAATCTCACCAGAAAAGCCTATACGCTGGAAGCTGAAGTGGCAAAAATAGCGCCCGGTGAGCCCACGCACTTTATGAAAGTGAATTTGCAGCATATAAACGACGGCACGGATGGGAAAGAGGATATTTTGTTGGATGAAGATGACCAGGTGTTCATTCGTAAAATACCCAAATGGGAAGTGGACCTGACCGTGGATGTTCATGGGGAAGTCATGTTTCCCGGAAAGTATGCCATTGTGAAAGACAGTACGTATTTGAGTGAAGTTCTGGCGAAGTGCGGCGGTTTTACGGAAGACGCATTTTTGCAGGAGGCCTACGTCTTCCGGCCAAGTTCCCGCATCAAATTTGACAAAGAATTCGAACGCCTGAAGGAGATGAAACGTGAAGAGATGTCCGACCTCGAATATCAATATTTCGTCATGAAGCAGAACTCAACCGATTTGAATCGAATCGTTGTGAATTTTAACAAGCTGGTTTATGAACATGACAAAACACAGGATATTATTTTAGAGGACAAAGATATTATTGTGGTACCCAAAGCTCCGCGAGTGGTTTCCGTAACCGGGAGTGTTGCCAAACCCGGCGGCGTGACCTATATTCCGAACGGAACATTTTCCTATTATCTGGCAAAAGCCGGTGGCGCCGCCTGGGATGCAAAATTGAGCAAAACGAAAGTCATTAAGGTCACCGGGGAGGTCGTCGATGACGAAGATGTAAGGTCTTTTGAACCGGGAGACATCATCTGGGTACCGAGAAAATCCGACAAAAAGTTCTGGCCGCTTTTTCTGCAAACCGTAACCGTTGCAGCACAATTGGCGTCCATTTATTTAATCATTGATACCGCAAGACGGCGCTGATGAAAAAATCGACCAAGCAAACCGACAACCACACCGACAATTACACAGATGAGATCGACCTGCTGGATTATCTGAATGTGATTGTGAAACGCCGGAGGATGATCCTGCGCAATATATTTTACGCGGCTATTGGCATGGCTTTGCTGAGCTTCATCCTGCCCAACAGCTACACGGCGAAAGCCACACTCCTGCCGCCCGATGAGGGTGAACAGCAGGGACTGCGGGGCCTTTTGGCAAACTCACCCATTTCCATGTTGAACCTGCCGGGTGTGCCGTCATCCTCTTCGGACGTCTTCGCCGAAATCCTGAAGAGCCGTTCTGTAGGCGAAGGCGTGCTCAAACATCAATACAATTACGATGGGGAGAAAAAGAATCTTTTTGAGATTTTTGATGAGGATAGCAGAGAGAAGGCATTAAAGAAGTTGAAAAACAGCACAACCATTTCAACCAATGAGCAGGGAATCGTCGAGATTTCCGTGGAGGTGAAAGATGCGGATCTAGCTGCACAAATTGCCAATGTTTACGTGGAAGAACTCGATAAAGTGAACCAGGAGAAGAGTTTCTCCAGAGCAAAAAATTCACGAAAGTATATTGAGGAACAGCTAAAAATCACGCAGGAAAATTTAGATAAAGCCTCAAAACTGCTTGCGGATTTCCAATCCAAAAATAAAGCGGTGAATCTGGAGGAACAAACAAAGGTTGCCATCGAGCGGGCCGGGGCAATAAAGGGGACCATCATGGCGAAAGAGGTAGAGCTTCAGGTGGCGCTGCAAACCATGAAAAAAAATAATCCGGCTATGGTGCGGCTGCAAAAAGAATTGGATGAACTTCGAAAACAGATTCATCAATTACAGTTTGGTAATTCAGCATCCCCGGTAGATCAGAAAGATTATTTTATCCCGTTTGCAGATGTCCCGGAAGTAGGTCTGAAATATGCGGAATTGTTTCGGGAAGTAAAAGTACAGGAAACCGTCTGGGAACTTCTCAATCAGCAGTACTACAGTGCTAAAATTCAGGAAGCACGGGATACGCCTACCGTGCAGGTGCTGGATGATGCGGTGCCTCCGGAATTGCGTACAAGTCCGAAACGAAAACTGCTCGTACTGGTGGCCTCCTTTCTGGCGATGATGTTTAGTGTGTTTTGGGCGTTTGTGCTTGAATACCGGGAAAAGGTACAGCAGGACAAAGAAGAGTACCGAAAGGTGACGCACATGGTTGGCGAAATTAAAGCGGATCTTGAATACCTGAAGAATAAAATGCAACAACTGTACAAAAAAATACGCGGTTAACATTTCTTACATCGTTTAAGAAAAAGAAGCTTTGTAAAAGCAATAAGAAAGGCGGTAGGGCATTTCGATTCTCCATCGTCATTTTGCGTCAACTTAAGCGTCAAACTTGCTCGCAAACTCCAGTTTTGGAGTAAAATTGGTTTCGAGACTTTGTTTCGTTTTTCTAAATAGTGTCTGAACGAAAACTGATCAGGGACTGCCCCAAGTGCCCCTGATCGACTCATGCTCTTCATGCTGAGCGAAATCGAAGCATTTTGAGTTTACAGCACTTATGTCACCTTTCGACTCCGCTCAAGGTGAAGGATGGCGCTTTTGCGGCAGTCCCATGTTATCGTCAAATTGAGTTTTCGGTCAAACACGATAGTGTTTTATTTAAAGGAATAACCGTTGTTGTTTCAGATAAAGAAACGTGCTTTTGATTTATTCGTTTTTTTCGGTTTAGTTGCTCCTTTGTTTGTCTCCGCGCAGTCCATTTATGTTCCCCTGCACCATTGGTCGTACGATTTCGTCGAACGTATGGAAACCAAAGGGCTGATTTCCGGAGTTTTAAACAACACAAAACCGTACAGCCGGGAGGAGATGGCAGGGTATTTGCTTCAAATGATGCAACATGAAAATATCGGCCATCTGTTGACCAAAGTGGAGCAGCAACAGGTGGATTTCCTGCGTTTCGAATATAAGGAAGAGTTCGAGACGCTCACCGGACAGGATGGCATGCATTACCAAAGCCGGTTGGCAAAAATCAAACATTCCGGTTTGGGCACGAAAGTCATTCCGGGTTTTCTTTACAAGAATGATCGTAACCTTCTGAATTTTCAGGGTGATAATTTTAAAATTTATATAGACCCTATATTGTATCAAACGTCGTTGTACGCGAATCCGGATTCTATTGATCGTACGGATAAAGTGTTTGAGCAGTCCCACGGCTTCACAGTATGGGGTCGGTTAGGAAACCATCTCGGTTTTTTTTTCGATTTTCGGGACACCAAAGAGTGGGGCAGCCGATCGTATCCGAGCTTGTTTGATATTTCACGCGAGGGGTTGGGTTTTGTGAACGGGTACGGCACGCACATTTGGCATGACGAAACCGTGGCGTACCTCATGTTCAAACTGCCGCATGTGCAGGTCATGATAGGGAAGGGCTCGAATATCTGGGGTCCTGGATTTCATGGCGCACTCGGGCTTTCTGATCATGCGACATCTTATGACCAGATAAAACTCCAGAGCACCTTCTGGCGCCTGAAATTTACCTATCTCTGGGGTTTTCTTAGAACATTCCCTGTGCTGCGGGATACAGAAGGCAGAGTGCGGGAAAAAAATATTGTCGGGCACCGGCTGGATGTTAATGCCGCCCGCTGGTTACAATTGGGTTTGTATGAAACGGTCGTTTTTTCCGACCGCCGCTTTGAGCTGGCGTATGCGAATCCCATTAATTTTTACCGCTCGGCTGAACATGCGTTGGCTGATAATGACAACGCAACCATGGGATTCGATTTTAAATTTTTGCTTATACCATCTGTGAAGATTTACGGGGAATTGTTCATTGATGATCTGTTTACCTCGAAACTCGGCAGCGGTTGGTTTGGCAACAAAACCGCATTGCTCACAGGTGCATTCTGGGCGGATGCATTTACCGTTCCGAATTTAGATGCCAGAGTCGAATATGCCAGAGCCAGACCGTTTGTTTACACCCACGAGACAGACATCAATGCGTACTCGGAATTTTCCACCGGCCTCGGTCACTGGATGGGACCCAATGCGGATGATCTCTACGGTCGTTTGCAGTACCGGTTTTCCAAACACTTCTATATCGCTGCGGAATTTGAGTCCCTGCGCCACGGCGCTAACAGTCCCGGCAATAATATCGGCGGCAGCATCACCGAGTCCCACGCAACCCGTGCCAGAAACAATATTGATTTTCTCGCCGGCGAAAAAGAACGCACCAACCGCTTCGGCGTTGAAATCAGTTACGAGCTGTTTCGGAATCTATATTTTGGTTTCAAAATGAACACCGCCAGTGGGAAGAATATTGCATTACCGGCAGGCGGCAGAGGCGCAGTGCAGCGGGATGAAGTCGGGGTGAGTTTGAGTTTGAACCGGTAAAAACGGAATAGGTAATAAGGTAATAAGGTAATAAGGTAATAAGGGTATAAGGTAATAAGTGTATTGGGAAATATGGGAGGTGGGTATGTTAGAAAGAGGGCTGGCGGCGAATTCTGATAAGCTTGTTACTTACAGGGAGTATAAAGATTTTACCAGTTTAGAGACATGGAAGAAAGCCAGAGAAGTCAAAATGTTTTTTTACAAAAAAATAATCCCTATGCTTCCAAAGGATGAAAAATATAATTTAAATATTCAAATCAGAAAAGCTGCTGTCAGTATTACGGCGAATATAGCTGAAGGTTATGGTAGATATCATCATCAGGAAGGGATTCAGTTTTATCGAATATCCAGGGGATCACTTTTTGAATTGAAAGACCATTTGATGACCTGTAAGGATGTTGGTTTTATAACTGAAGAACTAAAAAAAGAAGGTTTGGAACGAATAGAGGAGGCAAAGTCGATGTTGAATGGATATATTAACTATATCAGAAAAAAGGTGGAGAAGTAAAAATTCCTATGAGACCTAATGTTACTTATTCCCTTATACCCTTATTTCCTTATACCCGTATCCCCTGACGACCCGGAAATAAGGTTGCATTTAAATAGTGACGATGTAAAAAAAATGAACGTTTTAATTTGAAGGAGCGCCCCCATGTTCAAAATACCACAAGCTGACTTAAAAGCGCAGTATGAAACCATTAAAGATGACATTTTGCCGGCCTTGCAGGATGTGTGTGAAAGTACACAATTTGTGCGCGGCAAATATGCCAAAGCTTTCGAAGAATCATTCGCAAAATATTGCCACACCGAATATGCCGTTGGTGTGGGTAATGGGACAGACGCGCTATATTTAACCCTGTTGGCATTGGGAATCGGTGCAGGCGATGAGGTCATTACCAGTCCGTTTACCTTTACGGCCACCGGCGAAGCCATTTACTGGACTGGTGCGAAAGTCGTCTTCGCAGATATTTCTCCGGCGAATTACACCATTGACGTGAACCAAATTGAAGATAAAATTACCGACAAAACCAAAGCGATCATTCCGGTGCATCTCTACGGGCATCCGGCAGATCTGGATGGTGTTATTGGAATTGCAAAAAAATATGATCTCAAGATTGTTGAAGATGCGGCACAGGCGCATGGGGCGTTTTACAACGGCCGGCGTGTGGGCTCCTTCGGGCATGCCGCCTGTTTCAGTTTTTATCCCGGTAAAAACCTCGGCGCCTACGGGGATGCCGGTGGCGTGGTCACCAATGATGTTAAAGTCGCCGAAAATGTGCGTAAGCTGGGAGACCACGGTTCCAGCAAAAAATACCACAACGACATGATGGGCTTCAACAGTCGACTGGACGGCATGCAGGCCGCGGTACTCAGCATCAAACTCAAACATCTTGATGCCTGGAACCATCGCCGCCGGGAAATCACCCTGTTTTATAATGCCGCATTTCAGGATGTTGCCGGCATTGAAACACCGCAGGAGTCTGAGTGGGCGCAGTCCGTTTACCACCTCTATGTGGTGCAGGTGAACAACCGTGATGCGGTGAAACAGAAACTTAACGACGCCGGTATTGGCGCTGCCATTCATTATCCCACGCCGCTGCACCTGTTGGAGGCCTACGAATTCATGCGTCTGGGGCGGGGTAGTTTTCCGGTGGCGGAGCGCGCCGGCGACCGTGTCATGAGTCTGCCGAACTACCCGGAAATGACGGACGAGATGCTCGATTATGTGGTTGAGAAAGTAAAAGAAGTCGTTGGATGATCATAATG
Source organism: uncultured Calditrichaceae bacterium (assembly GCA_964455375.1). Lineage (GTDB taxonomy): Bacteria > Zhuqueibacterota > Zhuqueibacteria > Oceanimicrobiales > Oceanimicrobiaceae > CAYVXE01. The sequence goes on from CAYVXE010000010.1 coordinate 68,266, forward strand.
CACGTGCGCCGACTTTAAAAGCTGCGTCGCTCGTTCTGTCAGAATATTTGAACACTGTAAGACACCGAGGGACACTGAAAAGTCTGATTTCGGATGTTTTGTGGAGTACATCGACTGTGTCGACGTGGCATTGACGCAGTCAATGCATTTCCAAACGTGAATCTCTAATTGCATACTTTAGTGTTGCGACCGCGGGCTGAAGAAAATAATTTTGAGCAAGCGGTATTCGAATCTACGGTTGGAAATGACCCGTGGCTGTGTAACGCTGACCTTCTTAAAGAAGGTTTGCGTTTGCTCTGAACTGAACAATGTGTTTTTTCGGTGTATTCAGTGACCTCCGGTGTTGAATGTTTTAAACTTACGGACAGCCGGGGGTTAGCCTAAAATGGAGTTGGAGATTACCCTGTGATTAAAAAAACGATAACCAGACGAAACTTAAACGACTCTTCCGCTATAAAAAGTGATTTAGCTTATTGGTTAAAGAAAAAACCGGCAGAAAGAGTCGCAGCAGTGGATTATTTGCGGAGGCAGATTCATGGAAGTACAGCCAGACTTCAAAGAACTGCTCGAGTTGTTCAACGAGAACAACGTTGATTACCTGATTGTGGGAGGGTATGCATTAGCCTATCACGGTGTGC
>CAYVXE010000011.1:0-66530 GCA_964455375.1 uncultured Calditrichaceae bacterium
AAATGCTGGAAAAAGCAGCATGAGTCTTAACTATCTGTCCATTTTTTTGTTGCAACATCATTCGTAAGATGTACAAATAGTTGGGATTTCGTAGTTCTGCTTAAGACTAATCTTAGCAATTTTCTTCTGAATTTCCGCATTTGCCATGTGTTCGCAATTCCATGTCAAAAGATAAATCTACTCCATAAATAGTCGCAAGTGCTATGTGCTATATGTTATGCGTCGTCTGATGCTTTTTGCGGTAATGCGTTTGTTATACCGCTGACTCTCTGCAAACATGCACATGAAAAACTCACTTAGCCTTCGGGCAAAAGGGTATGCACAGAAGCATTTCCTACCCTGCTCCTCCACCCGAGCCGCCCGCACCAGCCCCAGCTCCCGCGCTAGCGCCGCCACCGGTTCCAGTAGCTGAGCTGAAACTGCTGCTGGCCACGTTCACCATCGAAGATATGGCCTCGCCAAAGGCAGGGCCGAAATGATCGCCAGAATAGCTGCCATGATAAATGTACCATGGAAATATTATGGCGTGCTGCTCGCTGGGTACCAATCCAATCAACTCTTTGATGCGTTTCGAGGTGAGCCCCAGCACCATACCGTAGATCAGGTACTGGCTGAGATTGTCCACCAGTCTGAATCTGTCCGCCTCCACGAGTTTGTATTTCCGCAGGTATCGGCGCAGCGCCTGCCACTGGGCATACTGGTCTGCATACGGTCGGGCTACTCTGTTCGTGGCCAGGGTTATAGTGAGTAAAATCAAGCCTGTTGCGAAGGGGGTGATGGCTCCGGGTCCCGCGAGAAAAATTGCAATGGGTCCGAGCAAGATCAGCACAATTGAAGGGAGCAAACCCTGGAGCATCTTTCTTTTGCTCTCCATATCATAAAATCCTTGTTCCTTTGCCAGAGCGGATATCCCTTTTCTCCATTTATTGAACCACTTTGTTGTTTTGCCTCGAGACTTCGCAACTTCCTTCATTGAGATTCGGTCATGCCCCGCGCCTAATTTTTCGAAGAGAAAGTCAAGCACCTCTTTCTCAAATGGCTGAACAGTTCCCGCTTTTTTCTCCAGGGCGTTCCGCTCTAACTCGAGAATATACTCCGTTTTTTCTTTTTCCCCCCAAAAAGATTTCTTTCGAGTGATCTTTTCTTCAATTGTTAGAATTCGCCGCTGAGCCAGATCAAAAATGGTAGCCAGCAGAGCACCACCTGAGATCGAGCGACGGTTCACAAAATAACTTATCAATGCTGGCGGCAGATCTGTCGGGATGTCTGAGTAGAATTTGGCATGAACAGCGGAGGGATAGGCCCGGCCATATTGGTTAAAGATTCGCATCCAGAACAATACACCAGCAATGGATATGACAGCAAATATGATTGACCACCTCAACCAGCGTTCATTGCGCGCGGCCAATCCCTGCCGTGCCCTGATTCTCGCCTCATTTGCTTCCTTTGCCCAGTGCGTCTCTTCTTCAATAATACGATCTAGTTGTGGGATATTGCTGGTCATAGAAAGGCTTGGCACCAGTCGGGAAGGAAACAGGATTCTACCTTCCCAGTACCGATGCTTCGGTAGATTCGACACATCGAGTTGGACGGTATTAGCATCTTTTATTGAAACACTCCCCCATAGCGGGCCGTGGCCCCAGGCGTGGATTTCGTGGCGTTCGGCCCCTTCGGGCAGCTTGACAGTTACACTTGCTTCCTTTGTCACGCGATCCCAGCCTTCGCCAATAAACATATAGTAAAGCTCTGAGACATCAGGATAAACTCTGAGCAGGTCTGTAACCTTGTAAGAAAGAACAAATGTCCGCGTCTCGTTTGAGGCACGGTAGAACCATTTCACATAGAATTCATTTTCGCTCTTTTGTATCAGATATGTGCCGCGTTCCTCAGACTGGCCCGGTCGATAAGCCACGTCGTCGTCCCGAAGGCTGAAGTCTTCGACCGAGGCGAATCCCTTGATTGGTAGTCGATAATCTGCCCATTTGAATCGACCCCTGAAGTGATAGGTTCTCTTTTCCTGAATGATCATGCTACCATCGAGATTGACCTGGGCCAGGATTACCACTCGCTCGATTCGATAGGATTTTGGCTGGGCCGGGCTAAAAAATACGAAAAGGTGGGCCAGTCCGATGAGAGTGATTAAGTGGATTCTTTTCACAATTTGTCTCCAAAGTAATTTATGGAAATCTCCCGTATTTGATACCCCTCACATCCGCTCCTTATTCATTTAACAACTCCACCTCTTTGGGCTATCCGGCGCACATGCTTCGCGGAATAACGCCGTGCTCACCGACAAATTTGGAGCGCAGCGGAAAATTTGTCCGAGTGCAGCGCTTTGTTAGCTGTTTTTATTTGCGCATTACTCAGCGATTGATTTTTTATGTGGATTTCCTTTTCCAGTTTCTAAATAGTTTTTTAAACTTTCTAAGAAATAACCCCATCCTCCTTCACAGATTTCATAGCATTCAAGGGCTGGGATCAAGCCTTCATGAGTGAAAGTAATCTTGCTTCCTGACCCATTTTTCTCAATTTTCCATTTAATGCTGGTTCCTTTCCATTCATCTTTTGTTGATATGCTTTCAAGATCGTGATTTGCTTCAATAACCTTCCAGGCAAGAGATTGATTTGGGGAAGCCTCGGACACTGTCATCACCCAAGATGTTGTTTTCCCAAATTTAACGGTCAGCTGTTCTCCAACTTGCAAAGCCTTGTTTGATAATTCGGTCCACCATTTATCAATCTCTTTTGTAATTGCGTTGTACACAAATTCTGGTTTTGCAGAAACTAACATTTCTGTTGAATAACCTTGTTCTGGCATAATTAATCTTCCTGATTTCAAAATTGTTGGCCGACCTTAATACAGCTAACGCTTCACGCGCGGCGGGATTTAAACGCACGGAGCATTCTGAAAAGACAAACTCTGAAAAATGCACAAAACTAGCCCATACCGCCAGCGCTAGCTTTTCAAGAATCTTATAGTGAAGTGTTCTTCCCCGATCATAGTTTATTTTTTCGCCGCAGGTGCGAGCCTTTTGAGTTCTTCAAACCAATTCTGTACTAGGTTTATATTATTTGAGAGTTCATCGTCTAATCCGGAATGTGTGTCTTTTATTATTAGAAATGAATCTCCAAGAGGATCAATATCAAAAACTCTGGATAGCGTTGCGGCATATATTTTACTTCCTGCGTCAAAATAAAGCATAGGATTTTTATAAGTAAAAACACCTGTTATATCAACATCAACGGAATATATACGTGTACTCTCCGGAGCTCGATAATAGAGCTTTTTCCCGTCTGGTGCCCATACCGGGTTAATTCCTCCGCCAACAGATACCTTCCATAATCCGGCATTGCTCTCCGGAAACTGCCGGACATAAATCTCAATTGATCCGCTTTCATTAGATTGGTATGCAACAAACTTTCCGTTTGGTGAAATTGAAGCATCTCCCTCCCTTGTGGATGTTTCCATATACTTTCTGGCAGTGCTGTCCTCAAGGGAATATACATATATATCAGATCCCTCATTAAAGAAGATATATTTTCCATCATCCGACCAGTCAGATACAAAAGGAGTCGTTTTTGAATTGTAGATAGGGAATTCCCGGCTGGTATTGTCTGCTTTTTTAAGATAGATTCCGGGCAATGAGTCAATATTTGTTGACGAAAATGCAATATAGTCACTTTTGGGAGACCACTCCATGCTGGAGATATTCCGTCCATTTAGAAAGGTAAATTGGCTCAACGATCCGCTTGTTATGTTATACAAGAAAATGTTACCAGCATATATGCCAATCGCAACAGTTTTCCTGTCTGGTGAATACCGGACCCGGCGTACAGATAGAGCGTTATCGTATAATGTAGAAATTTTCCCGTCTGAATTTACTCTGCTAACCTTTCCAACAGGTACAGAGGATTGCGTCTCTGCACTGCCCGGTACATAAACCGCTGTTCCATCGTTTGCAAGTGCGAACATCATCCCGCCGTTTAAACTCGTGTTCACATCATTCAACACGGGAACAGGATCACCAATCAACTCTCCTGAATCAATGTCAAATGGGACTGCCATTATTGCCCCTGAACGTCCATAAAGGATATGACCGGAATAGGAGTATACCGCATTGTAGCCTTCCTCGTTGAGAAGGATCCGGTGCGTACCTGTTTCAAACGAATAAAGTCCGATCCTGCTTTCTGAAAGCTGCCCAGGAGGACCAACCGAAAAGAGCATCTCCTTTTCACCCGGAAGAAACGACGGAAAACTTATCCGAAGTCCTTCATCTACTCCAAATAATGATTTGGGAATTCCGGCTGTTGCCGATACCTGGTAGAGAGTATCATGTGAACCATATACGATCGTATCATCATTACCCCATGCAAACCCTAAATTATTTGCTCCGCCTCGAATTTTTGCTATCAATAGTGGTGTTCCACCATCAACGGTGACTTTTTTCAATTCACCAACAACAGACATAAATCCGAGCCATCTTCCATCAGGTGAAAAAAAAGGACTTCTGATATTCGACCCCAAATCCGGGATGGAAAATGTTTCATAACTGTCTAAACTGCGTAAATGGAACTGCGCCTGTTCAACACCACTATAGGCATAATATGCCAGTTTACTTCCATCTCTGGTCAATGCAAGAGAATTCCAGCTTGAAGGATGAAAATGGATTGAGTCTTCCAAGACTATATTTGATTTTCGTAACGGACTGAGTTTTGTTGCTGCTGAATCCGGTTTCAAAAACCACGCAGCGATAAAAAACATAACCGCCCCGGTAGCAAATGCTGAAATTGTCTGATTTGAATATTTAAATTTAAAATTGACTTCGTTTTTTTTCGCCAGTGATTCAGATATTATCGATGACCCCGTTTCATTTGTCCCAACTGTTTTCAGATCAACAGGTAGTTCGATGATATTCTGATATCGTTCGGCCGGGTCTTTGGCGATCAGCTTATTCACGATCTTTTCCAGGTCCATCGGCACCCCGGTTCGGACAGCCGTAAGGGGTTCCGGCGGCTCGTTCATGATGGAGTAGATAATGGCAGATTCATAATCGCCCTTGAAGGGAAGTTGGCCGGAGATCATTTCGTACAACACGACACCCAATGACCAGATGTCCGAGCGATGGTCGACGTTTTCTCCCTGGGCTTGCTCCGGTGACATATAGGAGATGGTGCCAAGTGTCGTGCCAGCTTTGGTGAGCATTGAAGCCGTGGACATTTTCGCCAGACCAAAATCCATGATCTTGGCAACCCCCTTTTTCGTGATCATGATGTTGGCGCTTTTGATGTCGCGATGCACAATACCGAGTTCATGCGCACAATGAAGACCCTCGGCGATCTGCTGTGCGATTTTCAAGGCATCCTTGATCTTCAACGGCCGCTTTTTGACCTCATCTGAAATGCTCCCGCCTTCAATATATTCCATGGCAATGAAGGTTGCGCCGTCATACTCATTAATCTCGTAAACCGTTGCAATATTAGCATGGCTCAACTGCGCCGCCGCTTTGGCCTCTTGTTGAAAACGCTGTTTGTCCTCATCGGTCGCTAGTTGAGTCGTTGGCAGGAATTTCAACGCGACGGTTCTATTGAGCTTGGTGTCCTCGGCCTTGTACACGACACCCATGCCGCCTTCGCCGAGTTTTTCGAGGATTTTGTAATGAAGTATATTTTTTCCGATCAATATATTATCCTAAGTTCATTTCATTAAGTATAACGCAGCGATAACCGGCAACTTTGAGTGTGCTGTAGCGAAGCGCAGGCATGAATTTGAATTAGACATTTCTGGGACTATTCTACCGATGCTGGGATTTTCTGAGATGATTCGGCCTTGCTTATGAGATAATTTGTAAAATCAATCGCTCTCGTCGGACTGTCATTTACAATCAATTCTTCAATTTCGCATAAGTTTTTTAATGCTTCTTGGGTCCAAACGAGATTCACTTTGAGCTTCGTTTGGCTCTATTTTTTGCAAGTTCCACTTTAAGCTTCTTTGTTGAATAGACTTTTCCGGAATCAGCGTCAGAAACTCCTCGATTGATTGAATCGACGAACAGTTTTTTGTAAACTAAGCTATCATATTCTGTTGGAGTCAGCAGGACACCTGCAGGTTTACCATTTTGAGTAATAATTAACGGCTGTCCAGTTTCACGAATATTTTTTATCCACCTGGATATATTTGTTTTAAACTCCCCGATTGGTACAATATCATTTGCGATTCGGATATGTTTCATTATAACGCTCCTTATTTAGACCATTATACAAGTCTAAATATAACTCATAAACGGAAAATTTTCAAATACTTTTTTCAAACTCTGGCGAATAGTTAACCGGCAGCATGGGATTAGTTGCACTGCCGCTGCTACTCAATTTATAGTTAATTTATTGCAAATTTCTGAAAAATCGCCGCCGCCCCTGCTGTCGGGTTGAATGACACGTTAGCGACGCAGCAGCGGCACGAACGCTGCCACCATCAATACAAGATTTTGAACGTTCACGATGTTTTTTACGCATTGCTGGTGGTAGAAGATTTTCATTTGCTTTCATGTACTAACATCCATTGTACTCCATATCTGTCTTTTAGCATACCAAAATTATCTTCAATCGGGAAGAGAGTTTTACCACCTTTAGACAACTTATTGAAAGCTTCTTCTTTTGTTTGCTTATCAGAAAAAACTACATATAAAGAGATATTACTTCCAATAATTACTTCATGGTTTGGTAAATCGTCAGATGCTTTAAAGTGAACGTCTCCTGCTCTTAGTTCTGAGTTGAAAATTCGATTTTGAGACTCTTTAGGAACATCAATTGGCGAATCTCCAAATGTTTGCATTAAAGTAATTTCTCCGTTTAGAGATTCTTTGTAAAATTCCATTGCTTCTCTACAAGTTCCAGGGAAAACGATATAAGGTGTTAGAGATGTCATGATCGTAAGTCCGTGTTAGTTATTGTTTTAATATATGTTTGAAACTTTTTGGCAAAGAAATACTTAAATTCCTATTTATTTGTCCTTACTTCTTTGATGCTTTCGGTTTTAGTGATTTTACATAATTGTAGCTGTCGTTTAAATAGGATGAAAGCAATTCCAAGTTTTCTAATAGCTTTTCTGGCACTAATACGTATTCTTTCATTACTGCCCCATATGATTTAAATAAAGTTGTCTGATGTTCTTTTATAAATTGTTCCCTTTCTTCTTCTGGAAGTCGAATACCGATTTCAGCATCTTTATTTAGCTGTGAAAACATATGGCCATTAACAGATGTATATGGCATCGTCTTTCCCTTTCTTTCAAAATTCGGGTTTGTGTCTATTAGCTTATCGTAGAACTCCAATTTTTCCTTCCACATACCATTTTCCCTTTTTAATTACCGTTAACATTCAATTGTTCACCTGCTCACAGGTCGTCTGCGCCAGGCATAATAACCACTCGGCCTGACTTGCAAAGCCCGGCATTGGACAATTACTGGAAATTCCTGCCTGTGCTCAGTATGGGGACACCTCGCTTTCTGTTTTCTATAAAATAAAAAAACTTAACTCCGTGTCCACTTTAATATAGCAAGATCATCCCAGTAAAGCCGCTCAATGTAGTTTTAAAATTAAGCTCAAGAACCTTTTCGTAACAAGAGAACCATTGTCATATCATCATTCTGTGGTGCGTTACCAAAATGTAAATTCACAGCTGCAATGATGTTTTCCATAAGCGCATCAGCAGAATAACCACAGTACCGTTGAACAATTTTCAGCAGGTTTTCATCACCAAACTCTTCCATCCGCTCATTCATTGCTTCGGAGATCCCATCTGAATAAATCAACAGTCGATCTCCCGGATTGACAGAGATTTCTTCTTTCTGGTAGGACACGTCTTCCTGCATGCCCAGCACAGGTCCATGAGTTTTCAGGGGGACAGGCTTTTTTTCCGGAGAAAAAATAAGCGGCAAGTTTTGTCCGGCGTTGGCATAACACAGGGTATTTTTTTGGGTATCCAAAATTCCATAAAAAAGGGATACAAATGTTTTGGAGTCAATGCTACGAAATAGTAGTCTATTTGCCCTCTCCAAACATTCATTGGCAGTTACATCAAAAGATGCTAGACTTCGAATTGTGGCTTGCAGGTTTGACATCACCAGAGCAGCCGCCAGTCCCTTGCCGCTTACATCTCCCAAGCCGATCGCCAGTCGATGATCATCCAAACGGATAAAATCATAATAATCTCCCCCAACATTTAAAGCGGGGATACTCATTCCGGCAATGTCGTACCCATCGATTTCGGGATTGGAGTTTGGCAGGAGATTTACTTGAATATTTCTTGCCATCCTCGCTTCTTCCAGCGACCTGATCCGGGCTTCCTCTGCCTTTTTGCGTCCGGTAATGTCGCGATAGATTGCATAAACTCCCATCTGTTTACCGTTATGAATAATAGGAGCCCCGATAATCCAGACATCAAAAAGAGTCCCGTCTTTACGTTTGCGTTTTGAATCATTGTCCGTTCTTTGGCCATGAATCACCATATATGAATTCGCAGCCGCATGCTCTTTGAACTCTTCTGAAGCGAGCAAATCATTTATTGGTTGTCCGATTGCTTCCTCACGGGAATAGCCAAACATTCTTGTGAATTCATCATTGACATTAACCACAATATCGTTGTTGTCGTGCAATACAATGGCCTCAGGAGCACTGTTGAACAACTTTTCAAGATAAGTTTTCTCAATGCGCAGTTCTTCCTCTGCTTTTATTCGTTCGGTAATATCCCGATAGATGGCATAGTCTCCCATCTGTTGACCTTCATGAACAATAGGAGCACAGAGAATTGAGACGTCAACGACAGTTCCATCCTTACGTTTGCGTTTTGAATCAACCTCTACTGTTTCCCGTTGAATCACCTTATGCGACAACATAGAAGCTTCATCCTGTAACTCTTCCGGAACGACCAACTCATTGATTGGTTCTCCTATAGCTTCCTCGCGAGAATAACCAAACATTCTTGTGAATTCTTCATTCACATCGACAATAATTTCATTGTCATCCTGCAATGAAATTGCCTCAGGAGCGCTATTGAACAGCTTTTCGAAATAGGTTTTCTGGAGATAAAGTTCCTCCTCTGGTTTTTTAAGATTTTTTATACGTTTTTCTAATTCTTCATACGTTGGTTTACACATTTTAAAACTCTCATTGTTAACACTTTAATAATCTACGGCATTAGTCACGATATTGTTTTCTAATGGATGATTAATCCCTCGAAAAAAGTTAGGTTTTCATCGCATCCTAACGACTGAGTTTCAGCGGTTGAAACTGCAAAGTCTTGTTATCAAAAAAGAAATGTACTTTGGTTTCTCAAAAAATTTCCACTTTTTCAGGGAAGGTTCAACGTCTGCTCCCAATGAAGTCGGGGTAACTGATATCACCTATATTTGGACAACGTCGGGATAGTCGTATCTGACGGTCTTCATTGACCTTTTTTCGCGGTTGGGCAATTAGCCGCTTCTGAGTCATGAAATGGTACTTGAGGCGCTTCAGAGGGCAATATGGCGCCGGAAGCCACCTAAAGGGCTGATGATCTATTCTGACCGGGGGGTGCAATATGCCTTGTGACAGTTTCAGAGATGCGCTTAAACAGAACAGCTTTATACAAAGTATAAGCCATAAAGGTGATTGTTGGGATAATGCTGTTGCTGAGTCGTTTTTCAAAACGTTTAAAACTGAGTTGACTTATCATGTCGATTTGTTTAATATTCATAGGTAAAACGAAATATTTTTGAGTATATTGAGTTATTCAGTAATCGAGAACGTCTTCATACTACTCTTGGATACAGAACTCCCGCTGACTTTGAGCAACTTGTGTATAAAAAATGCGCATAACTTTGTGTCCATTTTTTCGGGGCCATATCACATCTTCCACGAAACCATTCGACAGACATTTCAAAAAAAGAATTGAAGCCCTGGTTGAAATATATGTGGTGTATTCCCCCAGCCGCCAATGCAGCTTGTCTGGGCGATGGAAGACATTCTTGAAGTTTACAGGCGACCTTATGACCCGAATAAACCTTTGGTCTGCATGGATGAGACAACCAAGCAATCGACCAAAGGAATACGCTGTAGAATTCCTTCTAAACCTGGTAAATCTACTCGTGTTGATTATGATATATGAGCGCAATGGCGTCAGCAATCTGTCATGTTCTACGAGCCGTTTGGCAGCAAGCGCTATGTGTCGGTCACGGTGCGCCGAACCAAAGTTGATAGGGCCCATCAGATAAAAGAATTGTTGGATGTTCATTACACCAATGTAAAAAAAAAGTTGTTTTGGTAATGGATAATCTCAAATGCAACTTTTTCGAATCTTATGTATTGTATAAAATAAACACTTTGACTGACAAAAAAATACTAAACGAAATCAGAATAAATCCTCATAAATTTGAAATAGTTTATAATGCACATTATGAATCTATTTTTAATTACTGTTACCGACGAACTAATAATTTTGATGCGTCATATGATATTACTGCTGAAGCATTCCTTAAAGCCTACTTAAATATCAGGAAATTTAGATGGAAAGGAATTCCTATCAAGAGTTGGCTTTACCGAATTGCAACGAATGAACTAAAAATTTATTATCGATCTAAGCAATATAAGCCAAAACTTTTTAGTGAAATCCCCCATGATTCAAAGGATTTTACATCAATTGAGACCTTATTGATCGAAAAAAATAATGCACAACTTGAAATGGAAAAATATGAACAATTCCGTCAGGTTCAAAAAGCCATAACGAAGTTACCGTTAAAATACCAGGAAGTGATTACTCTAAAATATTTTGAGAATCTAAAATTAAAGGAAATAAGTGTTGTTTTAAATAAAAAAGAAGGAACAATAAAGTCGTTACTATCAAGGGCGATTGAAAAATTAAAAGGATCTTTATAGTGCAACTAAAATTGAATACTTGTATTTTAGCATATGATGAGAACAAAAAATAATCCAGGAGATAATTTTATGTTAAAAATGAAAGTCCCCACAGTTGATGTTTCTCACCACCAAAGTGAATTTAGAATTACGCTTTTTAACACAAAAAAATCTGCTGTTCTCGGTTTGATTTTTCTAATCCTCCCGTTACTCTTTTTGAGTGGTGTAGTTTTGAAACATTATTTACAGATTGATTTTGGAATATTTACATCGGTTTATGAGTGGATTGGAAACATGGACCAGGAATATGGGGATGGTTCGCTGTTGAATTGGGTAATAAGATTTTTACTGTTATTTGGTCCCCTTCTTGCGATCGGAATAAATTTAATTTCCATTGTCTACATAAGACACGAACCAATATCAAAAGAGATTTTAATTTCAATAAAACTAAAATGGGTTAATCTGGTAATCATTTTTTCATGTTTTTTTATTTTTTTCATATTCTTTTCTTATTTAATTCTTGAAAATATAAATTAAACTCACAATATTTTATTAATAATCTTTTTATGGATTCAACCAACTACGGGAAACCCAATCCAAACGCACCAGGCCAACTTTCAACATTTGCTTTTCTTGTCGGGAAGTGGGCCTGTGAGGTTGCTATAAAACAGGCAGATGGAAGCTCCTCCCGACTTCAAGCAACGTGGGAAGGACATTATATTCTCGACGGATACGTCATCGCAGATGAATACAGAATGGTTGATGCCTCTGGAAATCTATTGATGTTAGGAATGAATTTTCGGGCCTATGATTCGGAAACGAATCGTTGGAATATAAAGTGGCTTGAAGCTTTATCTGGCACGTGGTTAGAACTGGGTCCGCAAAAGCTTGGTGGCGTCACTATTTCCGACTCTTCAATTGAATACAAAGCCGAATACAAACCAGGAGAACTGCATCGAATAACGTTTTCAAATATAAACGAGGAGCATTTCACCTGGAGTGTCGACATCTCAACGGATAAAGGTCAAACCTGGAATGAATCGGTGATGACAATACAGGCCAAACGGGTTCAAAACCACTAAACTAAACCGAAAAAGCCAAACCTAACTTAGAGGTCCTTGGTCAAGCAAAAATAGCCTCTATACCGATTTTTTTCTTTTTAAAATCAGCGGGCCTTCCTTATGACGACGGCTATATCTGGAAGAAACAGCTTGGTGTAGTTCAGGATCAATTACCGGGAATATTTCCTGACCGACAGGTCGTTTATCTAATAATAATTTCTCATGGTACTTTCACAAAAAATCAGGCTTTAGCATGACATCCATCCTCCAAAAAACGAAATCATTTATCGATTCGCTATTCGACAAGAAATTCGATCCGGCCATCGTAAAACTCCCGCAAGTTAACGAAAACCATGAAAGCAACATTCCCGGCTTGTATATGATCGGTGAAGTTCGCGGCACCCCACTGATCAAATTAGGCCTGAATCAGGGTAACAATTTAATTAACCAATTATTCGAGAATAAGCCATCAAATGGTTTACCCACCGATGTTCTTGATGTCCTCATCGTCGGAGCCGGCGCCTCCGGAATCGGGGCAGCCAATCGCGCCCAGGAATTGGGGCTCAACTACATCGTCATTGAACAGGGACAACCGGCCAACCTCATTCGCTCGTTCACCAAGGGCAAGCCGCTATTCATTGAACCGCTGGACGTCCCTTTGGAATCCACAATGTGGGCGGAGGAAAGCAGCAAGGAAGAGTTACTCAAACAATGGGACAAGCAAATTAAAGAGCGTGGCTTAAAAATCAACAGTTTCGAAGCTGTTTCAGACATTCAGCGTTCCTCCGACTATTTTAAGGTAACGACCACCAAAGCAACCTACAAGACAAAATATGTTGTTTTAGCCATCGGTAAAGCCGGCAATCCACGCAAAGCCGGTGTGCCCGGCGAAAAGGAACATGCCGAAAAAATCGCTCACTTTTTAGCCGACCCGGATGAATTCAAAAACAAAAACATTTTGATTTATGGCGGCGGTGACGTTGCAGCAGAAGCAGCCATTACCCTTGCTGCAACCAATAACGTGACTTTGGTAACCATCGACCCGCAATTCATCTTTCCCAAAAAACGCAACGTGGACAAAATGCTCGATCTGCAAAAGCAGGAAAAACTTAACATTCATTTCAACAGCCATTTAAAGGAAGTGGGAAAGGATTTCGTAAAATTCGAAAAATACGGTCACGTTGAAGAAATAAAAAACAACCAGGTTTTTGAAATGATCGGCGCCGAACTGCCCATAAAATTCTTCAATAAGATTGGCATTAAAATGGAAGGCTCCTGGGATTTTAAGCGCTATCTGTTTCTAACGGCCATGTTTATCGTTTTCTATAGCGTCTACGCCATGAAAGCGCCGTGGTGGCCATTTAACCTGCAATTGTTCCAGGACTCCTCCGGACATATCATAAACGTAAAACAGTACCTCACCTTTAACTGGAATATTTTCGGATTCACCAAACACATTTCTCCGAGTTTCTGGTATGCAGCGCTGTACACTGCATTTATGACTTTTTTCGGGATGAAAGCCTACAAACGCTGGGGGGTCGGTTACAATGACAGCTACCAGAAAAAACGCTATATTTCACTCATCACCACGCAATGGACATTGGGATTTCTCATTCCGGAATTTATTATGTGGTATGTGCACCATAAAGCCGGCCCCAGCCTTTTCTTAGGGAGTCCGGATTATTCCTGGAAAGCCTACGGGTTTGAATATGTCTGGCCGCTGCAGTTCCACCAATTCTTCTACGATATCAGTCTATTTTACATCGTCTGGGGATTACTGACGGCCTTCGTCATCATTCCGATCCTCTCCATTCATCACGGCAAACGTTACTGCACCTGGTTCTGTGGTTGCGGCGGGTTAGCTGAAACCTGGGGCGATCAATGGCGGCACAAAGCGCCAAAAGGCAGACGTTCCAAAGCCTGGGAATGGATGAACCGGGCAATCCTGATTTGGGCATTTGTCGCGACCATTTTAGTTGGCGGCAATATGCTTTTCGGAAAGCTGTACTACAACGACATTTATCATTGGTTCGGATTTCTTTCACAGGCAGGGGAAGCATCGCGGGCGTGGTATTCCTACATTGCCGATTTCTGGCTCGTGGGCGTCATTCCCGTCACGCTCTATCCGTTTTTTGGCGGTAAAGTCTGGTGCCGTTACTGGTGCCCGCTGGCAAAATGGATGGAACTTTGGAGCCATCATCTCGGCAAGTTAGGCATCAACAGCAATGAAAAATGCATCACTTGCGGCGAATGCTCGCGGTTTTGCGAAGTCGGCATTGATGTCATGAGTTTTGCAAAAAATCAGCAGCGCTTTTCCAACAAAAATACGGCCTGCATTCACTGCGGTATCTGCATCACGGTTTGTCCCATGAGCGTGCTGTCGTTCCAGAAAAACGGGAAAATCAAAATAAACGAAGACGTTGCAGAGCGGGAGTACATTAAGGCTGCCTGAGAAAATTAACAAATCCAGATGGAGTGTCTAACCTGACTCATTCACAAATCTCTGATTTTTTCAGTTGCTTCCGCTGAATTGTCATTTCGAGAAATCTATAACTGCAACGATTCCAGCAAATAAAGATTTCTCATCCGGCAAAAAACAGACGTTGTCCTGATGGCACAACACCGTCAGGGCTACTTCACCTTCACCACCACCAGCGTCATGTCATCCGTTTGTGCTTCATCTCCCACAAACTGCCGAACCCGGTCAATAATAGATTCCCGCAAGGTGAAAGCTGAATCATAGCCGTTTTGTGAAATGAGTTTTTGCAAAATATCGAAATCGAATTCTTCATTCTGCGAATTTCTTGCTTCAACAATACCATCTGAATAAAAAAGAAATACGTCACCCGACTCAAATGCGATTACAGACTCTTCGAGTTCTCTTTTAAATACTCCCTGATCCTCCAAACCAATGCCAATGCCTCTGGGGACAATTTGCTGACAGGTTTTATTCTTTTTTGAAAAATAAATCAACGGTAAATGCCCGGCCCGTACAAATTTGAATTTTTTCGTATCTAAATCAAATGTTCCGCAGGTGAGCGTAATAAACGATTGTTCCTCAATATTGTTGAAAGCCACGGAATTCACTTCAGCCATGAGATCGGTTAAGCGGGTGTGAAATTTTGCGGCGGTCTGCAAAATTCCTTTTAGTTGCGACATATACAACGCCGCCGATGTGCCTTTACCGGACACATCGCCGACTACGACACCAAAACAGCCATCCGGAAGGGTGATGTAATCATAGTAATCGCCGCCAACTTCCATGGCGGGTATAGAAATGCCGCTAACATCGAGACCGGCAATAACCGGGTCTGATTGCGGCAACGAGCTAAGCTGTATTTTTCTCGCCACTTCGAGTTCTTTCTTCAATCGCTCCTGCTCTTTCAACTCTTCGGTCAACAGCGCATTTTCCACAGAAATATTCAACTGATCGTTCAGCATTTCCAGAAGTTCGATATCCTCTTTATAAAAGGTTTCATCATTTTCTTTACTGCCAATGCTCACAAAGCCCATCACCTTCGATTTATTGATTAACGGAAGGACGATCTCCGTTCCCAGCACACGCCACTTTTCCTGTTCATTTTGAGTAAAATGGTTGAACTTATCCTGCAATAGAGAAAAATCCTGCAAGTAGGGTTTCGCCTGTAATATCTTTAAAAAACCATCATGCGTGTTAAAAGAAAATCCTTTTGATAATTGAATGCCCTGCACTGACCGCAACCTGAATGTAGTGCCATCAGACGTGGAGTAAAAAACAGCCACCGGATGGATGGCCATGGATTTCGAAAAAAAGGTGGACACTTCTTCAATTAATTTTTCTAAATCTACAACATTCACAAGTTGATGACTAAATTTTCGCACCGCCTCCCGGTAACTGTAGCGGTTTGGATAAAATCGATTTTCAACAAAATTTTGAATTCGATTTTTAACCGGGTTAAATATTGCTGCGATTAGCAAGGTTGCCACAATCGTCAGAATCTGACTGCTGGAACCGGTAAAAAATAAAAACAACCTGCCGACACCGACCACGAGGAGAAAATACGCGGCAACGACAAAGCCGGATATGAGTGCAAATGCCAAACTGCGTTTAATGATAAAACGAACATCCATGAAACGGTGTTTAATGATTGCATAGGCAAGCGTCATGGGCCAGAAAACCATCAAAAACAGGAAATACTCTGAGTACGGGATGACAAAATTAAAAATATTCTTAGGAATGAAATACAGTCCTAAAGGCAAACCAAGCGTCAGCATCGTTCCACGGTACATGATGCTCGCCTGGCCAGCCACATGAGGGTCTGTGGCCGTATGGCAGGAATGACCCAACACACTAAATGCAACAAAAAACTGCAGGCTAATCCATACGCCCCAACCGTATTGCAATACTTGCCCCCGCCACGGCAATTGATTCACATCTGCATAAATATAAACAAATATCAAAAGCAGAATTCCATAACAAAGAAACAAAAGAATGTTTTTGTGCTTTTTATAAAACCGATTTTTTTCAGGAAACAACAGGGTGAAATGTAAAAGCAATCCGGTAGCCATGGGTAAAAACATCAAGAATATCCATTCAAACCAGCCGGGAAGCAATCGAAGCAGCGCCTTTGAACCATAAGGGAAATTCCCCCACATTGCCAGCGCCCAGAACAACACCATCAAATAAAAAATATGGACTGTCTTATCCTGAGCTTTTTTGAGCAGAACAAAAACACCGATTAAGATAAGGGTGTAACAAAAAACCACCCCCGGCAGAAGACCGGCAAAAAAACTACCGGTATAAATTTTTATGCGGCTTTTTGAAATAAATGAGAAGTCGCGTACAACGTTCCTCCTTGAAACAACAATTTTTACCGGGTCCCCCACTTCAATGTCTTGAAAAGCACGGTATAATGACTTTTCATCCGTAATATCATAACGATTGAGTTTCAGTATCATATCACCCTCGCGGATGCCGACGAGATCCGCCGGTCCTTTGGGAACCACGTGGGTTATGACAACACGGTCTGCATCTTTCACTTTCTCGTAGGTAATCCCAACAACCGGATCATTTACCAAAAAGTAAATATCAGCCACGGTTGAAGACACAATATATACGAAAACAAACAAGCCGAGCAATAAAAGAGAAGAAACTTTCCAAATTTGAATTGGTTTACTCATTTTTCATTTTAGGCGTGTTCAGCGTTTTGGTTACCTTCCAAGACATTCTAGGCAATCTGTCCGGACACAACCGGTTTCAGACAATTTTTTGCACATTGCCCAAAAAGGTGTCCCTGCACCACCAACCCCCAAAAATTTGTAAAAGGGGAGAAAAAACCTAGACCTGCAAACAGTAAAATAGCATTTAAAATCAAGGAAAAAATAATAATTGCCAGAAAGTGACCAAAACCATTTTTAATAATACGCAGTAGAGCAGAAATATCAAAAGCTGAAGCAAAATTGTCGGTCAGGGCAAACTGCAGCAGGCCAAAATTCGTAAAAAACATCAACAAAAATAACGTCATTAAAGACACCGACACGATGCTCATAACCATTTCAACTTGGGGAAAATACGCCTGGGTGCAAATACTTACAATCATTAATGCACATAAACCGCCGATAATAACAAAATAAATGAGAAGAATGACCGCTCCCATAATTCCATCAATGAATAGTTTGCTCCAATGATGCCAATCCGGCAAACTTTTTTCTGTATCATGAATAACATTTCGCATAATACCAATGTAGTATCCCAGGATAAAGAAACCGAAGATGAAAATAAGGCCGAAATAAAAACTGACCAGGATTAAAAGCCCGCCGATGGCCATCTTTTTCAACCACTCCTCATCCTGAAATGCGAAAGACAGCGCTTCTGAATAATTCATCATTTTCCCATTCGTAAGATTATTTTATAGTTTCGTTTGAACCGCACTTTCATATACGAAATGCCGGAAAAATGTTTGCAAATAAAAGCTGTACCCAATAACAATTTAGTTATTCACGAACATAAAGTAAAGGACTGGCAGCAGATAGCCTGAAAATCCGGAGAACTTAAATTCGGCTTCGATAATTTTCAGCTACCGAAACCGATGAACCCAAGATTCGTAATTGGTCCTTTCGGTTTGCGCCTCGGTGACTTCCTCAAGTTAGTTCACTTGCTGTTTCAAAAATTAATACCCGCCTTCCTCCGCTTGCAAATTCACTTTACCACGGAACATGTAAAACAAAAATGAAAAATATCCTATGGCCAGAATAATTCCGATAACCCACCAGACAATTCCGACGGCAAGTCCGTGTGCACCGGCTGCCGAATTATAGATGGTTAAGGAATATTGAGCTCCTGTGGAAGCGGGCAAAATAACCGGGAAAAGACCAAATGCCGTTGCTACGCCCATGCCAAAGATAAACAGACCGGATGAGAGAAACGCAGCGGTATCGTTTTGCTTTTTGTTAAATACCATCACACCCACAATACCGGCTACTCCGAGAATCGGAAATATCCACCCCCAGACATGAGCAAAATAATTGTTCCAGATTTCAGGATGAACGAACGATGCGGCGCCCAAAGCCATTGCCGACAGGACAACAACAGGCCATGAGACCAGAAAGGCAATGTTCCGTGCCCGCTCCTGAACGGCTCCCTCTGTTTTCATGGCAATGAAATTTGCTCCATGAACCAACAACGTTGTAAAAGCAACCAACCCCATGAGCACGGTAAACCAGTCGAGAATACCGGCTTCCGGCACAACGGTAAAGGTCGTCCAGAGTGGCTCAAAAAAATATCCCTCTGCATTCAAGGGAACCCCTCGTACAATATTGCCCAGGGCAGCACCAAAAAATATTGCCAACAAAATACTGGCCCCTGAAAAAACAACATCCCAGAGAGAACGCCACATGGGATGTTGAATATGACTCCGCAGTTCAATGCCAATTCCCCGTAGCATCAGCAGCCAGAGCACCATCATCAACGGCAGGTAGAAGCCGCTGAAACTCGATGCGTAAATCGCCGGGAAAGCAAAAAACAGCACACCACCGGATGCCAGCAACCAGACTTCATTCCCATCCCAAACCGGACCGATTGCATTTAAAACAGTGCGCCGTTCTTCATCCGTTTTTGCCACCAGCAAATGAATAATACCTGCACCCAAATCGAAACCATCTAATATGACGTATGTGGTCAACATAAGCGTCAAACCAATAAACCAAAAAATCTCCATTTTTTATCTCCAATATTTTTATTTCAAAATAAAACTGCTTATATTTTTTTCACTTCAGGTCCGTGATTGATCTCACGCGCGATTAAAAATACAAACAGGAGCCCGAGAATTGTATACATGCCCATAAATCCAATCAGGGTGAACAAACTGTTGCCAGCGGAAACCATGTGGGAAAGTCCGTCTTTTGTTCTTAAAAGACCATATATCAGCCAGGGCTGGCGCCCTAACTCCACCGTCATCCAACCCGTTGTGTTGGCTATGTAGGGAAAAGGAAAACTCAACATAATAATCCACAACATCCAATTAGAAGAAAACAATTTTCGTTTCCACAACAAGAATGTCGCCAGCGCCATAATAGCGATAAACAAGGTTCCCAGCCCAACCATGATGTGGTAACTATAATAAAGCAGTGGGATGTTCGTGGGCCATTCATCTTTTGGAAAAGCGTCCAGACCTTTTACTTCTGCTTTCCAGCGGTAATGCGTCAAAAAACTTAACAGCTTCGGAATATGCAGTGGATTATCAATTTTCAGTTTTTGCATATCCGGCTGACCGATCAAAACCAGATCAGCGCCGTCTTTTGTATTGAATAAACCTTCCATGGCCGCCAGCGTAGCCGGCTGGTATTTGACCACATTCTGCCCTTGCTGATCGCCTGTAGGAAACGCGGCCAATACGGAAGCAATCAAACCGGCGATGACGCCAACGCGCAAAAAGATTTTGCCGAACTCTTCATTTCGTTTGGCCAACACATAGAAAGCGCCTACGGCAGACATCACAAATGATCCGGTTATCGTCGCTCCGAGCATGTTGTGTATGTACTGCCAGCCGACCCAGGGATTTGTAAGCAATGCCCAAAAACTCGTTAATTGAACAGAACCACCTGCGCCGATTTCATACCCAACCGGATGCTGCATCCACGCGTTGGTCGCAATTATAAAAAAACCGGATAACCAGGAACCCAGAAAAACCATGAAAGCAGCCACGAAATGCAATTTCGGCCCTAAACGTTTTTCACCGAAAAGAAAAAGTCCGAGAAAACTGGACTCCAGAAAAAAGGCGAAAACGCCTTCCATTGCAAGTGTCTGACCAATGACGCCACCGGCAAAAGCCGAGAATTTAGCCCAATTGGTGCCAAATTGAAATTCCATGGGAATGCCGGTCACAACACCAATCGCAAAATTAACGGCAAATATTTTTGCCCAAAAACGCGCGCTCTGATTAAAGCGCTCATCTTTCCTTTTTAATGCAATCCCCTTGAGTGTAACGATGAGCAGACCCAACCCCATTGTCAATTGCGGAAACAGATAATGAAACGTGATTGTGAACGCAAATTGAAGTCGTCCCGTTAAAAGTGCATCTTCCATTAAGATAACCCCTTTCTATATTAATTTTTAAAAAATAGTTTTTTAGAATGATTATATTAATTTGATGCGATAATAATATTTTCGATGCAAGGATTAATGAGAGAGACCATAGATTCCAAAAGGGGGCACTCATCAGATTTGCCATTTCGAGTTTGGAAATTATTTGTCATTTAGGATCACGAGTGTCCGGTTAAGCGATAGATAGTTTTACGTAAGGTCTTTAAAAGACAGTAGTCAAACCTCTCGTTGTGCAAGCCTGAAGTTGTTTTTATCCTCTGCGCGTTGGACTGAGTCCCTCCCTTTGGCCAAAGGGAGGATAGGAGGGATTCGAAAAAGCAAATGCTGCAACTGGCCTCAAATCCTCCCTGTCCCTCCTTTTCGAAAGGAGGGAACTTTCTAAGCTGTTGTTCGATTTTATCTGACAAATTCTTTAACCGGACACTCATGATTTAGGATTTAAGTTTTAAGAGTGCAGGTTCGCGACGCCGTGCTACACTCAAAGGGACAAGATAAAGATGAATCCTCATTAAGTTGACGGGCACTGTCTGGTAACTGACAAACAAACTCCAATTTTATCATTGATAAATTATGGAAAATTAAATATTTTGGCAACAACTTTATTTTAGCAATTATCTTGGATAAGTCCATGAACAAAACATCTGACGTTGTTATTATTGGTGCAGGAATCATCGGGAGTTCCATTGCTTACAGACTTGCGAGCAAGGGACAGAACGTTGCGGTCATCGATAAAGGCCATCCCGGTAGAGAAGCCACCTGGGCAGCGGCAGGAATGCTGGCACCACACACCGAGATTGCCCATAGCGTTCCCGATGTTCTGCTCAACCTATTTGAAAAAAGTTATGATCTTTTTCCTGAATTCATTGAAGAAATCAGAGACGCCTCCGGATTGAAAATTGGTTACCAAACGAAGGGAAGTATTTTAACCGCAAGTGACTTTCAGGAGGCAAAACTACTTTCCGGTCTGTTCGAGAAACTCGCGACGAGAGGCGTAAAAGTTGAAGAATTGGGAACACATGAATTGCAAAAAACGGAACCTGAGTTGGCTCATTCCGTAGAAACTGCTTTATTTTTACCTGAAGAACATTACGTGAACAATCGCGAACTCCTTCGGGCAGTCGTAAAAGCCGGACAAAATAAAGGCGTCACCTTTATCAACGATACCCCAGTAACCGGTTTCGATTTTGATAGAAAACACGTGCAGGCCATCCATCTGCCAGATAGAGATCTTTTTGCTGAAACATACATCAATTGTGCCGGCAGTTGGGCAGGACTGATCGACGCAACAAATGCAATTAAAATTCCGGTTCGTCCCATTCGCGGGCAAATTATTCAACTGCAACTCAACCCACAAAAATTAAACCACCTGATTCATTCATCCTCCGTTTACCTGGTACCCTGGCCGGATGGACGCACACTTGTAGGCGCTACCATGGAAAACGTGGGTTTTGACAAAACAAATACGGCCGGCGGATTCCGACATTTAATAGATGCGGCGCTTAACCTCATCCCGTCATTGCAGCAGGCGCAAGTGAAAGATTTTTGGGCCGGTTTGCGCCCGGACACACCGGATAATTTACCGCTTCTCGGCAAAACATCGTTTGACAACTATTTCATCGCTGCCGGTCATTTCCGCAACGGCATTTTGCTGACACCCATCACGGCGAAACTGATGTCCGAACTGATTTTTACCGGGAAACCGAGTATTTGTCTCGACCCATTTGACCCCTTGCGGTTCAAGTAAACTAACCTCTAAAACAATATTCCGTATTGACGTCACACAGAACGACCTGCTTTCTTAAAAACTGACCTTCAATCCTACATTCGTATTTGAGAAATATGGGTGTATCGTTTGCTGTTTTGTTTTTACCCCGCACCAATTAACAATTGTGTTGCCCACCCAATAATCGACAATTCCACCGGCAATGACATCTGCTCCCCCAGTGATTCCTACTATCGATTCTTTGGATGGCAACTGACTCAGTCAATGTGTAAACGGGAATTTTCACGCACCAGTATTCATATTGTTTGGCGATTGAGTTCATCATCGCCAAAGCACAGATTGCACGGCCAGAGAGAAATGAATTTGAATAAATTAAAAAAATAGGGAAAGCCATATGGCTTTCCCTAACAAGGTCGATATGATTTATTGGAGGACGTTCCCCGACCTTGCGTTTACATTTTTTCTTCTACTTCTACATACTTTGCCAAATTTGCCTCGAAAGCAGCGAGCAAAGCTGTATTGGAAACATTGTCCACGATGATTTCTCCATTGCTAACCTGAGCGCTGCCAAAATCAACATTATTAAACATACCTGTCAAATCGAACGTCACAACCACAGGTACTGTTGAATTAGCTGCAACCGTAATACCACCGCCTGCAATGCGGATCTGAATTTCCTGAGCAAATGTTGATTTTATCGTCATGGGAATGGCTGTTCCGTTAACAGGTATAAATTCCCCGCTGATAACAATCGTCTTGCCATCAAACGGTGGCGCGCTATTGAGCATGAACGTAAAGTCGACTTTCTTAAATGTACCGGGATAAACTGCAACCGAATCAATAAAGGTTTCTCCATTGCTGATGTCGATACTAAAGGGCCCGGTGACGGCAATATCAGGCGCTTCTTGTTCATTGTCTGACCCACCGGAATCATTATCTTCGTGTTGCCCCTGCTGCTCGTTTTCAACGCCGGAATTCTCTTCGATGCGATATTTCTCGATATTTAACAGGGCAAATTGCACATTTACAGAGCCGCCCGGTACCGGGATATCGCTCATACTGGAAGTTGAATGCAGTTTTGCTTTCGCTTTCATTAGAACCACGCTGTTTTTCTGAAGAGATGTTGATGCAGATGGATTTTTGCCACAATACGTGACCAGAATGAGCAACATCAGGCTCAAAAGGCCAATTGAGTAATGCATGATTCGTTTCATGATAAACTCCTTTTGATTTGTTATTGTTAGCCAGAAATTGGCAGTTTAAACGTTACCAAGCTTATGCACTTAATTTTTTAATATTATCCATTTTATATTTATTCAATTTCTATGCCAGAATCATCAACTTATGTACTAATTATTAATTTATATACAGTTAAGACAATTCAGAAATAACCAATCCATTATCGGAGTTTAAGAAAATGGCAAATATTTGACATAGGGCATGATATTATAATTTGTTTAATCGTATAATTATAATAAATTTAAAGGATGTCAAAAACTTGTTGCAGATACCGGCGAATTTTTTACACCTATCAGTGCACTAATTATTTTCTCACACAATATCGATTGTACCCGTGAGCGTTTCGGCAAGCGTACACCATTCCTGATCGGGAATGCCTCCATATATGCTTAAAATTCTGTATATGAGATTGTGTTTGTTCAATTCTAATCAATAATGAATTCCATTCTATCTCCTCTAAGGCTCCTGGGATCTGAAACTAAAACATTTTCCTGGAGCTTCTTCAGATTGTATAAATCATAAAAGTCGTTCGGATATAAACTGGGCACTTGTTGTAAACGGCTCGAACTATATACTCTAAATAATGGATGTTCCTCAATGTCGATCCCTTCCAACCGGCTCTTTTCTTGCTTAGTATAGTCAGTACTGCCCGATCCCCGTCTGTTCACTACCAAGAGATATTTTGCATTAATGTTGTTAAGAATTAACTCCAGTAAGAGACCAACTTCTTTGTTCAATAAATGACCGAAAACGTCTAAACACAACACTAAATCTACCTTCGTTAACGATATCAATTTTTGTTCTTCGGATCTACAGATATCGAGACACTGAAAAGAAACATGTTGGTTCTGAAATTGCTTTTTGTTGTTCTTGATTAACTCACTCACAATGTCTACACCATGATAACGGTCTATAATAGGCATAATTTCTTTCATCCAATGAAAGTCGCCACAACCCAAATCCAAGATACTTGAAATATTATGATTTATAATAATATTTTTTATGATTTCGATCTTTTGATTTGCAAATTCACCTTCGGAGCCTGGTCCGCTCCTTGATAATTCACCTTCCCAACAATTATATCTATATACTCGTTCAAAATAGTCCCTAGGTTCAATAAACTGGTTCGCTTTTACCATCCAGCGAAACAGTCGTAACGGAAGAGTTGTAATATTTTTCACGTTTGTTCTCCTTATATATTTTTAACTACCGCCTGCCGTTTTTGAGTTTAGTCAAAACAAAATTCCTCTTAGACAATTTTAGTTTTCCAATATCGCAATTGTTTGTCTTCCGCTAACCAATATTTCATAATTATCTTCTTGCAACGCAGGAATCAGTAATCGACCTTTTCCGCCACCGCCGATATCCGTATCATCAATTGAAATGATATTTGTTTTATTTAGCTTGCTTTTTGCCGTTTCGTAGGCTATTAGATGCTTTTCCGCATAATCAATGCCAGGTTTTACATCCCATGCATCAAGAAAAAGAAGATCTATGGCTTCGTCGAATTCCTGAAGAAATTTGATGCCATCTGAACGAATGACTCTGGTATTTTCAAATTTTCTGCAACTCCACTTAGCTATTAAAACTGATTTCCAGCTAATATCGACAGATACAACATTGGCTGCTGAAGTACTCCAGTAATAGGTTGAATGGCCGTCATTACAACAACTAGGATGAAATTCGGAAATGGGGTGAATTAATGGCTTTCGCATACACCCCAATTCGACTATCCTTCTACCTCCAATAGCATCAAAAAGCCGGAGTGTTGCTTCCAGATATTTTTGGGGTTTAGCTCTTTCGTAAAGTTGCTGGTCATGCGGTAAAACTATGTCCGAATAAACTTTCTCATAAAGATTGAGTGTTGATATTTTCCTTTTTATTTCCTCTTTGTTTTCCATTTTTCGCTCCAAATATTCCGTATCAACCACCTCGATTATTGTTTCTTAGAACCTCGAATTCAAATGAATTGTTTATAAAATGCTTGAAAGGTGGAAATCATAATTCTCAAAAACATTCCTTAAATGCGCCTGTTAGATAAGTGTCTGAAAACCTGTGACGAAGTAAAACTCTGAAAGATGACGTTAAAATACTTTTCAAAACAAACCTATATGGGGGGAAGCACAGTGCCTCCCCCCCAAGGTCAGGGTTCGTGGTTTCAGAAGTAGTGAAGGTTATACCGACCCTGAAATTTTACATTTTTTCTTCAACTTCTACATATTTTGTCAGATTGGTTTCGAAAACAGTGAGCAAAGCTGCATTGGAAACATTATCCACGATGATTTCACCATTCTTAACCTGAGCACTTCCAAAATCAACATTATTAAACATGCCTGCCAAATCAAACGTCACCACCACGGGTACTATTGAATTATCTGCAACCGTAATGCCGCCTCCTGCAATGCGAGTCTGAATTTCCTTAGCAAATTCGGATTTTATTGTCACTGCAATTGCGGCACCATTTGTAGGTACAAATTCTCCGTTGATAATGATCGTCGAACCATTGAACGGAGGTGAGGTGTTGGGTATTAAAGTAAAATTAACCTTCTTGAATGTTCCCGGATATGCAGCAACCGAATCAAGAAAAACTTCATTACTGCTAATATCGATGCTAAATGGTCCCGTAATTATGATATCAGGTGTGTCGTTTTCTGCGCCAGGACTATCCTTTTTTTCTGACGATCCTTTATCATTGTCATTGGCACCCCCCTGTTGTTGTCCATCAAAACCGGTATTCTCTTCGATTCGAAATTTTTCAATGTTTAACAAAGCAGATTGAACGTTGAGAGAGCCACCAGGTACCGGAAAAGCACTCATACTTGAAGCTGAACTCAGCTTCGCTGCAGCCTTCATCACAATCATGCTGGTTTTTTGTAAAGACGTGAAGGATAAAGGTGGGGAAGATGTTGGACTCTTTTTTCCACAACTTACGACCAAAATGAGCAAACTTACGCTCACAAGTTGAACTGAATACTGCATGATTCGTTTCATGATAAACTCCTTTCAAGTTATTAGTTTGAACTATTAGATAACTGATTGCCAGAATAATCACTCAAATAATATGCCAAAATTTAAAAGCTATATTAAAAGAGCCATAATTTCTTATATTATAGATAGTTACTGCAGATAACGAACAACATTTATTATCTTAAATTTGCGGAACTGACAAATATTTACCACTCACGGTATTGATAATGGCGTCATATTTATTTAATTATTAAGGACTTATAGTTTGTCAAAAATATGAGAGCAAATAGTTAACTTTTTGACGGAATACTTTATTAGTAGACTCTAAAAAATAAATATGTCTTTGTGGATGAGGAAGAAACTAATTTTGGGGAGAAGGATTCGTTAGGGCAACTTAGGGGTTATGCAGTTAGAAGGTCAATTCGTATTTGTTCATAGACTGCAATTACTAAAAAAACAAATATCACATACAGGTCATTTGTAGGTATGAGCGTATTTTGCATGGTTGTGGAAAACTTGTCCAGCACCGTATTATTTATAATCAACATCCTGTTTCTCAATGGCGCCACACCCTTTTGTAAATTGAAAATGCAATTAAGACGACGACGCAAACCAATGTTATTCCCCCAATATGCCGATATATCCGTTGCAAGATAGCTGCCCAATTTCCCCCTAGATAATACCCCAATACCACAAAAGTGGCAGACCAAAGCAACGCTCCGAAGTAAGCGAACAGTGCGAACACCGGCAAAGCAAGTTTGACGGAGCCGGCGCCGATTGCGGTCAAGTGGCGCAAGCCGGGCACAAAGTAGCCAATTGTGAGTAGCCATTTCCCACCACGTCGAAACCACGATTCCATGTTGGAGAGCTTTTTTTCCTGCACATGCAGAAATCCGCCGTATTTGCGGATAAATCGTGACCCGGGATAGCGGCCAATAAAGTAACTCGTTGTTATACCACAGCAACTACCGAGAAAAGCGGCCGCAATGGTGGCAGCAAAGTTCAAATCTCCTTTACTAACCAAATAACCCGAAAAGGCCAACAACGTTTCATCCGGAACAGGTAGCCCTACAATTCCAAAAATTAGCAAGGAAAAAATCGCGACATATCCGTATTGACCAATCCAGCTAAAGACTAAATCATGCATGCTTCAATATTTTCCTGAAGACCTCCCGGTTCATTTGAGAACGTTTTCAGATAGTTTTTATTCTTTACCTTGTAAAAATATTTTTTGGGGAGACTAAATGACCATATAGAGCAATAGAGATAATTGTAAATCAAGAAGCCTATTTGGGTTGAAAATCGGCTAAACTGCGGGCAATTCATCCCTACTTATCCTCCTCCAGAGTTTTGTTGATCGTTTCTAAGCGTGCGAGCGATGCGCATGCGATGGTTAGAAAACGCATACCACAAAAAATGGACCCGGACAGCATTGTGGGATTGAATAAATCCCTGTAAATCATTTCTTTGAAAATAGTCACTTTGGGCTTTTCGTCTTAAAATAATGTTCAAGTAAATCCACCAGATCGAGATCGACTTGAGCCGCAAAAGCCGCCATGTCAAGATTCTTTTTGGCCGCTGCCTGTTCCATGCCTTCGATCGCAGTGTTCATCACGTCATGTAGTCCCTTTTCTTTTACCTTGGCTTGAATAGCATCCCAGAAGCCGCGCGCTTCTGTCACGGTATTGGTCATGGCGCCAAAATCAGGGCTTTTCGCATTGGCGAGAACGTTGAGCTTAAAGCCTGCATAATCCAGGAGCGATACCTCAACGGGAACTATGAGGGTCGTTTTGTCAAGGGATGATATTAACAATCGATATGTTTCTGCCGCATGTAGCGCTACAGTCGTGTTATCCGAAGATGCAATCCCTTGCCGAATGGCTTGAAGGTGAGAATCAAAGCTTGCCAGCATCTCGGAAGATAGCGTTTGCTTGATGTTTTTTACCTGGGAGCGGATTTTGTCATAAGTGGCCTGAATATTGTCCTGGTCTCCTGCCTCCGCAAAATCAATCAGATCTTCAAACGGAGATGCAGCGGCAAGAAGAGTTTCATTGTGGCCGCTGCTTTGCGGTGCATTCGAACCTGTGGATTCTTGCTGCTGTTGCTGCGACATCTCCGACACACTTTTAGAGCCACAGCTCAGCATAAATAAACTTGAGAAACTCAAAAAAATGAGCATGACAAAATAGATTTTTGATTGACTTAACATAATACACTCTCCTAATATTAGTAAACAAAAGTAACTGTCGCGATTCTTTAGAGAAATGATTCACAAAACACTTGCAGACTGGCATCTCCCGTATCAGAGCTGAAAACCCTGCTTAGAAATTTTCCATGGAAGACTGAAAAGCAAAACAGCCAGCACTATCTGCCACTTAGATGATTCAAACCTCTCATGAGTCTCCCAATGCCCTATTGGAAGTCAAAAAACGACACATACGCAACGCCTTCTCCCCAATAAAGTGTGACTTTGTAGGTATAGCACATGTTTATGTTTTCGAAAAGAACGTCAATACCAGAAAATCTTCTCACTCTCAGGTCATAAATGCAATTATCTTCCCTGGGAGTAAACGAGATGTAAGCTTCATCACCATCACTCAATACGACAGTCCCAAGAATATTTAAAGACCACAAATCAGTATTTGTATCTGAAACATACATTTCATCAAAAGTAAAACCTGTCTGATTCTCAATGATGATATTCTGTTTTAGGTAAGCCGTATTATCTTCAAAATAAAGAGTGACGTTAAGCAAATGGCACAAATTGAGTTTATTGAATATGATGCTGTCTCCGTTTACCTTTACCGTTTTTAAGTCGTACTCGCAAACATTTTTGCTCTGTGGAGTAAACGTAAGAACCTCGTGCTCATCCTTTTTGAATACGCCAGTAACCAGGATATTGTTGCTCCATTGCTTGCGGCCAGAGGGTGAAATTTGCACCGAGACAATATCCACTTTCGTTTTGTTCACAAGTTGAATAATTTTTTTGACGGTGGTTTCCTTTGCAAAAACACCGTTGCCTGCAAATAGTCCCAGGACAAAAATAGAGATGGAAAGAGTGAAGTGTCGCATGCTTTTACCTCCATTTAATTATTATATCGATTTGATTATTTGTGCCGGGAATCATGATTTTGAACCTGCTGTTTAACGAGCACTGCCTCCATTTTCAGGCCAAAAATAAAATCAACTACATTTGCGGGCTCTCCGTCAATTGGGACTTGAAGAAAAACGCCGGGCTTAAATTTCTTCGTAATTAGTTGGCCGCCCAACAAAAAAGAATGGTTCACCCGTTGCCCAAAATTCAGAAAGTCTGATGTAATACTCACAAGTCCTAAGAGTTCCCCCCAAACCGCAAACTTTTTAGAATGAAAGCCGCCCGATAAGCCGTAATGCGAAAAAAGTTCAACGGTCTGACCGTTTCCTGCGGTAGGAATAAACAATTGTGGCCCGAGTTCCAACCCCAAAAAAAGTTTACCGCTTTGGAATTTCTGAAGACCATAATTGGCATAGAGCGTTAGTGTATTCGGCAGTGATTTCTGTGGCTCGTACAAATTGGCAAATAATCCAATAAATGTCGCCCTGGTAATTCTTTCGGATGTGGTTGGCAGAAAAACGCCAAAAGAAAATGTCGAACGAAGGCTCGAAACAGATTCTGAACGCATCTGCAATCCAAGATATAAATTGCCGGGGCCGCTTTCTACTTCTTTGCCGTTGGAAGTTTTTATGGTGAAGGGTAAACTAGTCAGAACGTTAATCCGTTCCGAGAGAGGAAAGTTTAGATATACTTCGTAGTCTCCCGCTAACGTTGACAGATTAGCCGGGTAATCGACGCCATATCGGGGCCGGAGGTATCGTAATCCGGTAGTGACTTCGTTATCCGGATGTTTTTGCATAATAAAGGTTTGGGAATAACAGAGATGAGAATAAAATAAAATGAATGGCAGAAGAAGTAGTGGTAAATACTTCGGCTTCATATTTTTGTCGCCTTTTTCAGTCTCTGATGAAAAAAAGATTTATAAAATACCGGCAGCATAAACAGCA
Organism: uncultured Calditrichaceae bacterium; assembly: GCA_964455375.1. Taxonomy (GTDB): domain Bacteria; phylum Zhuqueibacterota; class Zhuqueibacteria; order Oceanimicrobiales; family Oceanimicrobiaceae; genus CAYVXE01. Next base: position 30,500 of record CAYVXE010000011.1, read on the forward strand.
ATAAAAGCGCCGAAAACGAAAACCCTCCGATTACCGCTACTGCCAGGGGCTGCTGCATTTGTGCCCCCGCGCCAATTCCGATAGCCAGTGGAGTAAGCGCCAAAACAGCCGCAAGAGTGGTCATAATGATAGGCCGCATCCGTAGTTTTCCCGCTTCTATCAAAGCGACTTCCAGGGGCTGTCCCTTCTGTCCCAGAAGTTGAATGTAATGAATAAAAAAAATTGCGTTCTCGGCCACAATCCCGATAATCATGATCATCCCCATCATGGAAGATATGTTTAGAGGAATCCCGGAGACGCGCAAAAATAAGAAGACACCAAAAAGAGCCAGAATGTCGATAATGAGAATAATCAAGGGGATCTTAAATGACTCGAATTCAAACAGTTGCACGATGAACACCAGAACAACTGCAATGGCCAAAACAATAAGCAAACCTTTAAACGATTTTTGCTGCTCGCGGTATAGGCCACCGTACTGGATATAGACGCCTTGGGGTAGTTTGAGGTTTGCGCGAATCTTGGACTTGATTTCCTGCAAAGCGCTTCCCATATCACGGTGACTGAGTCGGGCGGTAACGGCAATCATCTGTTTGAGGTTTTCCCGGTTTAATTCCGGCTGCCCTTCCTTAATGGAAAGATTGGCGATCGAGGCAAGAGAAATATAATCTCCGGCTGATGTGAGGATGCGAAGGTGCTTTATTTTATCCAAAGTGGTTCTGCCGCTGGCTGGTAAACGGACTCGAATACCGACCATCATTTGCTTCTCTTGAATCTGCGAGGCCAGAACACCATTGATCGCGACTTCCACCTCCCTTTGTACAGCATCGGTGGTTAGGCCAAATATGCCGGCGCGCAGCGGGTCTACTTTGACTAACAGCGATGACCCGGCGATGGTGATGCCGTCGTAAATATCAACCACGCCGGCAACATCCGTAAGGATCGCAACTGCCTTTTCGGAGATTTGATGAATCTGGTCATAGTTGTCTCCAAAAATTTTGATTTCTATTGGTTGCGGCACAGCGGTCAAATCTCCGATTAAATCACCCATTAATTGGGCAAACTCAATCTCAATACCCGGAACGCTTCCCAAAACCTTCTTCCTAACTTCATCAATTATCCGATTAATCCCCCGGCTGCGATGCATCTTTAACCGGACGAGAAAATCACCCATATTTGCTTCGGTCAGCCCGCCGCCCAGTTGCAGACCAGTGCGTCTGGAATAGCTCACAATTTCCGGTATTTCGGTGAGGATGGCTTCAATTTGCTTGACCACCCGATCTGTTTCTTCTATCGACGTACCGGCGCTAGTACGATAATCCAGGATAAATGTGCCTTCATCCATTTCGGGCATAAAACCAGTAGGAAGCCCTTTGTAAAGAACATAACTCAACACTATCAGAAAAAATGAAACAACCCAAACGATATAGCGTCGCCTTAGCAGAAATTTTAGAGCCAGCTCATAAAAATGATTCAGGTACGTAAACAGACGACTGGGACGTTCCTGTTTCTCTGCGTCCTGCTCGTTGATGAACCGGTGCGATAGGATTGGAATAAAGAAGATCGCCAGTAGCATGGAAACCAGCAGGCTGCTGGCCATGGTTAGTGAAAGCGATTTAAAAAATGCCCCGGTTACGCCGGTAAGAAATGCCAGGGGGGCGAATACGACAATCGTGCTAAATGAGGACCCCAAAATCGGGCGTAGAAGCTCTTGCAAAGACGCCTGGACGGCGTCTCGAGCTTTTGATTTGCGCATTGCCAGGTGCCTGATAATGTTTTCGACAACCACAATGGCATCGTCGATGATCAACCCTATGGCTGCTGCGATGCCACCGAGCGTCATGATATTCAGGCTCATGCCAAGGGCCGACATAAACAGCATGGTCACGGCAATTGTTAGAGGAACATCCAGTGAGGCAATGACGGTAATTTTCCAGTTGCGCAGAAACGCCATCAGGATTGCCACGGCCAGCAGAATACCAACCAAAATGCTGTCGCGCACGTTCTTCATGCTCTCCACAATCAGTTCCGACTGGTCGTAAAATTTTGACAGCTTGATGTCGGCGGGAATGAGGTCTTTCATCTCCTCCAGGGTCTGGATAATCTGAGCATCGATTTGTACTGTATTGCCGCCAGGCTGCTGGTAAATATTGAGAAGTACAGCTTGCTCGCTATTACTGGTCACCCGGACCCATTCCGGGGCTGTAGTTTCCCGGATAATGGCCACATCGTCCAAAAAAACCGGCATTTGACTTTCAATTTTTATGACCGTATGTCCGATGTCTTCCTTTGAGATATATTGTCCGTCCACTAGAGTAAGAAAGAGTTTGTACTCCTGTTCAATTTTGCCGACGGCGCCAATAATATTGGCGTTTTCTATTGCCTGTACCAACTCGGTCAAAGATAACTTGAACGAGCGCAATCTTTCCGGATTTACAAGCACTTCATATTCTTTGGTACGACCGCCAAGTACGGACACAACCGCCACACCATCAATACTTGTTAAAGCCGGTCTTAGAGTTAGTTCAGCGAACTGACGGAGTTGAGTTAAACTGCGTGAATGAGAGATAAGGCTATAGCCCAGAATCGGAAAAACAGTCGGATTCATTTTTCTCACTTCAAATTCTGTGCCCGGAGGGAGCTGGTTTTTTATTTGGTTAATGGCGTTGTTTACCTGCAATTCCGCCTGCACCATATCGATATTCCAGTGGAAATTGATGGAAAGCTCTGTGGCACCGCGGCTGGTCGTGGACCGCACGGTCAAAACGTCGGGAATGGAATTTACCGCTTCTTCTAAATTGCGGGTTACAGTAATCATCATCCGGTCGGCGGGCATTTCACCTGCATTAGCCGAAACAACAATCCGTGGGAAAGCAATATCGGGAAAAAGGGATACCGGCAGCTTGAACGCGCCAAACAAACCGGCTAAAGACAGGACCACAACAACAAAAAGTGTGGATTTTGCGTGACTTTCGATTAGTTTGCCAATATTCATAGAATGTAAATTGTTTCCTTTTTCTTTCGACGACCTAAACAGGATGTTCTACTGCGTCACGGTCACCGTCATCCCGTCTTCTAATTCATAATTGCCCTCATAAACCACCTGCTGGCCCTCGTGAATTCCATCAAGAATCTGAATTTCTCCATCATTCTCAATACCAGTTTTCACCTGAATCTTGCGTGCAACTTTTTTTTCAACAACGAACACATATTTACCTTTATCGTCCTTTAAAACCGAAGATCTTGGAACGACCAAAGCACGATCTTCGGTTTTCACAAAAATAAGTCCTACAGCGAACATTCCGGGCTGCAGCAGGCCGTCCGGATTCTTGACCTCAATCCAAATCCGAACCAGTTGTGTGGCGGGATCAATCTCTTTATTCTTTTGCTCAACAATGCCGGTTAGTGGTTTTGCATCGGGGAAATTGGGAATATGGATTTCGACTTTCTGTCCGACCATGACTTTGTCAATATCTTCAACTTCAATGCCGACTACGGCGAACATTTTTTCCGTATTGACAATCCTTGCAATCGTCAAAGACGGATCCGCAATTTGTCCTACTTTACCGGTTACGCTGCTGACGACACCAGTGATTGATGAGCGCAGCTCGCTATTCGCAATCGCGAAATCCAAAGTTTTTGATTTCAGGTCTAAGTCGGCTTTGGCAAGATTGTATTCAGTCTGCTTCTGCTCATAATTCACACGAGGATAAACGCCTTTTTCATATAGCTTCTTAGCCCGATCGAGATTTACTTTTGCCTGTTGCATGATGATTCTTGCCTTTTCCACTTCGACATCTAACGCTTTGTCGCGTTGTAACTTAACCAGCAATTGACCTTTCCGGACGCTATCGCCAGGCTTTATCAGAATTTTCTCGATACGCATCGCGGCAACGGCTGATATCTTAATGTCCCCCTCTGGTTCAGGTTCCACAATTCCATGCCCGGAGACCGTTTCTGAAATGGATTGGAATTGAGCGGATGTTATCTTGACCGGCGCAACAGTCTGTGAAAGACAAAGGCCAAATAGTGAAATCAATAATATAAATAAAAAGTATGCTACTTTACCCATGTTAAGTCCTCCTCTAATTTGCCGGCCGTCTGGAAGAGCCGCGCTTTTGCAATATAAAAATCATACTGAGCCAGCAAATATTGAATATTGCTTTCGGCTAAAAGCTTTTGCGCATTGATGACTTCAAGATTTGTCACCGTACCCTCCTGATAGCCAAACCTGGCCATTCCCATGGCTTTAGCGGCTTCGGTGCGGCTCTCCTGCATTACCTGCAGTTGTTGCGTCTGAAACAGGCAGTCCTGGTAGGCATCAATGACCTCCCTGACGACTTTCCTTCGTAACTGCTCAAATCGTATTTGACTTTGCTTGTAGCGGATAGAAGCAATTTGATGCGTAATCAGTTGTCCCCCCCAATGCCAAAGAGGCATCCTTACATTGAGGAAAATCTGCCATCCGCGGTTCTGAGACCGCAAAGTCATCCCGGTATCCCAACCATAAAAGAAGTTGACGTCAACCTGCGGAAGTCGCTGTAACAATGCCGCTCTCTTTTCAGCAGCAAAGCGTATTTTCTCAACCTGATTGAGCAACAGTTCTGGCCGATTTCTTAGTGCTATTTCCCGATATACGTTTAGGCTGTCAAGGGTGGTGTTTTGATACGGAAAATCATTAATGGAAAGCGGTTCCTCAATCGGTAGCCCGACTAACTCTTTGAGTAAATTAAGTAAAGAGCGATAATCGTTGCGTGAACGCGCCAGGATGTTTTTCTGTAACAAATATTCTGTGTGCGTTTTTCTTACGTCAAATTCGCGCACGATCCCACTCTCGAAAAGTTGCTCACTTTGTTCGTAGAGCGCTTCAAATGCCCGGAGGTTTTGCTCAAAAACCTTCATCCGCCCGCGGGCTTTGAGTACGGAAAAATAGGCCTCCACAACGCGCAAAATGACAGCCTGGTCGAGTCGCCGAGAGGCCAATTTTTGTCTACGTCGCTCGATACCGGTTCCGGATACGCTCAAATATTTCTCCGCACTAAAGATTGTCTGTTGGACGGAAAGCCAGGCCAGTTTTTCGTCAATTGCGTTAGCGGCAATAAAATCCGGAACGCCTTTCTGCCCGGAAGCGCCAAAATAGCCGCCATCGACATCCAGTTGAGGAAGCAGTGTCGATACCGCCTGCCGATGGTTAAGGCTTGCAATCCGCGCCTCTCCGCTTTGAATTTGAACCTCGGCGTTTTTTTGCAAGGCAAGTTTAAGTAGTTTCGGCAGATCCACTACCTTTTCCTGACCTGAAACTGTAGCAGGCAGAATCAAACAATGAGCGAGAAACAGACCTACAAGAAACCTAAGGTATTTCATTTTTTTATGTCCACTTTTGCAATATTTTCATCAGAGATTTATTTGTACAGAGCTTCCAATTCATCCACCCAATCCAGTACGGTGCCCTCCATTTTTTCTGCTACAAAATGAGTTTTTTCATGGACAGAAATCTGAGCCAATAATCCTGTGAACGGCTATGCAACAACTCAAACTTTCACTATATCCAACCTGAGGATCTGAATTTCTACTTTTGTCAGACAGTTAGCCTTTTTCAATTATGACACAATAAAAAAGGAAAGTCTTAAAGGCTTTCCCTATGAAGAATGTATCTATACAAAACCTAAATAGCTACATAATTTTTTTCTTCCGGTATCCAATTATTCTCTAAAAGATCAGTCGCAAGTTCTGCCGCCTTAACATGACCTTTCTACCACGGAACAATATCTAAGGGAATCTTCCTGAGAATCTCTTGATTCATCCATATCCGTTTATGGTTGCGATTAGAGGTGGCCAAATGCCCATTTTGAAATTCATCGTGGTTTAACAAAAATGCTTTCAGACCATCCAAATCTTCGGTATTAATAAAATCAACACCGGCGTTTAGCAATTGGGTCCAGACGGCTGTTTCATTTTCCATGGGGCTGTCAGGGGTATTCCAGAAACGGAGCTGCTTTCCCTGTCGATGAACCAGGCTAACATACCCCTCGAGCTTTTTCCTCTCCTCTGCAGGAAAGACACCTTCGCCATTCCAGGTAAATATGTCCGTCCACTTATCACTGATGAGTTCGATAAAATGATCCGGCCCGGTGTAATTTAAATCCGGCAGTCTGCCGTCCATGGTTGCAAATCGTCTCTTTTGCCGGGCCATCTGCCCGCGGGCCCGGTGCCCGGAGATCACGACTTTGATCGGCCCTGGTATGATGTAACCAGCCTCATAGATAGTCAATATGTTTTGATATCTGGACAAAACTTTTCGTAATACCTTGTAGGATGCCACTGCTTCAGTTTTGATATCGATTAACAAAGTCAGTGGCATCCCATTTCGAAACACCGTACCACCATTTGAGTGAATTAGCCTCTGCAGTGGGGAAAGATAAAGGGTCTCCAGCGTCTGGCTTTTTTGGATATATTTCCTTTTATGAGCCACCATGAGTTCGCCATCGACCAGATGAACGTCGGCTTCGACGCTGGTGAACCCGTGACCCAGAGCTTCATACAGTGGAACGGGATGCAAATAGTCATTATGTGCATGAGCGCAGGTGAGAGGTTGAATATATATCTGAGCAATATGGGTTGATTCATTAAATGAGAATGTTTTCAAGATTAAGAACGGCAGAACTAAGTGAACAAGCATCACAATCCTCGTATTTTCATCTACTGATTATGGTCCTGAGTCTGTGTTTGATGAGTGTATCTTTCCACCCGAAGTGATATTGAATTTGTATCATTCAACGAAACCATACTTAACCAACCTCAGGTCTTCGTCCCTGATCAACCCTACCCCCGGCGCATAAAATTTATATTCCTTGTTTTTTGGCTCCAGGTCAGACCTTTCCTCAACCTTTAAACAGTTCTTGAATTTACCGGCCGGTATATCAAATATTTCACCGCTGCTCATGATTTCCGCTTTGTCCATGGCAATATCCGGAGCCATTTCCTGATAATATCTCGCGCCCAACAAGACGGTTCCAGGCATCATTAATCCCGGTTTAGCATGATTCGAGTATGCATGCCAGGTACCATCGTGATTATCTATTTTTCCATTTTTGTAGATATCCACATCTTCACCAAAATAGAAAATATTATTGGTCCTCATACAAATCGCAAAGTAGTTTCGGGACACTTCCGTCAATTTACCTTCCACAGTCTCGCGTTCTTCCACAATTCTGGTTTCGACATTCCCAATTTTCTTTGTTTCATTTAAGACCGTAATGGTGAGCTCCACCGTTTTATTATCTTCTTTGCCCTGCAAAGTTAACCGGTAGCCGGGTTCGAGAACAAAGTAGGTTGTCTTGCCAGTGGAAACAAAGTTGCACGTCTCCAGGCCAAAATTCATGGTCCACAATTTCTGCTTTTGTTTGTTTTGCGCACATACTGAGTTAAATGCAGGGCTTAAAACCATCAGCAAAGCAATTACCAACACCTTGCCGACTGCACCTGTCCGTTGTTTGTTAGTCACAGCGAACCCTCTTTTTTTAAGTTTGCACATCAGCCGAATCAAAAAATATATTTTTGAGTGCTTACATGTTACTGGAATTTCGTTCAAAGACTATGCCACAAAGAACATAAAACCTGAATGAAAACACGGTTCATTCGAGCCTGAAAAACAGGCATGACTGTGATTCACTGGAAGGCAGCAATAGTCCTTGTCAGTTTTTTGACGATGCTACAGATAAAACATCGCGCCAAATCGTAAATTTACAATGAATTACATCCCCGCCAGGTCAAGGCATGATTTCGTCAACTTTTTGACATTGGGGTAAATGTCTCAAAACTTTGTATGAGCGCTGGTAATACGACAATTGCGGTTAAAAATGTTGATAAAATACCAATAACTGCCAAATCACCGATAGAATTCAAACCGGGATGATGCGCCAGAATCAAGCCCGAGTAACCGACGATCGTTGTGGTCGTGGTCATGAGAATTGCCAGTCCGGTGTTTTTCAGAACAAAGTATAAGGAGCCCGGGCCTTCTTCCAAGTAGCGATGATAGATGTGCACACCATTGTCCACGCCGATTCCAATGACACTCGGAATCACGACGATATTGAAAAGATTAAATTTCATTCCTGTTGCATACATCACCAGACCCATCCAGAGAATTCCCACGACCAGGGGAGATAATACCATCAAGGCTGATTTTATACTACGAAAGTCCAATAGGACAATAACAAAGACGACACAAATCGTTAACACCACAGCGATACGCCCTTCCCTTATCATAATGATAAGCATATCGGCGAGAATAATATTGGAACTGGATGCATGAAAAACCTTACCGTCTTTTGTCGTAATGGTTTCAACATCATTGCGAAAATCAATAGCGTTCCGGCCATTACTCAATGGTACACTGGGATAAATGAACACAAATTTGCCGATTTCGCCCTGTTTATTGATAAACTGACGTTTGTCTTTTTCCGGAAATTCCTCCCACGTAAAAGGTTGATTCACCTTCAAATATTGTTTCAGCTTATCGAGCTTTTTTTTGTCCTCGCCCTTAACAACGCCGTCGGCTTCAGTGTCAATCAGCTCTCTAATTTTTCGCATTTTAATCAATTTTTCAGGTTGGTCTTTTGGCACCAGGGAAAACACAGAACGCACTGCTTTTATGGTTGGGGAAACGGTATCTGTGGCGATGATATGTTTTACCGCCTCGACAATTTCGCTGACCTCTTCATCAGTGTTCGCGAGCACGACGGCCGGGGAATCGGAAAGCTTGAAAACCCCCCTGATTTTTTCCCGCACGATCGTCTGTTCTTCAGTGGTAGCGCGCAGGTTGGTAAAATCGTATTCAAAGCCCACCTGAGAAAGGCCGTAAATTGCAAGAAGTGTGAGCAAACCGGAAAGAAGTAAGATGGGCTTCGCATAACGAAACTGCTTACGTTTAAATTGCAATGTTTTACCCGGCACCGGTTTAACTTTTAGAATATGTAGCTTTTCAAACAGAGTAATAAACGCTGGTAAGACCACAACCATGGCGACCAGAGCGAAGAGCATGCCGACCCCGGCGATAAATCCCAAATCAGAAAACCCTTTGAAATCCATGAGCGTCAGGGAAAAAAAAGCGGCTGAGGTAGTCACAGCCGTGGTTGCAAGGGCCTTGCCGGTCTGACAGACCAGCTTTTCAATGGATTGTTCAAAATCCAACCCGGCCCGGCGGCTCTCTGAATAACGGCCGAAAGCATGGATGCCGTAGTCGATGCCCATACCAAAGAGAATGACAAACAGGAATCCGGTAATCGTATTCAGCTCACCTATGACTCCGTAAGTCACGCCGAAAGTCCAGGCCAACGAGAAGAGTAGCGTCACGGTGATCAAGATCGCACCAAGAAGCCGACGAAAATAGATGATGATCAACAGGAAAACACCACCAAATCCGTAAGCAGCCGTACCGATAATGTCTTTCTTCACGGATTCGTATTCGACGAGACGATTTTCAAAATTTCCGCCGTAATAGATTTTCATGTCGGGCGCATATTTCTTATAGTTTGTTGCATCGATTATATCCTCTACCTCATGGATCATCTTGCGAACGAAATTCAAATCTGTGTTTGATTTGGCAGGAAAGATTTTCATCACCAGAACCGTGCTGTCTGCATTGGTGTAGTACTCTTTGGGTTCCTTATCCCGGTATTTTGCTTCCCACTTGGCCAAATCATCGCCGGTATTATCAGCCGTACTCTCGCCAAAGAGATCTTCCACATAGAGAGGATTCAGTTTCTGTTTTTCTGCATCGATTTTCTGTTTAATGGTTGTGTAGAGAGAATCTAATTCTGACGGTTCCAAAAACAACAGGGCATTTTTCTTGTAAAATTGCACATCATTCTTGTGATCCACATAATTTATGAGCGGGCTGGCCAAAAGTCTGGGACTTAGCGTCTCGATGAATTTCCTGGCCGCGGAATAATCTTTCGTTTCAACAAGGATTTGCAATTGCCCAACACCGCCGACCTCTTCTTTGATACGATTTAAGGCTTTCACGCTCTCAAAGGTGTCCGGCAACAAAGCGGACAGATCGCTTTGCAGTGTCAACTTCGAAGCGTAGAATCCGCCAATAGCGGTCGCACTCAGGGCGACGAGCAAAATCGGAATATAGTATTTAGATATCAAATGACATTTTTTGCGCAAATTCAACATTTAAGTCCCTGATTAAATTAATACACTGTTATCATCATACCACAAAATTTTTACTCCTAAATTATCTTTCCGGAGGCGAAAGAGACTTTTCTGATTTTACGTTTAATATTAGAAATCAGGCGTCTTTCTTCAGGTTCCAGTGGTCCCAGGAAATAAATAACTGCATAGATAAAAATCATGAAAACAAAAACGAGAATTGTTTCAAAAGTGGTATCGATATGAAAGGCAACCTTAAGCAAATAAATAATGGTTGCTGTAAGTCCGGCAGTGATAACGGGCCAGAACAACGAAAGACTAAACGGTAGCAATCGAAATTGCTTATAACCCTGATGCAGCCTGGCAATACTGACCGCGGCAATAGATGTGAGGGTACCAAGCGCCGCACCGACCAACCCCAGTTTCAGAATGAGCACATACGACACGGTGAAATTGAGGATGAGCATCATCGCCCCGAGGATCGTGTTCAGTAAGGTCTTTCCGGTCATCACCAACAGGCTTTCCGCAGCACTGAACACACCGTTCAGACCGTATGCCACTGCCAGAACCATCAAGGCAGAACTGGCTTGAATTGAATTCACGTCAAAGAATGCCAGGATTTGCCCTGGAAACATGACTATGGCCACCACGGGCAGGAAACTACCTACCATAAGCCAACGTGTTACCAACACATAGTTTCGACGTAAACGGCCCTGTTGTTCACTGTAAAACAATTCCGATACGATCGGTGAAAAAATCGGCTCCAGTCCCTGACGCACGGATTTAATCACGGATATGACTTCAACAGCGATTCCATACAAGCCCGCTGAGGTTGCGTTCAACAATGCTCCAACCAACAGTATGTCCGTCCTGGCAACCAGTAAATTCAAAAAATCCATGGCTGCAATTGGGTAGATGTACCGCAATGTCTCTATCTTTTTTTGTTTTTCAAGGGGTTTTGGGTTCCACCCAAGATGGTTGTATTTACGTAAGACAATAATGAAAGCAGACACAGCCGCCACAAAACTTGCGAACACATGGGCCATTGCCAGACCGAACGCTCCCAGTTTTAGCGGAATAAACATGATTGCTGCAACAAGGAGAAACAACGGCTCAATCCCCTGTCGCACTAAAACTTCATACTGCATTAAACGCAGGCCTTTTGTCGTGGCGATAAACACGTTGGTCAGTACAACAAACGGGATGGCAAGCGACAAAAAACGAATCGTTGAAGTTAAATGGCTATCTTTAAAAATGGTCGTAGCTATCCACGGGCTGACAACAACAACGATTCCTGTAACCAGCAGGCTCAAACATAAAGCGACGACGGCGTTAAAATATATGGTACTGAAAATACGTTGATTCGACTCAGGGCTACGGTCTGAATTGAAACGCGCAATATCCCGCACCAGGCTTTTATCCAGGCCCCACAATCCAAATTTTGAGGAAATATCGACAACACTCCAGGCCAGGAAGTATTGCCCCAGAGCCGTGACCCCGTAAGATTTCGCCACCACGTAAACAAACAAAACTTTGCTGATTTTAACCACCATTCCCAGGACATTAAACATTAATCCCCGAATGAGGTCTCTCGCATCTTGGTGGTTGCCACTATCGATATTTTTCATTTTCGGTCCGAGCTCTTTTCAACGCTGTTTACAAAGAACTTTCTATCCACTTCCCTTGTCATCAATTCTTGATAGATTTCCACATACGCCTGCGCCGCCTTCTCCCAGGTAAATCTGGCCGCTCTTTTCAGACCCTCCCGACGCAATCGTACACGGATGGACTTGTTGTTGATGACTACGCGCATGGCTTGGGCGATTTCCGCAACAGAAGTCGGCTCCTCGATCATCCAGGCCGCCCCGGCGGCGATTTCCTTCAGCGAAGCCACGTTGGATGCGATAACCGGGCAGCCAAAAGCGAACGCTTCGATGACCGGCAGGCCAAATCCTTCCCAGAGTGACGGAAAACAAAGCAGCAGGGCATGCCGCATCAAAAAGGTCAGTTCCGCATCGGAAACCATGCCGAGAAAATCGACATCTCTGACGAGACCATATTCACGAACCAAGGCTTGTAATTGTGTCAACGTGTCAATCTTACCAACCATCAGCAACCGCATGTCCTGATGTTTTGACTCACGTTTGATCAGCGCAAAAGCACCCAACGTACCTTGCGGATTCTTGCTGGGGCGTCCGCTGCCCACACTCAAAAGAAACCGCGTGTCTCCGTAACACCGAATCTGAGAACGTATTGCACCGGCGCAAAAACCTGCCGCGTCGATGCCATTATGAATTACCGATACCGGCGTCGTAGTATCGGGATAGAGATGAAACAAATCTCTTTTTGTCTGTTGAGAAATGCAAACCACATGATCTGTAGCACGAACGCTGTAAGCATGCATAGGCCGTCCATGCAAACCACTCACCCATCCACGCCAGGGCCGTACTCCTGCAATTGATGGCCTCTGAATCCAGTTGAAGTCGTGCACAGTGACGACTGTTTTCACCGTTTCCCGCACACCAAATGGCAAGAACGAGTGCAGCGAATGGTAGACAGAGGGGCGGAGGCCTTGCAACGCGCGCCCGAAGCAAACATAGTTGCGCAACGAAGCGATGTCGTAAGGGAAATGCACGACCCGAAATCGCGGGCCAGAAACGATCGGTTCCTGCAGAGCCGGCCTTTGGATGAGCAGATACTCATTCTCGTGGTCGATCTCAGCGATATGCCGGATAAGATTCTCGGCCACCCGTCCGATACCCGAGGGCTCGATTCGTACATTGCGAGCATCAAAAGCTATTAGTGCCAATATCGGCCTCCCGATGAATTATATTTTACAGTGAGCTGATATTGCCCTTAAAAAATGGACACAAAGTTACGCTCATTTTTCATACTCTAGTTCTTCATACTCAGCCGGGCTTTGGTATCCGAGTGTAGTATGAAGACGTTCTCGATTATTGAATAACTCAATATACTCAAAAATGTTTCGTTTTACCTGATGAATATTAAACAAATCGACATGATAAGTCAACTCAGTTTTAAACGTTTTGAAAAACGACTCAGCAACAGCATTATCCCAACAATCACCTTTACGGCTCATACTCTGTATAAAGCTGTTCTGTTTAAACGCATCTCTTAATCTATCACAAGTATATTGCACACCCGGGTCAGAATGAATTGTCAGCCCTTTTCCTGGTTTCCAGGCGCCATATTTGCCCTCTGAAGCGCCTCAAGCACCATCTCATGGCTCAGAGAGTGGCTAATTGCCCAACCGGTGACGATACGCGAAAAAAGGTCAATGAAGATCGTCAGATAGGATCATCCCGCCTTTGTCCAAATATGGTTGATATCACTGACCCATACTTCATGGAGCAGAAGCTGTAAAATTACGGTTCAGCAAATTTGGCACAACCGGATAGTTATGTTTAGAATTGGTCGTCACTTTAAACTTTTTTCTCGTTTTAAGGCTATACCCATTTTCCGCATCCCGGCAGCAATTCGTTTACGGCTATAGTTTTTACCACAATTCCGAAGCTCACGGGTTAAGGCGATCAGACCTCTTCCGACAACTAAACGTCTGCTTCACGCTTAAAAGTTTCACCATACTTCTTGTGGAAATTCTTAGAATTCATTGACACGCCTCCTGTTAAATATCAGGTAAATAATTTTAAAAAACAAAATAATATTGTTAGATATTTGGTGTGTCCACTAAATCGGGTACGATTCAATTATTTCCTAAGCCCTTCTCCTTCATATTGATGATCTTGTTTTTCCTCGTGATTATTGAATCTCCAAGCAAATCCAAGATATATCACAGGAAGCCTTCTTTTTATCATTGTTGTTTGATTCAATTCTATAGAGTCAATAGAACGCTTAATTTTGTAAGTATGCAAAACGTCCGTCGCTGAAAGTGTTATAGACAATCTTTTATCAAATAACTGCCGTTTAACACCGACGTTAAAGTAGTAATATGGACTTCTCTCACCTTGGGGAGTAATTGAAGGAAAGTAATAAAAGGCGTTTAATTGTACAGCAGTATTTGCCCACAATTTTAATAATAAATAACCTTTAATATTGCCTGAAACAGTTGATTTGCTTGATGAATAGCCGAGATTTGCAGCATCAATAGTTGTATAAAAAATGTTTCCTGTCAAGTCAAAATCCCACCATTCCTCTATGCTACCGGATAACACTGTTTCCAAACCGAAAGCATTTTGTGTTTTTAGATTTGCCACCGTATTAATCAGGATTGTGTCTGCTATGCTGTTTTGGATATTCGTAAATGCATCATATTTATAACGGGAATATAAACTGTTTGTAAGTATCAATTTTTCGCCAACTGTTTGGTAACCTAACTCTAACGAATGAATTTGTTCCGGCTTGAGGTTTGGGTTACCCGACTCTGCATTTCTTGGGTCGGTAAATTCAGGGTTCGGATTTAATTCGTCGGCATCCGGACGGTTTACTCTTTTTGAGTAACTAAGCGAAAGCCTGTCGTTATTATTTAATGCGTAGCCGAAGTGCAATGTAGGATAAATTTTAAGATATTGATTTTGAATCAGAGAGTCAGTTGGAATTGTTAGGTGTGATTTAGTGGATGTTAGTTCTCCCCGTAGGCCTGCCTTAAAGTTAAAGCTTTCTATGGAGTGCCCGAAAATTGCATACACAGAATACATATCCTGATTAAATAAAAACCGGTTGGCAGATGCATCTTTGTTATAACTAATATCTTCAAAGATAAACTCACCTAAATAACCGCTTTCAAAATCAGTCTCTTCATTAACAGGCAAAGTATAATCGAGTTTAATTTCTTCCTGATTTCCGCTTTTCTGAATTAGATTGCTGCTTAGTTCAGTTAGATTAGAGGGAATTGTGTAATTCTGTTGAAAGTTTAAATCTTCACTTTCAGCGAAAGCTGAATAAGTGGCTTCGACAGTTAGGGTGTGGTCTTCATTATTTTTGAACTTATGCTCATAATTAAAGTTTACTTCCCCCTCTCCTTCAAATTCATCATTTGTTTGTGTGTCTGTAAAATTATATACTGGGTCTTGTGAAGAATCAAATGAAAAAATATTAGAGATACCTTTATGAAATGAGTTTTGTAAGAAATAATTAGCCGAAATTTCAAAATTGTTATTGGCGCTTAAATCATAATTTATACCTGCAGAGACGGTATGGGACAACGCATCGATCTTGGAATCACCCCTTTCGTTGTATTGGCTATAATTGGATTTAATTAACCTGTCGTCAGTGTATAATATTGTCCCTTCGGAATGCCTAATCCCATAATTGCTATAAAGCTTGAGTTTATGTGTCCCGTAATTTAGGGAACCATTACCGTTATATCTATTCTCAGTTCCTATGTTAGCCCCTATTTGTCCATTGAGGCCCTCCCCGGTTTCTTTTTTCATAACGATATTAATGATACCGCCGATACCATCTGGTCGGTATTTTGCTGAAGGATTCGTAATAACCTCAATACGCTCGATCGAACTTGCCGACATCTGTTCCAAAACCGCAGCGGCGTTTCTTCTAAGCATTGCAGAGGGCCTGCCATTAATGAAAAAGGTGATGTTTCCGCTGTTTCTCAACGTGACATTTCCGTTTAAATCCACAGAAACAGATGGAATGCTTTGTAACATATCACTAACAGAACCCGACTCTGATAATACATCTTGTTCTACATTATAGATTTTCTTTTCAAGCGTGTTGGTCAATATGGCTTTTTCCCCGGTTATAGTCACGGCATCCATTAAAATATTAGTGGCTTCCAGGTTTATAGTACCTAAATCCATATTTCCTTCAACGGAAAGGCTTTCTATTTTGTACGGTATAAAACCAATAAAACTGACAGTTATAGAATAATTTCCTTTTGGAACATTTGTTAATCTGAACACTCCATTTTCGCCGGTCACAGTTCCTTGAACAATCGTCGAATCATTTGGCAGATATAAAGCAATTGATGCTCCCACTAAAGGTTCACTTCTTGCTTTATCAATCACAATTCCTTTCACAGCTGTTGTCTGCGCGGATACTTCAACACTAAACCCAATGATTATCATCATTAGAATGGTAAAAATTTTTATCAAGTATTATTAGTCTCCGAATCAGGCAGTATTAAAATAATTCCTACTTTTTTTCTAAATAAGTTATACTGTAAGCGTATGATTTCATACAAAGTGATAATCTCTCGTTTTCAACATAGTTATGTTTTACCGTAAGTTGACACTCTGCGTTCTACTTGAGAAGCTGTTCACACTAGGGGTCACCGACTAACGGCATCGTCCCGTTCAACAGCAGTGCAGTGCCATTTAACCGAGCTTATTCGATTATCGGCGCTTTCCCCACTGCTTAAGGCAACACCGGTGAAGTCATCTATTTTTTCTGTCTGGCCAGTGCCAACTAAGTCAAAGTATCCTCCACGCTGGTTACCTTCGCTGAACAGCCGCAGGACATACCCCTCAGGAATTGCGTAAAGCACTGAAGATGATATGTTGTCAAATGCCTCAATGTTTTCTAAATGATTGTAATCTCGAAGCTTCCTGTCTTTATAGTCGAGAACGATCGATCGTCCATCGAAATTCTTTTCATCGTATAATTCAACCCAGGCTTCCTTGATGTCTGTCACCGTACTATCAGGCACTTCTGGAGCGAATTCAATCATCGTAACAAAACCACCGTGTCCCGAAACCCCGTGCTCAGTAGCATAAAAGTACAATTTGTTGTCGGGACTTACATAGATTCCTGCGGCTGCCTGCAAGTCTCCCTGGCGTGCACCGGCATTACCCACTGGATGTAGCTGTCGTTTTGCAACTTTAGTGATAATAACACCGTCCGGTGAATCGGGCTTCGGGCGCTCTACCGGAACCTCAAGGCGATAAGCATCGAGGTAGTCTTCCCCACCAAACCCGGAAGGTCGACGTCCGTGGGAAGCGATCAAATAAAGCCTACCGCTACCGCATTCGGTAACGATATTCACGTTCTCATAACCCGCTTTTCCCAAAACGTTGTACAAGTCGGCCCAATTCAGATCTAACGTACCGTCAGCCTCATGGAGATCGGACTTAAGTTCTCTGTAATCCCACCGGTCCCAGGGCAACCCGTCATGGTAAGTGGCAGGATTTTCCTCAAGGTCAGATTGCAGTATGTAAAACTCAAGTTGTTTGGCATCTTTCAATGCACGTACAAGAAGGAATTTACTATTCTCCAACTTGACAATGCCAACTGATCCTGCATATCTACCCGGCAATTCCCAGGCCGGATCACGCCACACGTTTTGAGGAGCGTATGGTGTTGACATATCCCAGAGTGTAAGAAGTGACAGATTCTGTGAGTCCGACGTACGCTCATCAGCACTCACAAGTAAATATTTGCCAATTGCTTGCATCGCCCCTGCATGGTCAAACTCCGGGGTTATCATCTGAGCTTTGACGATTCGGTCTAACGGGTTCGGAGGGACATTTCGAGTCAACTTGCCGAACTCTAAGCGATTTGACCGCAATCTGCCGGTAACGGCTCCACGAGACTCCATTTCAACTACAGCGAAGTAAGCCGGTTTTGGAATATTTATAGGATACCGATGTGACGATGACACGACCAGGTAAGGCGCCGCAAGTCCCATCAAAGGCAAGCGCTGAATACCTTGCCAATGATTTGACGTGCCAGCTCCTGCTACAGCCGGGTAATTGTCACCCCAATGAAACCCGAGCGTCTCACCGCGATTCTGCAGCGTGTTTATGGACTCGATCACATTCTCCACACATGGATTGCACGTGCCGCTGCCAGAGGGACTCTGCAAGTAACCGAGGAAATGACGCCCTTCAGGGAGAGGCATTGAGGCCTTCGCTTGGTAGGTACGGACGCTTGTCACCATGAGCATGCAAAGAAACAAGCACAGCGTACCGTGTGTTTTCAGCATAAGCATTATGGGTAACTTGCTTCTTTCAGAACGTTGGCCTTGAAATGTGAAAAGCTTCATGGCCGCAAAACCTCGAAGTAGACTGTATCGACTACCGCGGACCCGAATACGCCAATGCCGTCACCTTCAATATGAAATGCCGGCTCATGAAAGTTGCCATCGACTCCCTGCACGATCTCGTGTGTTGACTGAAAATCACGGAGGTTCCTATCCGTAGCGTATACGATAACACGATAGTTGCAGTAAAAATAGGTATATAACCAGAGAATTTCCGTGCTGGATACTCCGGCGGTCAGTGGCCTGTCCTGGATCCAGTAAAAATTGTACTTATATTCTTCAAAGTCTGCCAGCACGTCTGCCGGTGTGTTGTCATTGAATGGGTTATCATAAATATAATTGGAGGTGTCGGGCGCGAGCGCGACAATCGAGACAAAATAGTAGCCCGTGCCAGGCGAGCGTTCGAACACCATCTTGAAATTGACGATGTTTCCCAGGTCGTCTCGCTGACGATAAACCATCCTGCCAAGCCGGGATTGGTCTTGCAGAATCTTGAAACCGGCGTTGGGAACCAGCGTTGTAGAGCTCGCATGCAACGTCTGCCCATTAATGGTGGCATCTACACTGAGTTTGTACGTTCTTCCGTACTGGACCTCAAATTGCGGTGCTTCGTAAGACTGCGTTTCGGGATTATAAAGCAGGTCATACTTAGTACCTGCGTCGTCGGTGATTGTCGCGCTGGCGTCCTTCAGTGAGATTCCGGACGGATCGACAACCGCATTTAACGGAAAGTTCCTGCGTAGTTTAACCTGAGCAATTTGCCCGGGTACGAGCACCCCCTGAATAACGACTTTGGGCTTATAGGTTGCTTCAGTGATGGAGACATTACCCTGTCCGCAGGCCATCAACATCACCTGTGCTATGACGAAAAAAGTGAATAGTCTGTTCATCATTTCATCTCCATTATGCTTTGCTGGTTAAAACTTAAAATTCACGCCTATGGTAGGCAAAATCGGGAACATACCAATGTTGTCAATAACGGGATTAAGTCTTTCGCCGTTGCTCGTGGGTTTGGCATCATAATCTACAAACCAGACATTCCTCCTGTAGCCAACATTAAAAATCTGAAGGTACGGAAAAAGCGACCAGGTCTTGTAATGCTTCTCGTAGGTAAAACTCAAGTCGAGCCGCATGTAGGGCGGCAATCTCAATTCATTAATGCCGCTGGGATAGACCTCATGACTCACAAAATCCCAATCGGGCGCCGTATTTACAAAATAAGTCGAACCCGGCAGGGTGATGGGTTGACCGCTGGTGTAAACAAAGGTAAACCCGATGCGCCAGTTTGATTTGTGCGGCACAGGCGCTTCGCCACGCATCCAGCGTTTGAAATTCTTCCAGTCGAGGCTACCCACCAGGTTCAACGCATGTGTACGGTCATGGCGTGGGGCAAATGCCCTTCCCTGATTGATTCGGTCAAATCTGTATTTTGTGGATGCAAGACTGTAACTCAGCCAACCGGTGATTGCGCCGTAATCCTTTCGCAGCAAAAACTCAATGCCTTTGCTGTCGCCATCCCCGCGATTGAGGATGCCATCGGTTCGAGTATAAACCGGGCTTTCACCTTCATAGCGATCGGGAGTGACTTCTACGCTAAAGATATTGTTGAAAGCATAGATGTTTTTGTAATCCTTGTAAAAAGCCTCTACCTCAATTTGATAGTCATCAGAAAAATCCTTGCTAATTCCGATAATGGCGTGCCTGGATGAAGATTCTTTTTGGGAGCGGTTCGAAGCAACCCAATTATCTGCCAGAAATGTCTTTCCTATTCTGTGCAAATATTGGTAGTAGATGCCAGTAGCGGCCTTGAGGTTGATCGAGTCTGTGACACGATACTTTGCCGAAAAGCGTGGCGCCAGATTCTTGAATTTCCTTCCGGCGTCGAACAGGTTATAGCGCAATCCTGCTTCCACATCCCATCGGTTGGTCGGTTTCCAGTTTCCGGACAGGTAGGCCGCATAGTGCCTGGGCCGTCGGTTAATATCAATGATACCGCTCTCCCATTGACGCCTGAAAATCAAGTGTAGATTCTTTTGTTCAAATCCCAGGCCTAAGTTGAAGACGTCGGACACGTAGTATTCGAAATCGCCCTTAAATGAAATATCAGAGATAAAGTTCTTTTCCACAAACACCTGATCGAAAGTCTGGCTGAAATCAGCCCTGGAATCGAAACGGCTGCCGGTCACCCAGAAGTTGGCAAACAATTGCGGCGAAAAAATGCGTGTCCATCGGATGCTGCCCGTACGGTTGCCCCAATCGTACGTGAGTCCGGTTCCGGCTTTGTCTTTAGCTCTTTGGTTGTAGGTCAGACCCAGGTTATCGGTGCTGCCATAGCCACTAATGGTCAGCTTATTCCTGTCGTTGAGGTCAAAGAACGCTTTGATATTGCCATCGAAGAAATAATAGTCCGGAGCGTTGTTGATAAACGGGGCGACGGTCTTATCAAAGTAGGTACGTCGAAACGAGCCCGACAGCGAGCCGACATTGCCTATTGGCATCTGAATCGTCATTTTTGCGCTGAGCAGGCTAACAGAGCCGGTCGCCTCAAAGCGCTCACGATTACCATCCAGATTGATTACGCTCAGAACCGAAGACAACCGTCCGCCATATTTTGCTCCAAACCCACCTTTGGAAAGCTCCACCTGTTTGATGGCGTCGGTAATGAAGGTGGAGAAAATGCCAAAAGCATGCTCAGGGTTATAAACGTCCGTCCCGTCCATCAAATACAGGTTTTGATCGGGTGTGCCGCCGCGCACATACAGCGCCGATGAAAAATCGGATACCGGCAAAACACCCGGCAGCGTTTGCAGCGACCTCAACAAGTCTGTCTCCGCCACCTGCGGAATTTGGTTGATTTGCCGTGGCGAGAGCCTGAGAGTGGACACGTCCTTCTCGAACAATTTTTCGGCTGTGGAAATCGTCTCGTCCGTAATAACAATTTTTTCCATGATAATATTTTTGGCATGTAAACTTACTTTAAAGGTCTTCTCGTCCCCAACCGTTAACGAGATATCTTGTCTGTAAGTTTTGTAGCCGATGTAGCGAACAATCAGTGTGTAATTACCGACAGGAACGTGCGGGATGACGTAGTAGCCGCTGCTGTTTGAGCTACTTCCGATTTGCGTTCCTTTCAGAAAGACGTTCGCGCCAATCAACGCCTCGCCGTTAGAGACATCATAAACGTAACCGCTGATTGTCGCAACCTGCCCGTCCTCGACAAATGCGAATGCACCAGAAGCCGCGGCTAGGCACAGCAAGATTAAGAGCTTTCTCATAAAAAAACCTCCTTTAATGCAAAACCGTAGTGTCACAAGTATGGGCTCACTCCGGTCAGGCCCCCGCAATGCGATTCACTTTTATTCAGGATAAGTAAATCTAATAGGCCTCGAATCATTGCTTGCTCCGAAAATTCCAAAGGCCCCTGCAATGTTTGAGTTGATAAATACGGGTTCAATAAAAGGATTCACTTTTGCACTTTTCTGGCGATCCAGGTCATCAAAGAATCGTGCGCTTGCAGCATCAAGAGTTTCCAGAAATACAAGTGCAGTATCCCCTACCTGATGCTGGAATGCGGGCTCAATGACGATTGTCAAAGGAGCCCCATCTGTGTTTTTGTCAAAAAAAACAGAGCGGCCTATTTCTGAGGCGAAGTATGGTCCGTTAGCACAATTCGGAATATCTGTGTTTGACGACTGCAACGTTCGGTCCATTCGATAACGGTAGTAGTTCTTCTCATTCGGTAAATCACGAAACGAGACGACGACACCTTCATGCTCTCCATAAAGATCACTGAAGGCCGCGATATACGAAATTGAATCGATCTGTACCGCGTCTATATTCATTTCAGTGTCCGCTTCATAGACATTGCCATTATATTCAATCTTTAGATGATAACTCTGTCCCTGCAAAACGGGAATTCTACCCTGGTAAAAAAATTCTTCCCGGCACTGATAGTAATTATACTTACTGACAGTGTGGAGCGTATCTATCCCGTTTACACTACTTATCGTGACCAGAGCGTCATTCACAAACAAGTCCAGGTTTTTTGTGAGAGAATCAAAAAAAGCGACTGATTTACCAAGATGCAGCGTCGGAACGTGGTTAGGTTGAAGAATACACTCTACTGCTAACTGACTTTGATAAGGCTTTAATGTGACATTTATGTTTTTTTCACAACTATTTAATATCAAGAATGCGAGCATGAGAGTTATTATTTTTATCTTTGTCATTTTTCTCTCTTATGTTTAAAAGCTGAAATTATAACTAATACTTGGGAGCACGGGCAGCAAAGAGACCTCTTTAGCCAGAGGTTTGCGAGAGACGGCATCCACATCCACGTAAACAAAATAAGGATTGTGACGATTACTCAAATTGTAAACACTAAAAACTAATTCAGCATCGTAGGTTTTCTTGAAAATTCTGGTTTTGTGTTTGTAAGAGAATGTCAGGTCAAAGCGTTGATATCGCCTTAGACGATAATTGTTTTTGCCTGTATAAATATCGAAAACGCCATTGTACAAATCACCGCCTTCAAAAATGTCAACTCTGCCTACGGGTAAAGTCATGGGGTGCCCTGTCGTAATAACAACGTCTGTAGATACTGTCCATTTTTTACTCAGTTCATATACGGCTACGAACGATAAATCGTGCCGCTTGTCATACTTAAATGGGAATGACTTCCCAAAATTTAAGTCCTTAAACTGTTGATTCGTCCAGGACAGAGTATAGGAAAGCCAGCCCGTGAAGCGACCTCTTGCTTTTCTTAGAAAGAACTCCACCCCATAAGACCATCCTTTGCCAAAAACAAGTTGTTTGTCTATGTTGGTCTGTTCGTCTAATCGAGTACCCTCCTTAAAAGCCACCTGGTTTTTCATGGTTTTATAATATGTCTCTATACTTGCTTCATACCTACCGTCGTGAAAATTATGAAAATAACCGAGGGCAATTTGCTCAGAACGTTGCGGTTTGACCACATCGCTAGTTGGCAGCCAAATGTCTGTGGGAAGCGAAGCCGTGGAACTTGGGACGAGGTGAACAAACTGATTCATCATTGTATAAGCTGCTTTTATAGAGGATTGGTGAGTCAAGGTGAATTTAGCTGTGGCCCTTGGCTCAATTCTATAATAGGAAGCATTGCCACCGTGAAACCCCGGAACTCGCAAACCCAGATTCATTCCGAAACGGTCGGAAATATCAAACTCGTCATTAATATAAACGCTTGCTTCCGTGGCATATTTTATTTGAATGGTGCTTGTGTTAATAGTTGATACAAGAGAGTCTCGCGGGACAATGCCAGTGGTGCCGGTCGGGGTGAATGCATGATGTGTAAAATTGAGACCTAATCTAATAGTGTGGTGAGGGTTTGGGAAATATTCAAAATCCGTTTTCATGTTGAAATCATTTATTTTTGAATAAAACTCTGAGAAAAAATTGCCTTGAATCGTCTTGAGGTTGAGCAGATAAAAGTTATAAATTAGTGAAGTGTTGGCAAATAACTGATTTCCGAAAAGGTGATTCCAGCGAAACGTTCCCGTGCTATTGCCAAATTTTAGAGCATAGTTAAGACTGTTAGCATCTATATAAGATGCGTTGTCCTTTCCTGTGAAAAAACTCAAAAATATTTTATCTTGTTCAGAAAATTTATAATTGACCTTGGCATTCAAATCGTAAAAAATGTAATTGGTTTTCGAATTTCTTCTTGCTACTTTTTGTATTAAGTCCAAGTATGTTCTACGAGAAGAAACTATGAAAGAGGCTCTATCTTTTAGAATAGGGCCTTCCACCGTCAACTTAGATGCTATCAATCCAAGACCACCGTCGACATGATAGGATTTGTTATTTCCTTCTTTCATCGAAATTTTTAAAATAGAGGATAAACGGCCGCCGTATTGTGCCGGAAATCCACCTTTGATCATCGAAACATTATTTATTGCCCTGGAATTAAATGTACTCAACAACCCGAAAAGGTGATTGGGGTTGTATACCACAGCTTCATCCAGCAGCACGAGATTTTGGTCTGCATTGCCGCCACGAACGTAAAATCCAGTAGTACCCTCCGAGCCTGACTGTACTCCCGGCAGAAATTGCAAGACTTTTAGCACGTCTGTTTCTCCAAGAATTGCCGGCAATTGCCTCACCATCCTCACAGGAACATCAATAACACCCATCTGCTTTCTTTCCACGTTTTCGTTTTTTTTTCGGGCTGTGACAACAAGTCCTTCCATAGAAATGGTTGTTGGCACAAGCCTGATGTCCAGTCTTAGGTTTCTTTTTATGAATAACTTCTTGACTTGTGGTTCATATCCAATGTAGGAAAAAACAGTTGTAACACTGTCAGCCACCGGAATTGAAATGGAATAGAAACCGTATGTGTTTGTTGTCGTCCCCAATCTTAGTTTGCTGACGTACACATTGGTGCCTATCAACGCTTCGCCGTTGGAAGCATCATAAACGAAACCATTAATTGTTGCGACCTGCCCCCCCTGCCCAAATGCGCACGGTGTAAGGCCGGCGACAGTGCACAGTAAAATCAAAATCCTTCCCATGAAACAACCTCCTGTTTAGCTCCAAAACTATCATTCAAGGTTTTTGCGTTACAGCATCGCTCAAGATCGACTTCTTGCCGGGTCCTCAAGCGGGAAGTCCACAAAGTTTCCGGTACTTCCTATGAATCTTTTTCAACATTATGTTCGCGGATGTCATGCTTCTTTGTACCCAGCTCCCTCGCAAAAGCAGTCTCACTCATCAATTGCTTATAAATCTTCACATAAGCCTGTGCCGCACGGTCCCACGTAAAGTGCTTCGCCTTCTTCAAACCCTGTTTACGCAGCCGTTCCCGGACTGAATTATCATTTATGATCGTTCGCATGGCGTTGGCGATTTCTGCAACCGAACTCGGGTCGTTGATCATCCATGCGGCGCCGGCCGCGATTTCCTTGAGCGAGGCGACATTGGACGCGATGACCGGGCAGCCAAAAGCGAAGGCCTCGATAACCGGCAGACCAAATCCTTCCCACAGCGAGGGGAAGCTAAGCAACAAAGCGTGCTTCATTAAGAAAGCGAGTTCAGCATTAGAAACGAGACCGGCATAGTCGATATGGTTCTCTATATTAAGTTGTCGCGCAAGTGCTTGCAACCGGGAGCGCGTGTCACCCCGCCCAACGACAAGTAACCGGACGTCGGCATGTCTCGGCTCGCGCCTTATTTGAGCGAAAGCGCATAGGGTGCCTTCCGGATTCTTATAAGGGCGCCCGTGCCCGACACTTAGAATAAACCGACACTCTCTGTAGCGCCGGATGTCAGCACTTACTTTACCCGAATTAAAATCTTCACGACTGACGCCGTTGTGGATGACCGAAACTTGTTTTTGATTTTCCGGATACAGATAAAAAAGGTCTTGTCTGGTCTGGTTAGAAATACACACAATATGATCAGCAACCCGCACCATTTGTGCATACATTGGTCGCCCATACAGGCTGTTCATCCATCCCTTCCATGGCACGGGAGCAGCGATGGATGGTCGTTGGATCCAGTTAAAATCGTGCACGGTGACAACCGTTTTCACAGTTCTTGGTACACAAAACGGGAGGAAGTCGTGTAGTGAATGATAAATGGATGGCCGATAGCGCTGCAAGATACGTCCAAAGTAAAAAGCGTTGCGCAACGACGCGATATCATAAGGGAAATGAACGATACGAAACCGCGGGTCTGAAATGATAGGCTCCGTGACAGATGTCCGTTGGATTAGCAGATACTCATTTTTGTCATCAAACCGCGCTATATTACGAATGAGGTTACCCGCGACGCGTCCGAGACCGGTGTGCACTTCGCGTACGCTACGCGCATCAAAAGCAATAACTCCCATGATCTTTCTCCCGATTAAATTATACTGTTACAACAGTCATTTTCGATTAGTAAATTATTGCCGTGAGCCCGAGACTAACCGTAAACGCACTTAAGCCATCGGAACGGTTATAACGTGCAAAACGCAAATCAACTCTCTTTAAACCCAAAGCCTTGTTTCCCAGGATGACCGACAGCGGATAGTAGCGCAGACCAAAACCGTATTTGTTGCTGTGGAATGCGGCAAGGTCATAGTCCGAGGTGTAATACGCATCATCGGGCTGGTGCTGCCCAAATTTCGCGAAGTATTTGGCCCTGCTTTGATGATGATAACGGTAGAACGGCTTGACGGAAATCGCCCGGCTTATTCGCAACGGTAACTCGACGCTGAAAGTGTTGGCGCTGATTTTGAAATCATCGCGAAAGTAGCGGTAGTAAAAACGCGTGATCACAAAGTCGTTCACGTAGTAATTAAAACGCAGCGCCACAGGCAGTTTGAACCGCGTGCTCGGTAGCCTTTCGATTCTCGGTAAAGATTCACCCGAAAAATAGACCCGGTGGAAAGGCGTGGCTAAATAGCCGGTTTGATAGACAACATCAGTGTTAATCGAGGCCTGTGCCCTTTTTGACAGCACCTGTGAGTAGGTAACCGAGAGATTATACGTTTTTCTACCTGTGGACGGGTAGCTTAGCTCTTCGTTGTGAATTTGCTGTTCGGGCGGACGTAATTCAAACGGCGTGATCAGATCGAGATTGTCCAGGAACGCCTGGCCGCTCACATTCAGTTCTCTGTTTCCATCCAGAGACGATTTTGCCCAATTGGCTCCAAATGAGAATGAGCGGTAATCGTACTCGGCGGAGGCTCCAACATTGATGCCGTAGGTGGTTGTGCTGTTCGGATTGGTGATGCGATAGCCGACGTTCACATGGGTGCGCGTGTCCCCACTAGAGGCGCCGGACACCACAGGATCGATATTGTCCGAGGACGCGGACGAGTAAACGTCGACTCCCAAGTTCAGGGAAAGTTGCTGGTTGCTTTTGATCGGCAGGTTGACAATAATCATTGGAGCTGAATCATGCAATTGCTCCGTACCGTTGCCGCCAGTGACCGCCGAATGATCGCCAGCCTGCCTATAATAGTCCAGAAGAAAGTTGACCTCAATCGGATGGCGCTTTCCTGAATTATTCTCTTGAGAATAGAGACCTGTGGCCCCGGTAAAGAACAGAACTAAAACCAGAAGTCTGCTGATTAATTGCATCCGCAGCCTCCACCGACTTTGCCGCCGTTGGCCCCGGCAGCGCCCTCGCGGTAGGTTTCGAAATTGGTTTCGTATACTTGCAGGTTTTCATCCGCCAACTGCATATCTTCATCGTTCAAATACATTTTCTGGTAGGGCTTGACCGAGGCGCAGCTCGTGTAAAAACCACACATGCTCACGACACCGGCTACGAGGATCCAATTGATTCGCTTCATCTCATCGTTCCTTTATAAAAATTCAGATGCAAATTCTTCGACGTGAAGATCAGGTTCCGGTCATTGATTAGGAGACCCTCAATCCTGTCCAGGCGATTGAGGAGATCGATGCCGTCCTTTTCGCCCAGAATAAATACCGAGGTGGCCAGAGCGTCGGCCAGTTCTGCATCGGGACAAATGATAGTGACGCTCTTAGTGCCCGTGGCCGGCATCCCGGTTTTGGGATTGATGATATGCGTGTAGCGCTTGCCATCGAATTCCACATATTTTTCGTAGTTGCCGGAGGTGACCACCGCCTGATTGCTCATGTTTAACCAACAGAAGGTTTTGTCCTTGTCATTGGGGTCGGTGATACCAATCTTCCAATCCTGACCTTTTTCTTGTGTACCCCAGGCTATTAAATCGCCACTGGCGTTCACCACCCCGCTGGTGATGCCCATGGCCACCATCACGGCTTTCGCTCTGTTTGCGGCATAACCTTTGCCAATGCCGCCAAAGCCAATTTTCATCCCCTTTTCTTTCAGGAAAACTGTATGATTTTTCGCAACCAAAATGATATTTTTGTAATTTACTTTCGCAACCGAGGTCGCCAATTCCTCCTTGGTGGGAAGCCGGGTCATAGAGCCGTCAAATTTCCAGATTTTGTCCATGGACGCGTAAGAGACGTCGAAAATACCATTGGTTAGTCGGGAAACTTTCTTGCTGCGGCGAATGAGCTCAAACAATTCTTCATCTACCGCCAACGGCCGGACACCGGCGTTGCGGTTAATCAGACTGGTTTGAGAATTCGGGTTCCAAGACGAGATCATCTTTTCGATGCGTTGGATTTCCCGAATGGCCGCTTCGATGCCGCGCCATGCCAGAGCCTCGTCGTCAGATACGGCGATGATCTCAAAGCGCGAGCCCATGAGCTTAAGTACCTTTTTATAAGTGTGAGTCGCAGTCTTGTCCACTGCCCCCCAACTGCCCGTGGTGCTTGCTGAGATGATCAAGAAAGAGAAAATAAGAATCGTGAGTACTTTACTTTGAGCCTTCAACCTGTGCCAATCTTATTTTGCCGATTAATCTTTTCAAGTGTGCAACATACTTCCCGGCGTCTTCGCGCTGGTATCCGCTAATACGGCCAGCTACGTTGCCATCCTTATCGAGTAAAACAACCAGAGGAAACTCGCCTCTTTGGTTGTATCTCTCAGCCAGGTGCTCATTATAGGCAGCCTGCTCTCTGGAAAGCCGGTTCCTCTTTCGCGCTGGAAAATCGATGCGCACAAGTAGCAGATTCTCCCTGGCAAACTTTGTGAAAACTTTCGATTCGAACACCCCCTGTTCCAACAGCATGCACGGGCGGCACCAGTCAGAACCCGAGAAGCAAACCAGTATCGCTTTCTGATCCTTCTGTGCTTGCCTTTCCGCCTGTTCAAGATTTGTAAGCCAGGGTGAGAGAGGTTTTCCATTTCTGTGGTCTGTAAAACCAGTTAAGAGCATTGTCATTACAAGTGAGAGCAGGAACAGAAGACCTCCTGCTTTCCGGTTTCGAGAGTTGATCCTCGGACCGATTGAAAAGATCAACATGGGTTTATCATCCTTGTTAGCATTCTGTTGCAGAAATACGCTACGCTGATTTTTGCATTCCATCCCGAACCAGCGTCTCGCAAAAGCGCGTAAGAAAACAGTTTTGAATTTTGCAGATTTCATTCGCTCACCACGTTTATGAGTTCAACTCGCTCGGAGCCGCCTTGCACGGTGACTTCGAGAACACACCCTATTCCCGGCACATAGTATTTGTTGGCAACAATGTCCGGCTCAAGTGGGCTCCACTCTTTGGTCTTAAGACAGTTCGTAAAGGTCCCATAGGGCACTGTGACCCTTTCGTTCAAACCGAGCACTTCAGCCATGTCTTCGGCCACGGCCCGGTAGAATTCCTGCCGGTAGGTTCCCCCTACTTTTGGCATGGCTTCCATGATGATGCCTGGTTTGGCGCCATCGGCGCCGGCTTCCCATGAGCCTTCTGTGCCGGCCTGCACCCCGCCTTCAAACTGTTTGGAATCCTCGCCAAAGTACCAGACATTACCGTCCGTGTCCTGCGCATACCAGTCGAAGGTAGCCTCGATCAAGTCTCCTTCGAGCCAGACGCTGTCCGCAACCACCACGCACGCAACCCCCAGGATGTCTCTTGTTTCATGAGTGACATAGACTTTGTCGATTTCAGTACCGTCCGCTGTCTTGCCTTTGTAGTTGGAAAGGGTCCCAGGCGTTAAAGGGAAAAGAAGATTGGTAACCTCTGTGACAAAATTGGCAGGATCGATGATCGGGTTGTAATCCAAGCTGTCGTGGTTCTTTGAGGAACGCTTGCACCCGCTTGCCAACAAGACAATGAGCATGATGACGAAGGGAGTCACGGTTGTCCTGCTTGAGCAAAATCTCTGTCTCACCTTATCTTACTCCTTTTTTTTGTTGTTGTATGAAAACTGCTGGCAGCAAATCAAAAACGCAATAGCGATCGGCTCGCGCTAAGACTGTGCTTGTAGATTTGCTTTTGATGCATCGCCACAAAATTCCGCCGTCAAGGTGCTATATCGATCCCATCAAAGAACCGCCAGCCCAAAACGGTCGCCCGTTTCATGAATTCACAATTCTATGTATTCTTTGTCTGGTTCTTAACTTGAGATGATCGCTTTCTGACACGTCAAAAACTATGCCACGCAAAAGAAAAAGCACTCAGTTAGACAGGTCTTTTTAGCCATGTCAGAGCTTAGAATATAGGCATTTTTAACCTCAGAAAGAGCGGTTGTCAAAAAGTTGACGCCTAACTATCGAGCCTGACATTAGAAAGTCTTTAGTTTACAAGCTGTTGAGGTATTGACAATGAAAAACACAAATTGCGTCAAATTCTTGACACGAGATGACCGTGTGACGACAGTAGGTTTGAAAGCTACCGGCTGCCTTCATCTGACAAAGTTCAAACCGATTGAAATGGAATTGATTTCGTATTTGTAGGGATGCAAATTAGTCCTGTTGGTTTCAAAAGTATACCGAAGATCGAGACTGATCTTTCTTGATAATTTAAAGCGGATTTTATTCGAGAGAAATACTAATTTATCCCGGCGTTTTGGGCCTTTCGGTGTTATAAGCCAATACTGAAATCCCTTTGTATAAAACTGATAAAACAACAGAAATGAGATTTTAGGGGTTGCTTTAAAAAGTACGGAAAAAGAACTCAGGTGTTTACGATAGCCAAAATCAGAGTCTTCGGACAAAAACTCCTCTGAGTCTTCATCGTCAAAATTTTCACCTTTCTGGTTTACGTTGAAAGCATCGGCATTATCCAATTCATATCTATAGCTGAAGTTTGTTATAAATCTACGATTGAACACTTTATCCACATTTAGCCGGAATACGTAACGGTTGCCCCGATTATTAAGCGGCTGTTTCGGTGCTGTACTGCCGACGTACAGGTTACCCTCATGATTTTGGAATTCAATTTTTAATCCCAAATTTGCACCGTGAGAAAACTCATGTCCGAATTTTAAATTTACCCTGTTACTGATATAGCTCTTTAAGGAAGAATTGCTGGTGTAAGTTTTGAACCAGTTTTGATAACCTATGGAAAAATCGTTTCGTCCTGAAACTTTGAGTTTAAAAATGAAATCCAGAATATTTCTTCGATAGTTGAATGCATTGAACGATGGGTGCAAACGGAACCGCAATTCATCTGATGCTGTTAGAAGAAATCGGTCTCCCAGGCCTTGCCTGAATTTGCCTTCAAGGGTTTGATCGTAGCGTGTAAAGTTCTTAAACTCACCATAACGGTAGTGTTGCAAATCATAGTTAAAAGCAATTTTGCTATGACCGGGAATCTCCCACTGTTTTTTAATATGGAAGAACAGGCCAACGCGAATGTCTTCCTCTTGATCTATACTGGGTTGACGCGTAATGTTACTTCGAAATTCTCCGGATACTTTTCCCTGAAAATATAAAGGAAGGTCCTTCTGGCCGTACACGAAAGAGCTTTGACAGCATACAACCAAAACATACAGACTAAGCTGCAATGTAAATTTCTTGAATAGCATATTGGATCTCATACTTTATTTCTATTTTTGATTATTTGAGGTTATGGTGTCCCTAAAGCGTCCTATTTTGACTTTGATGTGCCTGATATCTTGCTGTAACACCGCCATCTGATTTTTCAATTTTGCGCTTTCTCCATCCAAATTATCGATTTTCTCCTGCAATTCATCAAGACGATTATGATCAAAAATATCCTGATCGTCATCAAGTGATTCTTCTAACTCCTTGTAAAAATCGAGTAGCTCCAGATAAGTTTTGCGTTCGCTTTGAATTTTTTGATTGTCTGTTTTAAGTATAGTTGAGTAATTACCCAGGTTTTTCAGAAAATCTTCAAGCAAAGCCATTTTGAGTTTTAGCCGTCTAATAGAATCTCCTGATTCTATCCGTATTTTTTCCCAACCCTTCTCATCAATTTGCATTTTTTGCAGGCGGTTGGAATAGACGGTCATTTCGTCTTCCAGATCACTAATATAGTCCAGTTGACGTTTACTGCGATTCTTATCATGGCCATTGAGTTTCACATGGCTCATTTCTTGCCCTATGGCTATTTGTATTTGTCCAATAGCGGCCTTATATACTTGCTGTAATCTTAATCTTTCCTTCCGTAAATATTGGCTTGTCGCGTCGATACTATCCGCCAATTGATGAGAGATTCTCAGCGCATTCTGCATTTGCAAACGAGAGAGCGGGTTCATTCCTTGACGCTTCTCGACTTTATACTTATAGATTTCCCTGTTGACTTTATTGAATTCTTTTGACAGGCCGGTCATAACCTTTTGTTTCTGCTCGATAGTATGTTGAAGAGAGCGAATCAAAACTCTGAGACTATCCAATTCAGTTGCCCGCACCGACATACATACGACCAGACTGGCAATATTGATAAGTACAAGAATCGTTTTTAATTTTTTGAAAAAATCAATGTCGTAACAACGTTTCATTCAAATTTGAACCTTAAAAGATCATGCTTTTCCATTTTATAGCGCAATGTGGTTCTTTTGAGCCCGAGGAGTTTCGCCGCCTGGGATATATTCCCCCGGGCCTCCATCAATGCATTAAAAATCAATTGCTTTTCATAGTCATCCATGCGTTTGGTATAATTGTCTTCAGAATTCAGGTCATCATCTAAAGGGGTATGGTCAACGTTAATCTCATTTAAAATATTGGGGGTCAAATCATCCACATCGATGATGGCATCGGCAGACAATACGCTGGCGCGTTCTATGACATTTTCTAATTCTCTAATGTTTCCCGGCCATGTGTAGGCCAGTAAGTATTTCAGTGCTTTTGGTGAAATTGTTTCGATCTTCTGTCCGCCGATTTCACTTACTTTTCTCATGAAATGTCGAACAAGTGCGGGAATGTCTTCCAACCTTTCTCGCAGGGGCGGAAGATCTATGGCAACAACATTCAGGCGATAAAACAGATCTTCACGAAAGTCGGAACCTTTCATTCGTGACTCTAAATTCTGATTTGTAGCCGCGATGACGCGTGCTTGCATGGATAACGTTTGTGTACCACCAACACGCTCAAATTCTCTGTCTTGCAGAACGCGCAACAACTTTACCTGTACGGTGGGAAAGATTTCCCCGATTTCATCGAGAAAAATTGTGCCACTCCCGGCAAGTTCAAATCTCCCGAGTTTGGTTTTCAAGGCACCTGTAAAAGCGCCCCGTTCATGGCCAAAAAGCTCACTCTCCAGTACCCCCACAGCAAGTGCTGCACAATTGACTTTTATGAAGGGTTGATTGGCCCTTGGACTTAGATAATGAAGTGCTCTGGCAACCAATTCTTTACCGGTACCGCTTTCACCAAGTATTAAAACAGGTGAATTTGCCGGCGCCGCTTTCCTGACTATGGAAAAAACTTGCTGCATTTTGGGAGATTGGCCAATAATATCAGAATAAGGACTATGTACTTTTTCCCCTGACTTGAATACGTTTTTCTGCTCTGAGAAATGGTCCGTTTCCAAGTTTTGCTGGATGAATACTTTGTTGATTTTGATTTCGATCTCCTCAACCGTAAAAGGTTTTGCGATATAATCAAAAGCCCCAAACTTCATGGCTTCAACAGCATTCTGAATCGTTCCAAAAGCAGTAATAATGACCACGGGAACGTCAGGGTCGATTTCATGCACTTGCTTCAGAAGTTCCAAACCGGATTTACCGGGAAGCTTCACATCAGTTATGATCAAATCGACCTGAGATGAATTAAAAAGCTCGAATGCTCGTTCAGCACTATAAGCCACCAGCGCCCTATTCTTATGTTCTTCGACAATTTTCTTTATCGCGTCGGTGGTACTTTGATGATCATCAACAATCAAAATTGTTTTCATTTGTGCCCGTTCTCCCTTACAAATCATATATTCAAGATAACTTTTGTGCCTTTTGGAATGTTATTTTTAACAATTATCGTGCCATTGTGTGCAGTTATAACATTTTTCACAATCGCCAGGCCAAGGCCTGTACCCTGGCTGCGAGTAGAATAAAAAGGCTGAAAAATTTTATCCAGACGGTCCGGGGCAATGCCCATACCCGTGTCTGCAATTTCAATCTGGACGTGTTTTGCTTTTTTAGAATTGGTCAGGGACACAGCACTTACTGTTAAGGCACCACCTGTTTCCATAGACTGGACCGCATTCAGCACCAAATTCAAAAGCACCCTCTTGAGTTGCTCAAAATCACCATGAATTTTTAGGTTTTTATTCCGCAGGTTTAATCGTACATCGATCTCTTTCTCCTGTAAATCCTTAAATGCCAGAAACATCACCTCCTGAAATAGTTTCGAAACCAAAACATTCTCCGTCTTCAATTCGTTTGGCCGGGCGAAGGTCAGAAAATCCGTGATAAACGTATTTAGGGTTCGAATCTCTCTTTGTATATTATTTATCGCCTGTTCACGTTCTGTTTGATCACTGATCCGCCTTTTCAACAGTCCCACAAACAATTCTATTGAGTTCAGGGGATTCCGGACTTCATGCGCCACGGTTGCAGAAAGTTCTCCCAGATATGCCAATCGTTCTTTCTCACTTATCTCATCCTGCAATTTGCGGATTTCGGTTAAGTCTGTAATTACAAAATTTACCCCAATTGTTTTTTTATTCGAATCGACCAGGGGCGAGACTTCCACAGAAAGAATTTTATTGCTTTCGGGCAAAACAATTTCCACTTCTTTTTTTGTCTGATGAGGAACCGAATGCAGCATCCGTTTTATGAAAGGAAAAAATGGATGATTTTTTCCGAACACTTCCGTGTATTTCATACCGGTTGCCTGCTTCCGGAACAATAACAAAATTCGTTCGGCCGCTGGATTTATAATCGTCATGGTGCCCTGCAAATCAAAGGTCATAATGCCATGGGCAATACTGCGTAAAATATAATTATTATAAGATTGAATGGATTCTGCTCTGCCTTCGGCAACTCGTTTTAGTTTTTTTAACCGTTCCTCTTTGATTTTGATGTTTTCCTGCATCGAATTGAAAACTTGGGCTAAAAACCCAATTTCATTTTTTGAGGTCATCATAACTGGTTGAGTAAAATCACCGCTGCTAACCCGTTGCGCCGCATCTACAAGCAATCGCACCGGTTTCAAAATAGACCGAGCGAGAACGAGGCTTATCAATACAGCCAAACCGACACTGACCAGATTAAGTATCAGGATCAGATTTTCTATACGGTCGATGACATGCAAAAATGCAGGACTGGCATCTACACAAACGGCTGCAACCACCTGACCATGGTTATCAAACACGGGGGCGTAGGCTGATTTATATAAATTACCGTCATAATTGCGATAAAGCGTTGAGAAGGTTGCTTTACCGTTCAGGGCAGATTCAACCTCTGGAAGATTGATTTTCAGTTGTGGCGGGACTACACCAATTGGTGATTCTGTGTTCGTATCGAGTAGTGTTTTGAATGTTCGGTCTATAAGAAAAATTCGATTGACGTTAAAATCCTTTTTAAGTACTTCCAA
The DNA here is from genome assembly GCA_964455375.1 of uncultured Calditrichaceae bacterium. Lineage (GTDB taxonomy): Bacteria > Zhuqueibacterota > Zhuqueibacteria > Oceanimicrobiales > Oceanimicrobiaceae > CAYVXE01. Next base: position 65,980 of record CAYVXE010000011.1, read on the forward strand.
ATTGATCTGCAATTCTTTATAAAACTGCCCTCCTTCGTAGCCGGGTTTCAAAAATTCAAGCAAATCAGCATCGATCAGATCAGACTCCGTTTCGGCCAAACTAATGAGTGTTTGCCCCAACTCAGAATCAAAGTAGTCCCGAGCCCTTGAATAAAAGAACCATCCGGCGATATTTAAAACAACGATCACCGTGAAAATTAAGGAAAATACAATCTGGTATTTCAATCCCCGTCTGCGAGGACTCAATGTTGCTGCATCTTCGTTCTTCATTAGAGTGTCCGAAATAGTATGATTCAACCCACAAAAAATCGCCTGGTTCACACATCATCTACGTTAAGTTAAGAAAAATAAGCCCGGTTGTCAATATTACCTTTTTACATTAATCAGGGGATGAAGTCACGAATATTGCTACCTCAAAAAACCGGCTCAATGTAGATTGCCTATCTCGCCGTCTAAACCCCTTGCGATTGCAATTTCCATTCCATCAATTTAACACGACCAAAAACTGAAACCATTGATTTTAGTTTTTGAAATCGCTTTATTTGTTATTT
>CAYVXE010000012.1:0-1485 GCA_964455375.1 uncultured Calditrichaceae bacterium
TTGTCTTCCTTAATAAACTAATTTTTATTGTTAATCATTTCCATTTTATATAAAATTTATTATTCATAGCAAAGTTGCAACATCTGAATTTTCAAAATGAAAAGCAACCTGAAAGTGTTTGACTTTTGGCATTTTATTTCTATATTTATGAGCTATTAATTTTCGAAAAATTAAGAACTAATCAAGTTAAATCAGGAGTTCATAAAAATACATGGCAACCGTATCGGAAAAAGAAATACTGGACGTTCTGGACAAAATTCAGGAACCGAAATCCGGCAAGAGCATCGTTGCCGGCGAGATGATCAAAAACCTGCAAATCAAAAACTCTGAAGTAACGTTCACACTTGTGTTTAAAAGTACCGCTTTTGCAGAAAAAGAAAAAATACAGGCAGCGGCAAAGGCAGCCGTTTCAAGCTTGCCGGGTGTTGAAAATGTAACTGTAAACATGCAGGTTCATGATCCGTTGAAAGTTATTCAGCCGCAGCCGTCACCCTCCAGACCGACAGGACCGGCACCGGCAAGGCAGCCGCAAATGCCGCCACAACCGGCGAAAATGCTTCCAAAGGCAAAATATACCATAGCCGTCGCCAGCGGTAAAGGAGGAGTCGGGAAAACCACGGTCTCGGTAAACTTAGCGGTCTCACTGGCTAAAACCGGCGCCAAAGTAGGTTTGATGGATGCAGACATCTACGGCCCGAACATCCCCATTATGATGGGGATCAATGAACGATTGGGAACTCGTAATAACAAAATTGCACCGCTGACAAAATACGGTATCGAAATGGTTTCAGTGGGATTTATTTCGCAGGGAGATGCCGCAATTATCTGGCGGGGCCCACTGGTTGGAAGAATGATTCAGCAGTTCCTGCAGGATGTAGACTGGCGGGAAATGGATTACTTGATTATCGACATGCCGCCGGGAACCGGTGACGCCCAGCTCACATTAACCCAAACCATCGCGCTCACAGGAGCAGTCGTCGTTTGCACACCGCAGGAAGTCGCTCTCGCCGATGCCAAAAAAGGCATTAATATGTTTAAGAAAGTGGAAGTTCCTATTATCGGCGTCGTCGAAAACATGAGCTACTTCATTGCACCGGACACGGGAAAACATTACGACATTTTTGGTCACGGGGGCGGCAAAACCATGGCAAAAAATATGGGCGTACCATTTTTAGGCGAAATTCCCCTCGAAACAGCCGTTCGGGTTGGCAGCGATGAAGGCAAACCCATTGTAATTTCAGACCCGGAATCAGAAGTCTCCAGCGCGTTTATGCACATTACTGATTCTGTCATCAAACAAGTGTCTGCAAAACAGGACGGCGGGCCAGGCCTTTTAAAACGCGTGTTTAAAATAAGTTAAACCCTTGTTCTAAATTCCCAATGTCGCGAAGCCGTAAAATTATTAGTATTTACAAAATTTTCAACAGGAAGATAAAGAAGCCCAGGAAGAAAAAACGCTGCAAAACAGCCTTGAAAGTTGTAACC
>CAYVXE010000012.1:1585-63191 GCA_964455375.1 uncultured Calditrichaceae bacterium
GATAAAGAAGCCCAGGAAGAAAAAACGCTGCAAAACAGCCTTGAAAGTTGTAACCGTATGAAGCCACCAGGTTTTTGATTTTAGCTTCTTTTTTGCCTATCTTCCTGAGAAGGTATTTATTTAACGCTTGTTTTTTTGCCGGCTCAGCTGTAAAATTTTTGCGTACTTTAGCATCTCTGGATATGATATTTATTTAAGGTAGTTCAAACCATCTTTGATGTTGGTCAGTGAGGAAAAACCATGAATGGTCGTGATTTTGTTGTAAGGCTTTGGGGTGTACGGGGAAGTTACCCTGTGCCCGGAAACAGTACGCTCAAGTACGGTGGCAATACGTCCTGTGTTGAGGTGCGGATAAAAAATCATATTATCATTCTGGACGCTGGAACCGGGATTATCAATTTAGGGAAACGATTGCTAAACGAATTTCGCAACGATTCTATTCACATTTCATTATTGATTTCACATACACACAATGATCACTTGCAGGGCTTTCCTTTTTTTGCACCTGCGTATAAACCCGGCTGCACGCTGAACATTTATGGTCCTAAATCATTTTCACAGGACCTCGACCAAATCCTGACGCATACGATGGAGCCGCAGTACAGCCCCATTGGATTAGACGAATTAAGTTCTCAGATCAATATTCACAATTTACATGAAAATGATATTCTCATCCTGAATGGATCGTCACAAAATCCCGATATTTTCACACAAAATCAGGTGCAACAAACGACACAGAACGATGTCATTATCCGGGTTATGCGAAGCTATGCGCACCCCAAAGTGGGCTCCTACTTATTTCGGGTTGAACTGAACGGTAAAAGTATAGTTTATGCAACCGACACAGAAGGCTATGTGGGTGGCGATACACGTCTTATTGAATTTGCAAAAAATACGGATCTGCTCATTCATGATGCACAATACGAACCTGAAGAATACACCGACGTGAGATTTCCAAAACAGGGATTCGGCCACAGCACCTTTGCCATGGCTGCACAAACTGCAAAGTCAGCCAATTCGAAACAGTTGGTTTTATTCCACCACGATCCCATTCACGATGATGCTAAAATTGCTTCCATGGAAACCGAAGCTAAAAAACTTTTCCACAATTCCATTGCCGGAGCTGAAGGGCTGGAATTTTCACTTTAACCATTAATCTGTTTTCAAATCCTCGTGCTAATCATCTTTTTATGGCTTGTTTTTGCGTTGTCTTTTGCACTGTTTTTGATAATGCTGTCGCAATACTGGAAGGACAGAAACAGCATTTACTGGCCTGCCGTACAAGGGCAAATTATCGAAAGCGCCGTTGAAGATAAATTTGACGGACATCCCGAGCGCAACTCCGACTTTCGGCCGTACGTAAAATATCAATACATGGTGGACAATCAAAGCCACGTTTCCGAACAATATGCTTTCAAACAAATTTCCATGAGCCGAAAAGCTGTGCAGTCACTCATCCAGGAAAATTATTTACCGAACAAACCGGTAACGGTTTATTTCAATCCGAAAGACCCTGAGCAAGCAGTGTTGGAACCGGGTTTTGAAACAAAAAAAATCGTTTTTATGACCTTGCGTTATCTGGCTTTTAGCATCAGTCTTCTTTTTTTAATAAAAATAATTAGTGCAAAATAGAATTCAGGAATCACGACGATGAGTAAGAAGACAAAAGTTGGTGACGGGAAAAAACCCGTATCCGCGACAGCCGTTGAAATGGTCGAAATTGTTTTGCCAAATGACGCCAATACGCTTGGCAACATTCTGGGTGGCAAGGTGATGCACATGATAGACATCGCCTGCGCAATAGCTGCCAATCGGCATTGCCGCAAACCGGTAGTTACCGCCTCTATGGACAATCTTGATTTTAGTTATCCCATCAAAGTCGGAGAATTAATCATCATAAAAGCATCCGTAAACCGCGCCTTTCACACGTCTATGGAATGTGGCGCCAAGGTTTTTTCAGAGAATCTAAATACCGGTGAACGGAAACATACGAGCACAGCCTACCTGACCTTTGTGGCATTGGATGAAAACCGAAAACCGACCCGGGTGCCGCCAATATTTCCGGAAACAGAAGATGAAAAACGCCGCTGGCGCGAAGCAGAAATCAGGAGGGAATTTCGCATACAACAGAAAAAACTTCTACAAAACTCATAAAAAATCGGTTTTAAGATACGATTTAATTCTTGAACTTTACCGCTCAATTAGCTATATTGTGCAGTGTTAACCACGGGTTGTTTAAAACCCAATGAATCCAATACAGGAAATAGTTGGGTTTACAAAAGTGTATGTCATTTACACAACGAATCAAGAAAAAAGCAAGTGACGTCGGTTTTGATTTGGTCGGTGTTGCACCTGTTGAACCCGTACCGGAACTATCCTTTTACCGGGATTGGATCGAAGCCGGGTACGCTGGTAAAATGGCGTATCTTGAACGTCAGGCTGAACAGAAGCAGTCGGTAAAAAATATCGTTCCGGAAGCGCAATCCGTCATTGTTTGTGCGAAGATTTATCATACGCCGTTTCCTCTGTCGGTGGAATCAGATGATACAAACCGTGGGTGGATTTCCAGATATGCCTGGGGCGACGATTATCATGACATTTTGCAAAAAAAGCTCTTTGAAATAATCGAATTCATCCGGATAGAAAGTTCAGAAGAAATTGTCACCAGGTGTTACGTAGATACGGGGCCGGTTATCGACCGGGTTTATGCCAAATATGCCGGCATCGGCTGGTTTGGCAAAAACACCTGTATTATCGATCAGCAACATGGTTCCTGGTTTTTCTTAGGTGAAATCATCACGAACATAAAACTTGACTACGATCGCCCGGTTCCTGACCGATGTGGTTCTTGCAGCCGTTGTATTGAAGCATGCCCGACGGATGCCTTGCTCGAACCTTATCTGCTGGATTCCAACCGCTGCATCTCGTACCTCACCATTGAACTCCGTGATGAAATTCCGGAAAATCTCAGAAAGAAAATGGGAAATCATTTGTTCGGGTGTGACATCTGCCAGGATGTCTGCCCGTGGAATCGCCAAGCATCGGTCACCGATGACCCGGCATTCCAGCCGCGTGAGAATTTCGTAAATCCGGAACTGTCGGGGTTGGCTCAATTAAGCGTGGAGGCGTTTCGTCAGACATTCAAAAATAGTCCCGTAAAACGGAGCAAATATACCGGACTTGTAAGAAATGTCGCGGTTGCAATGGGGAATTCAAGCAACGAAGCCTATTTGCCAATCCTGCAGGAATTAGCTGAATATGAAGACCCTTTGATTGCCGTGCACGCGGAATGGGCCATTACACAAATTATGGCTCAAAACAGCGCCAAAGGTACGAAACATTCATTTAAGAATAGCTGGAAAGAACCGTGTCAAAAAACAAGTTAACATTACGCAACATCCCAATTTTTCCGCTTCCCAATGTGGTGTTCTTTCCAAAAACATTCTTGCCACTGCATGTTTTTGAACCCCGCTACCGGAAAATGATCGAACAATCTGAAGAGCACAATCAACTCATCGGTGTTGTACTGCTAAAAGAGGGATGGGAAAACAACTATTTTGGTACACCCGAGGTTCATGAGATCGCCTGTGTCGGCAAAATCGAACAGTGTGAAAAACTCACAGACGGAAAATATAATATCATGTTGTATGGTCTGAGCAAAATAAAAATCAAGAATTTCATCCAGGATGAACCGTACCGCATCGCACAGGTTGAATATCTTTCAGAACGTAAAATCGACCCCAGCGAAATGAATGAAGAGGAAGAGGCGAAGGCATTCATTCAACTTGTGAAAAAATATCTCACAGAGGTTGGCGTTGAGAACAGTCACGAAATTATCTCAATCCAGAAATATTCTCTGGAATCCATCATCAATCAGATTGCAGCAATATTGGATTTTTCCACAACTGAAAAACAGGAATTACTTGAATTCGACTCTTTGGAGTCACGTTACCTGCAACTGAAATCGCTGATCAACGCGCAGCTACAGGCAATTAGAATCGCAAGGCACGTAAAATTTGTACCAAAGGATCCTTCTTTAAACTAACTGTCATGAAAATTCAAATTAAATTTTTTGGCCAATTGCGGGAACTGACAAACACCGATGAAACCGAAATAGAAATGAGCGAAGGAAGTTGCATTGAAGATCTCAGCAACCTTCTGAAAAGCAAATTTCCACAAATTCAGCAACATCTTAATTCCGTTAGTTTTGCTTTAAACAACGAATATGTTAAAAAGAACGTTCCGTTAAAAGATGGCGTGGAAGTTGGTTTGCTGCCGCCCATCAGCGGGGGTTAAGACAGATGGTTGCGTTAACATCAGAAAAAATCGATATCGAAAAAACATTACATCAGCTCGATGACCAGGGGACCGGCGCGGTTGTTTTATTTTTAGGGCGGGTCCGCAATCATGCTGAAGGCAAGGAGGTCATCGAAATGGATTACGAAGCTTATCCTGAGATGGCTCGAAAGAAGATGCAGGAAATTGTTGAACAGACACACGAAAAATGGCCGGTGAGCAAAATGGCAATCGTCCATCGAACCGGACATCTTAAATTGGGTGACATCAGCGTCCTCATCGCTGTGGCTACACCGCACCGCAAGGATGCTTTTGAAGCCTGTCATTTTGCAATCGACATTCTAAAAGAAACTGTCCCGGTCTGGAAAAAGGAATACTTCGCCGACGGTCAGGCCTGGGTTGAAGGTGTAATTCCAAAAACATCTAAGATGTAAATTGCTATTTTAATCTTATATTTAGATCAGGAGGATGACAATTCTATGATGGTTTTAGTGAGCATTTTACCGCTGAGCGAAGAATCTCATTTAGCCGAACCCATTTCCAAGGCGATTAAAATTATTCACGAAAGCGGGTTGGACTATAAATTAACGCCCATGGCAACACTTATCCGCGGCGAATGGCAGGAGGTCATGCCGGTGCTGAAGAAATGTCATGAAGCCGTGCGCGAAGATTTCGATCGGGTTGTCACACAAATAAAAATAGATGATGTAAAAGATAGTTCTTTAACATTTGACGGAAAAATAAAAGCGGTTGAGAGCAAAGCCGGAATGACATTTAACAAATAATATGCAAAAATTAAGACATCATTTTTTTGTTTGCACGAATACCAGGCCGCCCTTCGCTAAACCTTCATGCGGCCAGAAAAACTCCAATGAACTTCTGGCGATTTTTAAAGATGAAGCCGAAAAGCGCGGCTTGCTCGACGATGTCAAAGTTACCGGCTGTGGCTGCCTCGGACCTTGTGAAAACGGTGCGGTTATGGTGGTGTACCCGGAAGGAGTATGGTACGAAAATATAACAACTGGCGACATAGCGGAAATCATTGAAAGTCACATGGTTCGGAATAAACCTGTTGAACGATTAATCTTAAAATCTGGCGAATAAAATATTATTGGAAAGGGGACAAAGAATGTCCAAATCAGTCTTAATGGTAATCGCGCATAACAATTTTCGCGATGAAGAATACACGGCGACCAGAAAGAAACTTGAAGAAAACGATGTGAAAATTACGGTTGCATCCACCGTTCAAAAAGATGATGCGTACGGGTCACAAGGCATGACGGTTCAACCGGACATGCTCATCGATGACGTCAATCCGGATGATTACGACGCCGTCGTATTTATAGGCGGTACCGGTGCCAGCCAATACTGGCATGATGTAAAAGCTCACAACATTGCAACATCTGCTTTCAAAAAAGAAAAACTCGTGGCAGCCAGTTCACATGCTGTGGTTACACTTGCCGTCGTCGGACTTCTGAAAGACAAAAGAGTCACCGGGCATGTTGCTATTTATGAAAAACTTAAAGTTCAGGGGGCTCAATATACCGGGAGAAAACTTGAAATAGACAGCAACATCATCACAAGTACAGGGGCAAATGCAGCAAAAGAATTTGCTGAAGCTGTTGTAAAAGCAATCTAAAACCGTGTAAATAATGCCAACTTTTTCTGAAATCGGCTACCATGCATACAGTACATTTTTACAAAATAAATTCGGTAGGCGTGTACATAAAGTGCCGGTAAATGCCGGGTTTACCTGCCCCAACCGCGACGGCAGTCTTACGACCGGCGGTTGTACTTATTGCAACATCGACAGTTACACACCCGAAGCCGCACGCGCACGTATTCCTATTAAAGAACAAATTCACACTGGCATTAATCTTCTGAAAACTCGCACAAATGCCAGAGCATTCATTGCTTATTTCCAGCCGTACACAAACACTTACGCAAACTTAAACCACCTGAAAAAACTTTACGAACAAGCTCTGGACCACCCGGAGATAGTCGGGATCTCTATCGGTACGCGACCAGACTGTATTGAAGAACACAAACTCGCCTATCTTGAAGAATTAGCCCGAAACTATTTTGTCACACTGGAATTCGGTATCGAGTCGGTTTTTGATGAAACCCTGCGCCTCATCAATCGCGGCCATGATTTTGCATGTACCATTGACGCCATTCAACGAACAGCAAACCGCGGAATATACATTTGTGCCCATGTCATTTTGGGCTTCCCCAATGAAACCGAAGAGCAGATGTTGCATACCGCCGATGAGGTTTCGAAACTACCCATAGACTTCGTTAAAATTCACAATCTGCACATTGTTCGCTATACGGAACTGGCCCGGCAATATGCGCTGAAGCCATTCCATGTTTATACCTTCGATGAATGGATCGAACTGGTTTGTAATTTCTTGGAACGTTTGAATCCGGATTTTATCATCGAGAGACTTTATGGCGATGCCCCCGAAAAACTTCTCATTGAACCGCAATGGTGCAACGAAGGTGCCAAGATTATCTACGCGATACAGCGGAAGCTGAAGAAACGACACACGCATCAGGGTAAGTTGTTTGCACCCAAAATCGATGCAACAATAAACACAATATAATTAACTAACTTATAAGAAATCATATAAATGCAAACTTTAATCAAAAACCTACTGCTAAAAATAGGAGAAGACCCTGAAAGAGACGGTCTCAAGAATACACCCTACCGGGTGGAAAAATCCTACGAATTTCTTACCCGGGGCTACAAACAGGATATCAATGCGGTCATCAATTCAGCACTTTTTGATGTTAAATACGATGAAATGGTCATCGTAAAAAATATCGATTTTTATTCGTTATGTGAACATCACCTGCTGCCGTTTTACGGTAAATGCCATGTAGCATACATGCCGAACGGAAAAGTCATCGGTTTGAGTAAAATCCCCCGAGTTGTCGAAGTCTTTGCCAGACGGTTGCAAGTACAGGAACGTATGACCTATCAAATTGCAGAAACATTGATGAATCACTTAAAACCACAAGGCGTTGCAGTGGTTACGGAAGCACAACATCTGTGCATGATGATGCGCGGTGTGGAAAAGCAAAATACCGTGGTTACATCCAGCACATTGTTAGGTGTTTTCCGGGACATTCAAACCACGCGCGATGAATTCATGAATCTGATTAAACCATAGAGCAGAAAAACAGCAATTAGGAATCTTATGCGATGTTTACTATCATAATTAAACAAATAACGGGAGGATAAAATGGCAGAACTAAATTATTTAAGTCATTCAGCTTTCCTTCTGGAAACCGGTAGCCACAAAATATTAATTGACCCTTTTTTAACAGGAAATCCCCTGGCGCCGGTGAAACCAGAAGAGGTTCACTGCGATTATATCATCTTAACACACGGGCATAATGACCATATTGGCGACACCGTTACAATTGCCAAAAACAACAATGCCACGGTAATTACCAACTTTGAGATCGCGACCTGGTGCGGAAATCAGGGCTTGACGGCGCATCCCATGCATATCGGCGGGTCACACACCTTTCCCTTTGGTCAGGTCAAATTGACCATTGCGCACCACGGTTCCGCCTATGCAACGGATGATGGATTCATCTATATGGGAAATCCTGCCGGCGTGCTTTTGACTGTGGAAGATAAAACCATCTACCATGCAGGCGATACCGGTCTGTTTTACGACATGAAACTCATCGGAGAGATGAATAACATCGACGTCGCGTTGTTACCCATTGGCGACAATTTCACCATGGGCATCGACGATGCCGTAAAAGCTACGGAATTTCTCAATCCGAAAATGGTTATCCCTATGCATTACAAGACGTTTGACGTCATCGATGTCAATCCGGAAGAATTTGTCGAAAAAGTTAAAGCAAAAGGATTTAACAGCCGGGTCATGGAGCCAAACGAACCTCTGACCATTTAGCGAGAAACGTCCAATCTCTTTTATTTGCCTGTGTGAACCTTTCGCACGGGCATTGTTTTACCTGAACGACCATCATGCGAAAAAAACGACAACTAATTTGGAAAAAATTCAGTCCCGCAGCTCTTAAACAACTGGCGGTGGCAGTGGCACTTATTTTCAGTGTCATGGGCCCGATTCAAGTCCTTTTTATCACGAATCTTCCCGACTATTTCTGGTAAAACTTATGACCAGGCGCAAACGCATCCTGCTCCTCATGCCAACGAAGACGTACCGGGCATCTGCTTTCTTAGCTGCCGCTCAAAACCTGCCAATTGAGCCGGTCATCGGTTCTGAACGTCAGCAGGCTCTGCAGCCGTTTACCCCGGGAAAAACCGTAACACTGCATTTCAGACAGCTCCAAACGGCTGTAAGACAAATCAAAGAATTTTCAAGATCATTCCCTTTAGATGCTATTTTACCGGTGGACGATGAAACCATCCTGCTTGCCGCTCTCGCAGCCAAAGAACTCGGCCTCCCGTACAATTCCATCACTGCATGCAAAGCGGTCACAGAAAAACACACGCTGCGCACGATGTTAAAAAAGTCCGAGCTTCCGTCTCCGGACTTTCAAGTGCTGCAAATAAACGCCAAGCCTGAGGAGAACGCCGGTAGGGTTAACTATCCGTGTGTCCTGAAACCCGTTTTCCTTTCCGCAAGCAGGGGAGTTATCAGAGCAAATTCGGAGAAGGAATTCATCGAAGCATTTCATCGAATCAAATCCATTCTAAGAGCACCGGATATTCAAGCGCAAGGAGGTGAACTCAGCGATTTGCTTTTAGTGGAATCGTTCATCCCCGGAGATGAAATTGCTTTTGAAGGTACTCTCACAGACGGCAAGCTGAAATTGTTAACCATTTTCGACAAACCTGACCCTCTGGAAGGCCCGTATTTCGAAGAAACCATTTACGTCACCCCGTCCCGCCACTCAAAATTGCTGCAGAAATCCATCATCGCTTGCGTCGACAAAACCTGCAAAGCTATCGGGTTAAAAAACGGCCCGGTTCATGCTGAACTTCGATTGAATGAAAAAGGCGTTTGGATCATCGAAATTGCAGGACGTTCCATCGGAGGGTACTGCTCGCAAACGCTGACATTTGCAAATGGGATGTCTCTGGAAGAGCTTATACTCAGGCAGACAATCGGTGAAGATATTTCCGACGTTCAACGGGAAAAATTTGCGTCAGGTGTAATGATGATTCCGATCCCCCAGAAAGGGGTGTTACAAAGCGTTGAAGGAGTGGATGAAGCAAAAATGATTTCCGGCGTCCAGAACATCATCATGAGTATTCCAATTTCCCGTGAGGTTGTTCCACTACCGGAAGGAAACCGTTATCTCGGCTTTATTTTTGCGAAAGGAGACAGTCCGGCTACCGTAGAAGGAGCTCTAAGGGAGGCACATAAGCACCTGCATATCATGATTCAATAAATTAAAGCCACAGATGAATGGCACACGCAATTGACGAAAAGAACGGATTATCCGGAAATAGATCCATGAGATTCATTCCTGTTTGTGACCAAATCAGATTAAGATGCACGGCTGATGATCATTCCCGCCTCATTTAACAGAACATATCTGCAATGAGGGTTATGTATTCTTGCGGCGGTAATGACCGCTGCACAATGCGGGAGACGATAATTGCTCACAATCATATCGTAACTGTTTCTCGATATCATTTTAAATGCCGAGTTTATCTCGCTTACCATGGTAACAAGATAGTTAGAATTTCCTAAAACCAGTTTCGCCATTTCAGCAAAATCTTTATCATCATCTACAATCAGTACTTTCTCCATAATCATACCTTTATTTTTTTTCACCCAAACACAAACACTATGCCATAGCATCTGTAATGTTCTAAATGACTCACTTTGAACTGAAATGAATGAGTGATTAAATTTTACAAACAAACAGGTACGTTTAAAATGATGTGCATTATTTGCACAACAGTGTGCATTTTTTTCACGTCTAACTTAATTAGAAACATAATTTTAACTTTTTAAAAAATTATGTTTAAGTTTTGTAACACTTCGTCGATATAGAAAATCAACTGAACGTTTAATCACTTTGGTTGAAGGGCAAACTATCTGAAAAGATAAGACGCAAAGCTTCCATCTAAGTCCAGAAACACCGGATAAGACAGCGGGGCTGCTAAACCAAATTCTTTATCTAAGATTTGTGTAGTTGCTGAATACCTGTCAAACCTTAGTGATTTAAACATTTTTATGAATCACTAAACTCAAGAGGTAACATTATGAAACAGTTACTTTACTCTCATAAAGTGAGTTGGACCGCACTCTTACTCATGCTGGCCTTAAGTATCCCAGCTATCGGACAAGAAGCGGCGTTCTCACTTTCAAAAAACCGTGATTTCAGTACCACTGACTTAGCCTTCGAACGTACTGACACGCTGTATATCCGCGTTGTACGACCGGATATTGACTTCACTGCCATCGATGAGATGGGATTCCGTCTTAAACCCGAGCCAGAGGGCCCGGGTCTTGAAGGTCATTTCAGCAACAATTTTGACGGTTCTTATACGGCATCGGTTGCACTTGACTCGACCGACCCTGCTATTTCTCTTTGGCAATTAAAAATAGAAATCAATGACCAGGCAGATAACGAGTTCAATGCCAGAATTCCACTTACCATCGGCGCCGCTAACGGAACGCCACCACCACCTGGAACCGGCAGAGAACTGCATGTGGAAGGGCGAATTAGCGACATCAATGGGAATCAACTTTTGGTGCATGACGTCTGGATTCTGGTTGGCGACAGAACTGAAATTAGCGGCGATGAAGAGCAGACCTTAACATTTGCGGATCTGTTTGTGGGGATGGAAATAGACGTAAGAGCGATTCACATGGAAGATGGGCGTCTCCTGGCAAAACGGATCGAAGCAAAAATCAAAGACGCTGTTGAAGGTGAAGTCGAAGTTGAAGGCGTCATCACAGAGCTGGACTCTGCAAGTCTGGTCGTAGACGGATTGCACTTTCTGGTAGATGCAAATACTGAATTTCGCGGTCGTCATGAGCGACAAACCACATTCGATAGTTTGTCTACCGGTCTTTTTGTCGGCGTGAAAGGCAGTTACCAGGAAGATGGAACACTACTGGCTGAACGAATTAAAGTTGACGAAAATGAGGATAGACGTGAAGATTTCACCATTGCCGGCCCTGTTGATTCCTTAAAGGATCGAAAAATTTCAGTGGGCGGTTTCGATTTTCTGCTGGACAGCGAAACGGAATTCAATGGTGAGGATCATCTGGAAATTGGTCGGGCAGCTTTACAAGTGGGGGCACTCGTTGAAATAAAAGGGGAATATCGATCTGATGGATTGCTCTGGGCCGTAAAAATCAAACTGAAAGAAACGGCCGGCACCGAAGTCGAGGAGCACGGTAACGTTGAGGAGGTTGGCGACAGAACGGTGACCGTTAACGGCATTATTTTCAATGTTGATTCAACCACCGTCTTCTTAGATGGCGAAAAACAGCCCATTGACTTCAGTGCAATTCAAATTGACCAGGAAGTGGAAATAAGAGCTATTCGTTTTGCAGACGGTACACTTTTGGCGTTACGAATAAAAGTCAAGAAAGAAAAATCGGAACGCATTAAACAAAAAGGCCGTATCGAAGCTCTAACAGCTAACACGATTACCGTTTTAAGTGCTGTCTTTTCTGTGGATTCGACGTCACAAATATTAGACGCTGATAAAAATCCCATTCTGTTTAGCGATTTACAAGTTGATATGCTGGTGAAAATAAGAGCCGTTGTCAATTTAGATGGAAGTCTATTCGCAGAAGAAGTGAGAATGAAAGAACGTGGCGGCGAGGAAGTTTCCGTGGCAGCAGCCATCGATAGTCTGTGGGATGGCAAAATGAGCCTTGGAGGCTTAACATTTACCGTCACTGAAAAATCGATCATCTTAAATGCGCTTGAAGAACATATTGTCTTTTCAGATTTACAGCCGGGTGACCTGGCCGCAGTGAAAGGCAAGCAGATGCCGGATGGTACAAATCTGGCTTTACGCATCAGGCTCAGAGATCAGTCAGATGGTTTTACAGAAATAGAGGGTAGCGTAACCAGGGTATCCGGTGATACTCTTGTCGTGGGAGAATCCGTGCTATTTCTAAATTCAGACACACAATATTTTAATAAAGAAGACACGGTTCAGGTTGCAGCTATTGCCCTGACGGTGGGCGACCTTATTGAAGTGCAAGCAGAAACAAATGCAGAGGGACAGCTAATTGTCCTCAAATTAAAATTAGAAGAAGCGGCAAGCGTGCAAGGTACCGTAGAAAACACGGGCGGCAGCAGTCCGGGGAAAGCCGAACATCAGTCCCCTGCATTGGCCAGTACCAAGGCAACGCAATTCACGTTGGTCAACACAACCGTACTTGTGGATGCGAACACCCTTATCGTCGGCTCTTTCAACGCACCGTTGGACGCCTCGGTTATTTCCTCTGGCGCCGTCGTGGATGTTCAGGGAACCCTGACCAGCACCGGTGAACTGCTTGCAAGTTCGATTCAGGTCCTTTTTTACAATTTGGCAACGTCCGTAAACGACCAATCCAATGCTGCAACGGTACCTGAAACGTTCTCTCTGGAACAAAACTATCCTAATCCGTTCAATCCGGAAACGACGATTAGTTTTCATGTTCCGAGTAAATCCTTTGTCTCAATTAAAATTTATAATATGTTGGGACAGGAAATACAGACATTGGTCAATTCCGAGTTCGGAGCCGGCTTTCAAACCGTACATTGGAATGCTCAGGATAGAAACGGGAATAATGTTTCAAGCGGGGTTTATTTTTACCGGATTAAGGCAGGAAACTTCAGGAAAGTCATGAAGATGACACTCGTCAGATAACTCTGTCTAACTCTGACAGGGATTAAAACCCGTCAGAGTTTATTCCTTATCTAATTCAAAAAACAGGGAAGCCGTCAAATGAAATGAAGTTGGCGGCTTCCCTGTTTTTGTACAGTCTATTTTGCAGACTCGTAGTAGGGATTATTTCCACCGGCGTGGTCGGTGATATCCATGACGCCCTTTAGCTCAGGGATCGCCTGTTTCAGCATCACTTCAACGCCCTGCTTCAACGTGACGTCAACCATGCCGCACCCCTGACAGCCGCCACCAAAACGCAGGTACGCAACATCCTCTTTGACGTCCACCAAAGAGATAAAACCGCCGTGTGACCCAATTTGTGGATTGACTTGTGAGTCGATGATCTGTTGGACTTTTTCAGCAAGAGGTCCGGCGGGAGTCGGCGGTGGCGCGGTCTTTGGGTTTGTGATTTTAAAACCACTTTCATTCAGACCGGAGACATAGTCGACCATGGCGCCATCCAACAAAGGGGCGCTTTGCGGATCGATAAATACTTTGAAGAAACCAACATCAATGACTTTATCTGCTTCACTCTCCTGACCCGGCTCCACAAAAGACAACCCAAAATCAACAGAAAAGGGTGACATCCCTCTTTGGGCTGTTATCCGAATACCCTGCCCTTTGCGTTCTTCTTCAGTTAAGATTGCAATAAATTTATTTTTTGCATTATCGGTTATTGTTACCATAACACCCTCTTTTTAAAATCAACATTTACATACAAAACAAATGCTTTATCCACCTATTTGGTACATTTCTACTTTTTTTACGTTATTCTTACCGGAATGAGCTCTTTCTTCTGAATATCGATCGCCTCTTTTTTCCCAAACCGAACGGAGAATCCTTAACAGTTCCTCATCCGTGGTACCGGAACGAATCAGAGTTTTTAAATCCTTGCCTTCACTGCCGAAAAGACAGGTAAATAATTTACCATCGGCAGAAATCCTTGCGCGCGTGCAGCTACCGCAAAATGGTTGAGTCACAGACGCGATAATGCCAAACTCCCCGCTGCCGTCGCGAAAACGATAGCGATTTGCGACTTCGCCCCAGTAATTTTTTCCCACCGCCTCTATGTTATGTTTTGAGGATAACTTACTGATTATCTCCGCTGCCGTCACCACTTCATCCATTTTCCAACCGTTGAGATTACCTACGTCCATATATTCAATGAAACGAATAATGAGACTGCGTGATGTGGCAAAATTCAGCAAATCCAGAATTTCATTTTCATTGACATTTTTCTGAATAACCGAGTTAAGTTTAATCACTGAGAATCCGAGCGTCATTGCGTACTCAATACCCTGAATAACATGTTCCAAGCTCAAATGTTTCCCGGCTAATTTTGGAAACAAATCAGGATTGAGCGTATCCAGACTAATGGTAAGCCTCTTTAATCCGGCCTCTTTTATTCTCGCACCATACTTTTCCAACAAGTAACCGTTCGTGGTTAAAGCAATATCCTCAATACCATCGATTTCATTTAGCTTGGTGATGAGTTTGTACAATTCATGACGCAAAAGCGGCTCTCCGCCGGTTAGTCTCAATTTTGTCACACCTAAAGATGCGAACAACTTTGCTAAGCTGGTAATTTCCTCGAAGGTAAGAATTTTATCCCGGTTGAGAAACTGGTATTTATGCCCGAATATATCTTCCGGCATACAGTAGTGACAGCGGAAATTGCAGCGATCCGTCACCGAAATGCGCAAATCTTTTATGCAACGGTTGTATTTATCACCAACAGGCATGATAATGGACTTTTAATATTTGAACATTCTTTTTATTGGTCATTTTACAGGAAATCGGCTCATGGATTTGTGGGCCTGATTTCCAACTCACTTAGCATGGCCCTTTGCGGCAACCGAATAGCATGAACAATACTTTGCGCCACGTCTTCCGGCTGCAATATTTTTGTTCTATCCGGTTTAGGCAGCGACGGATGATTAAAGAATTTTGTGGCCACGGAACCAGGACATACCGCAAGCACACGCACACCGGCAGCTCTTTCCTCCAACAGCAAACACTTTGAAAATGCCATGACGCCCCACTTGGTAGCTGCATAACCGGCGCCACCAACAAATGCATTCTTACCTGCTAATGAAGCAACATTTACCACAAAACTCTCTTCTTTCCTCTTTAAATACGGAAGAGCTTCCCGAGTAAAGAGAAACATACTGCGTAGATTAAGCTCAAACATCGCGTCCCAATCCTGGGTAGAAAGCTCCTCTACGCGGCCAAACCGTCCGATTCCGGCATTGTTGACCAAAATATCGATATTGCCAAAATGTTTAGCCGTACTTGTCACGACCTCTTTAACTTTGCTTTCACGGGTAACATCCGCAGAAATGGGCAGCACTTTTCTCCCCAAATTGCCACATTCCCGGGCTAAACTTTGCAAATCCGCCATCGTGCGGGAAACAATGGTTAAATTTACACCGGCTTTTGCCAGTTCAAGTGCAGTTGCCCGCCCGATGCCTTTACCGGCACCCGTTACAACAGCTGTTTTATTTTTAAGTTCCATGTATCTTATCTTATTTTACAACCAAAATGCATTTCTAATATGTTTGACCCGCCATTCTCCTTGTGTAGCGGTCACGGCGATGACATCGAACCGGCAATCCCTGTCATCGATTTCATTTTCAAAAAGATACTGCTGAGCCGTATTCCCGATCTGCCGCTGCTTATGTTCGTCGACCCAGGTTTCGGGTGACCCGAAACCTTTTTGCGTAGCCGTTTTCACTTCGACAAATATTAACGCAGCATTCTTTTCTGCAATAATATCGATTTCACCATGTGCCCAACGGTAATTTCTCTCCAAAATCTTGTACTTCCGGTTTTGCAAATATTTTGCAGCTACCTGCTCACCAACGTTTCCTATTTCCTTAGATGACGTTTTCATTTAAATCCAGTTTTAATTGAAACCGCTTTGGATTAAAGGAACGACGATGCAGTTCGCAGTAGCCGTATTTTTCTATGGCGTCCAAATGCTGCGTTGTGGCGTAACCTTTGTGTTTTGCAAAACCATACATTGGATATCCCCGATCATATTCCGCCATCAACCGATCCCGCGTGACTTTTGCTAAAATTGAAGCCGAAGCGATGGAGTAGCTCAGAGCATCCCCTTTGACAATGGTTGTGAAAGGTATTTCCGAATGTTTGAAAGCATTGCCATCGACGAGAAGATGTTCAGGTTGCATATTTAAATTTTCAACAGCACGATTCATGGCCAGAATGGATGCATGATAAATATTGATCCGGTCTATTTCCTCCACCGTGGCAATACCAACACTCGTGGCAAAGGCTCTTTTGGTAATCTCACAAAATAGCCATTCCCGATTTCTTTTTGTCACTTTTTTCGAATCGTTTACCATTGGAATCGTCGGCAACGTGCCATAAACCACAGCCGCTGCCACCACCGGACCTGCTAAAGGCCCTCGGCCGGCTTCATCGACACCGGCAATATATTTACAGCCTTTCTGCCACAATTCATTTTCAAAACGCAAAAGCTGTTGAATTCGCAGTCGTTCTACGTCACTTATTTTGTTGTCCAAAACAAGCCCCGGCACAAGTTCACATAAATTACGTTAATCTAACAAAATATAGACCTAAAAGCAAATAAAAGGGTTGAAAAAATTCCGAATTCGGAAGTCCTGTTCAACCCTTCGCGACTCATTATTACTGGAAACGATGATTATTCTTCTTTTAATCTCCGCACAAGCTTATCATACATTTCTTTATAAGATGATTTAGTAATTTGCTTATAAAAAGAATCCCTATAATTGCGTGCTGTACTGACGCCGTCAATCACCATGTCATACGCTTTCCACGCACCATTTACTTTATGCATTTTATAAACGATTTCAACATCCTTGCGTCCTTTGTAGGCAATCGTGGTCACCGTTGCTTTATCACCGCTTATCACCGGCGCATCATACTCCACACGATCCGCTTTATAAATTTCCAGTTTCTTTACGGAAGAATTACGAATGAGCTGTTGGAACACATGTACAAAATCGGCTTTTTCCTGCTCAGTGCGCTTAGCCCAATATTTACCAAGCGCCAATCGAGACAGTTCTTTAAAATCCATGAGGCCATTAATAACGTCTTTCAACTTTTCTCTTGTTGCCTGGTCGACATTATCACCGGCAGCTTTCACGATTTTCTCTACGGTTTGATTCCGGGCCTTTATGATATCCACCGGAGAATCACTGGCAACCAACGGCACGAATTGCCCCATCATAACGGCAATGATGATAAACAGGAACAACCTTTTGTGGATATTTTGTTTCATTTTATACGACTCCTCATTGATTAAAACAAATATTAATTTGTAAGATCACGACCAATAGCACTGCTCAGTTTCGCAACCGACGTGTTAAACTTAAAAATGTTTTGCAGATGATCACCTTTCATCGTACTGTTGGCCTTAAAGGCATCGATAAACTCTTTGACCTCGGCAATACCGACATCGAAAGTCATGGCCACGGAACGCAGCCAACTCTCACTGGCTTTTAAAGCACGCCGGCTCTCACGCATGTTTTTTTGGGCCTGCAAAAGGTCCAGATAGGCTTGCCTGACCTGCAATTTAATCCCATCCTTCAGCAAAGTTTCCTTTTGTGCCAGCTTTTGATATTCTGCTTGCGCAAGCCGTACTTTATCCCTGGTTTGGACAAAATTTAAATTCATGTTCAATCCTAAAAGGAAACCGGGCCGAAAAAAATTCGTTATATTGTAAACAAACGGATTGTTAGGATCAAACCTGTCTTTAGCAAAATTATATTTTACCTGTCCGGCGAAAAAAAACTGCGGGAAATAATCACTTTTTGATACACCGATCAAAGCTCGTCTGGCATTAACGCCTGCCCTCAACTGATAAAGCTCCGGACGATCTTGCAGAGCCAACTCAAGATAAACGGGCAAACTGTCAATCCTCGCATCAATTGGGTCCAGATATTTCGTATCCAGGTCAAAATCTACATTTTTCTGAAGACCAAGAACCATTCGTAAGGTCTCCCGCGCCATCTCAATTTTTCCCAGGACTTCCCGATGCCTTTTATTGATATCATATTTAAATATTTGCAACTTAAATAAATCATTTTGGGTGACATCTTCCGAACCCTCATCGAACTTATGCTGTAATTTTTGCGCGGCTTTATTCACCTCATTTATGGCATCTTCTACCACAACTAGGAGTTCTTTACCCAAAATGACGCCCCAATACAACTGTCTTACCTTTAATTGAACATCTGCTCGTTTTGCACGAATATTCGCTTCGTCGGCCTCGACGCCAAAGCCGGCAGCGTGGTTTAACCCACTCAGTTTACCAAATGTAAAAATCGGCTGTACCAGGTTAAATTCAACCTCAGTAAAATACCGCAGATCAGAAATCCCCGTTGACGTGTCCGGGGAAGTAAGAACACCGGTTTTTGTAAAAACGCCTCGAGCTCTCGGAGAAGGTCCCCAAATATTTTTTAGTTCCATTTTAGGAAGAATTCTCGCGTGTGATGCCTGTGTTTTTCGAGCGCGGGAAAATTCTAAATCCAACTCTGCATTCTTGATTATCTGGTTGTTTTCAAAAGCGAGTTTTTCACATTGCTTGAGGTTAAGAATTAATTTCTTAGGCTGCTGACCGAAAACAGACGTCAATAAGATACTACTAAGCGCGAGACACGTGAACATCATTTTTCTTAGCATTCTCCACCTTTCATGTTTTTTTATTCCGCCTTGAGAATTTTTTTAACCCCTGAATCAGCATTTGCATTTTTTAACACTCTGATATCATCGTAATCTGCATAGGCCTTGGATTTCGTCGAATTGGCATCTGATAGAATTCCGATACCAAGCGCCGTATCCGGCGGCTCACCCCCAAATGTTTTTTTGTAGGTTTCATAGGCATTAAAAACAAAAGTATGCCATTCACCTAAATGCTCTTTCCCCGTTGCGACAACCACCATCCACGGCCGTCCAATACCGCTGCGTCGCATTGCGGAACCCACAGGTAAGGTAGAGCTCCAGACAAATTTTACTGACGCAGGAATGAGACCCAGTTTCTTTTTATAAACCAAATAAATTCCAGCGGCACTATCAACCGTTTTATTAAAGCGCTCATCTCCACCTTCAGGAATTTTATGTACACGCCATCGGAAAGAAATGTAAGGATATTTCTTTATGTTCCATTTCTTATCTTTACCGATAATAACAGATTCACCTTCGTCTGTGGCTGCCAGATACTTGTTGCCATTTTCTTCTTTTACCCGGTAAGGTTTATGTTTTTCATTATCCTTTTTCTTCCAACCCCAGCCATGCGGTAATGTATCGACATCGCTGCTTTCGAAATCTTCCATAACAACATAACCGTATTCACCGAGTTCGCCAACCAAATAAGGAAATGAATATTTTTCCAATAAATCATTACAGAACGTATAATAATATCTTAAAATACTGATTTTTCCAATTTTCAGGTTACTCACTTTCCAAACCTTTTCCGGGCTTTTCAACAGATAGACTTTTACATTTTTTCTCGTAGTTCCCATTCTTAACTCATAGTCCAAATTGGCAAAATTTTCTTTGACATCGGCATTTTTCAATGCGAACACGAAATTTGCACCTGGTTCACCGGCACCCAATACAGCCGTTATTTTATGCAAAATGGATATCTTCAACGCTTTGATAAATTGCTTCTGTTCATAAGAGGTTAATTTGGGCCAGGTTTTCTGCACTAATTGCGGTGCTAATCGGCTAAAATAAAACATATCCTCTAGAACATCCGACAATTTTTCCTGACGAACCGAACCAGCCAGCGTATCATTTTGAGAAATTTGCTGCCATTCCTGAACATAATAATTAACGGCTTCCTGCGGTGTGTCATAATTGCCGCCGGCAAAAACAGTTGAAAACAACAAAAAGAAGAAAATCAAACTAAATTCGATGTTATAACTGAATATTCCTTTATTCATCCTATTTTCCATGCGCAGCATTATTTCTCCTTCATTTAATTAGAGCAAAAAATACCTTATTTCACTTCCGGCAGCACCGGAAACTTTTTACAATGAATACAAAAACATTTTTCTACCCACTCACATAGGCAGCACTTCCATCAATTCGTTTTTTTCTCTATAAATTGTAACAGCGCCGGTAGAACGATGATGGCCGTTAAAAATGTTGACGTTATTCCGATGACAGCAAGATCACCGATAGAATTTAATCCGGGATGTCGAGCCATAATTAATCCGGAATAGCCGACGATGGTTGTTAATGTCGTCATCAAAATTGCCAAACCCGTATTTTTTAACACAAAAAGTAATGAACCTTTCCCTTCTTCCAGATAGCGATGGTAAATATGAACACCATTGTCTACGCCGATACCAATAACACTCGGTATCACAACAATATTGAAAAAGTTTAATTTCATCCCACTAAAATACATGACCAGCCCCATCCATAACATGCCAATCACTAAAGGAGATAAAACAAATAAAGCTGCTTTTAAACTGCGAAAGTCAATAAACACAATTAAAAACACAACCAAAAAGGTCAAAATGATAGCAATACGACCTTCTTTAATCATTATGATTAGCATATCAGCAAGAATAACATTTGAACTTGAAGCATGAAAGACTTTTCCGTTTTTCGTCGTAATGGTTTCTACATCATTACGAAAATCGATGGCATTTCGCCCGTCTCTCAAAGCTACGCTGGGATAGATAAAAACAAATTTACCCACCTGGCCTTTTTTATTCAGAAACTGCCGTTTATCTTTTTCGGGGAACTGCGCCCAGGTAAACGGTTTATCCACTTGCAGATATCCTTTTAATTCATCCAATTTTTCTTTGTCTTTACCTTTTACGACACCGTCAGCTTCTGTTTTCACCAAATGTCTGATCTTTCGAATCTTTTCAAGCCGCTCTTGTTGATCGGTGGGCACCAGGGAAAAAACCGAGCGTACGGTTTTAATCGTCGGCGTTAACGTGTCTGTTTCTATAACACCTTTTATTGCCTCAACAATTTCATCTATTTCGGCATCACTCTTTGCAAGAACGACTGCCGGAGATTCCGAAAGCTTAAAAACATCCTTTGTTTTCTCATTAACAATCTTACGTTCAGGGGTAATCGCGCGCAAATTCGTAAAATCATATTCAAATTTGATATGGGGAATCCAATAAATTGCCAACAACGTCAGAAAACCTGAAATAAGCAAAATTGTTTTCGAAAATCGAAATTCCTGCTGTTTAAAATGGACAGATTTGTGGGGGACTGGTTTAATTTTTAATAATTTTAACTTATCAAACAACGTAATGAAAGACGGCAGCACCATAACCATAGCAAACAAAGCAAACAAAATGCCCACACCGGCAATAAAACCCAAATCCGAAAATCCTTTAAAATCCATAAGCATCAGAGAGAAGAATGCCGCTGAGGTAGTTACTGCAGTTGTCGTTAACGCTTTGCCCGTCTGACAAACCAGTTTTTCAATGGACTCATCAAAGCTCAGGCCGGATCGCCGGCTTTCGGAAAAGCGAGCAAATGCATGAATACCATAATCGATACCCATACCAAATAAAATCACGAATAAAAAACCGGTAATGGTATTTAACTCACCAATGACAATATAGGTTAACCCAAAAGTCCAGGCCAAAGAAAGAAGTAAAACAATCGAAATGAGCAAAGCACCGATGAGTTGACGAAAATAAATGACGATTAGCAGAAAAACACCGATAAAACCGTAAAGAGCAGTTCCCATAATGTCTTTTTTGATGACATTATATTCATCCAGCCGGTTCTTAAAATTGCCCCCATAATAAATAGCCATATCCGGAGCATACTTTTTATAGTTCATGCCGTCCACGATGTGAGTAACTTCATTGAGCATTTTGCGGATATAATTCAAATTTGAGTTTGACCCGGATGGAAATATTTTCATCACCAATACGGTACTGTCGTCATTGGTATAGAATTCACGTGTGTCCAGATTCTGGTACTTTTCATCCCAATTTGCAAAATCATCCGAGGCGGTAGTGTCACTTTCTTCATCTCCAAACAAATCCTCAACATATAGCGGATTCAGTTTCTGCTTTTCTTTATTAACTTTGTTAGCAATCGTCGAATACAAAGAATCCAACTCTGGCTGGCTTAGAAACAACAATGCATTTTTTTTGTAAAACTTAACATCATTCTTATAATCGACATACTTTACAAGCGGGCTTGCCAGCAGTTTCGGCTCAAGATCATGTGCTAATTTTCGTGCAGCAAAAAAATCTTTTGTTTCTATTACGATTCGTAGCTGACCGATGCCCCCAATTTCTTTTTTAATTCGGTTCAGCGTCTTCACACTTTCAAAGTTATCCGGAAGCAATGCAGAAAGATCACTTATAAGAATCAATTTCGAAGCATAGTACCCACCAAAAATTGTCATTACCACTGCAACAACTAAAACTGGAATATAATATTTTCTCAGTAAATAGCACTTTCCTCTGATTTTAAACATTTGCGCTCCTCGTCTCCAATAATCGTTTACCAATCTCTTTGCAATCTACGATCCAACAATAACGGATGATTTTCTAAATTTATGTTTTACATTAGTTATTAAATGCTTCTCTTCCGGTTCGGATGCCCCCAAAAAATAGATAATCGCATACAAAATAATCATTACGATAAACACAGAAATAGTTTCAACGATAGAATTAATCTGAACCCAGTTTTTAAAAAAATAAAAAATACCCGATGTGACCACAGCAGTTACCAACGGCCAAAAAAGCGATGTACTAAATGGTAACAAATGAATTTGCTTATAGCCATGGTACAACCGGCCCACACTAACTATTGCAAAAGCAGCAAGAGTACCTAATGCAGCGCCTACCAATCCAAACTTCGGAATTAAAAGAAAAGCAATGACAACATTTACAACCAACATGAGCATCCCTAACGAAGCATTTAACAATGTTTTGCCGGTCATCACCAGCAAACTTTCTGCTGCGCTGAAAGTTCCAAACAAACCGTGAGCAAATGCCAACACCATTAAAGCATGCGCCGCCTGAGTTGACTGGATATTAAAAAAAGCCAGAATCTGGCCAGGAAATAATAATATCGCAATAACCGGCAAAAAACTTCCGGCCATCAACCATCTTGTAACCAGAACATAATTTCGTTTGAGCCGTTCCTTTTCACGATTATAAAATAGTTCAGAAACAATGGGTGAAAAAATCGGTTCAAATCCTTGTCTAACTCTTTTAATGACTGAAATAATCTCCACTGCTATGCCATAAAGACCTGCTGATGTGGAATTCAACAGCACCCCGACCAAAAAGATATCAGTACGTGCCACCAGCAAATTCAGAAAATCCATTGCCGCGATGGGAGATGTGTACTTGAAAATATCCTTTTTCATTGCATCGTCCAGTGGTTTTGGATGCCAACCTAAATAGCGGTACTTGCGAAAAACAACAACCATTGCAGAAACAGCCGCAATAAAACTGGCGAAAATATGCGCCGTAACCAATCCCACAGCGCCGAGAGAAAACGGAAGCAAAGAAACCGCTCCAAGCAACAACACGAGCGGTTCGATGCCTTGGCGCACCAACACTTCATATTGCATAAGGCGAAGAGCCTTGGTTGTGGCAATTAGAACCTGAGTGAGAACAATAAAAGGAATGGCAAAAGATAGTATTTGCATGGGGACGGTTAACTGTGGATCCCTGAAAACAGTTTCAGCAACCCATGAACTCAAAAAAAAGATACCCGTTGCAGCCACAATGCTCAATAAAAGTGAGACACGAACATTAAAATACATAATACTCAGGATCTTTTGATGAGCTTGTGGAGATGTTTCCTTCCCGAATCGCGTAATATCCCGAATCATACTCTTGTCCATGCCCCAGAGACCGAACTTTGAAGAAATATCAATGGCGCTCCATGCTAAAAAATAAAGACCTAATGCAGTGGCTCCGTAGTATTTTGCTGCGACAAAAACAAACAGCACTTTACTGACTTTTGCAACCATACCTAATAAATTGAACAGGACGCCTTTGATGAGATCCCTGGCATCTTTATGAGTACCCTCTCGTATTGCAGCTTTATTCTTCAAAGTTTTATTGAAATCTGTCATGAAATACTTGTTAACCCTATTTTCCGATTCACGTTTAAAGACTTCACACTAACCCAAAGGAATCTGAAAATATACCAGACGGCTGTAACAAGCATCCATAAGCATACGACATAATATGTTTCCCTGGCAAAACCGAAACCAATACCAATGAGCAACAGCCAAATATTATTATTCATCCGGCTGCCGATCAAACGCATCATAACATCGATTTTTTCGTAATCGTAAATCTCTTTTCCATGCAGTTTCCGAAAAAGTCCGGGAATAGTGCGGTGAAACAAGTACGATACCACCAAAACATACGTAAACTGAGCTGCGGTCGAATGCAGCTCCCCTTTTGAAAAATACCACCCTAAAGCCAAATACCATACGGCATCGTAAACAGTGCCACCAATGTGGTCTAACATATCGCCGGACTTGCTGAATCGTAACGTCAGCCGCGCCAATTTCCCATCCACACCATCTAAAACACCACTGACAGCAGCAAGGATAATTCCCGTCAATAAGTATCCCTTCATAAACAAAGGAATCGTTATGGCCGCCAGAATAAGCCAAAGAATCGTAATTTGATTCGGCGTGATTCTCGTAGGCGCGATATACTTTACGGTCCCAAACTCCAACGGCGGATGAATATATTTTGCCACAAACTCCAACACACCTTTGTGAACGGTCTGACGCAACATTTCATCGGCCTCCTTTAACTGTTCCTCATTTTCAATTAAAAACAAGTAAGGCGGAATTTCCCGGCGTAAATTATCAATATAAGGATCAAAGTCGGAAAGATCTAGCAGACGGATTTTCTTTTGTTTCAACACATTTCGAATAAGAGAAACAAGGGTATCCTGCCCGGCTGTTTTGAGTATCGCAAGGAAGCCTTTGGAAACACGCATCGCACCGGCGGGATTTTTGCCGATTCCCGAGAACACAGCGCAATCGTTTTTTGCATCCACTAATCTGGTAAGAATCCGCCGATCATTCAAGGCATGCCCGGAGATGACAATGACTCCCTCAGCACTTTCTGCAATGACCGTTTGTAAATTTTGCCACGCTGAGTGCTCCCTGATAAAAGTCACAGCAATATCGATAGAATCAGGAACAGGATGACAAAATTCGGCAAGAGGGTCTGCACCTTCCGTCGTCGCAACGATTACCTCTGCAATGCCTAACTTTTCCAATTCTCTGATATTCCGTTCCAACAACGTAAGGCCCCACAGTTTTCGGTTGACCATGGGATGCCGGGCATCAATCCAAACTTTTATCCGTTTAATATAGCAATCTCCTTATTTTAGTACAATTCTACAAACGTCAAATATAGCGTAATTATTTCAAATATCCAATATTTTTCAATACCACGGCGTTGGAATTTTAAAACAATTTTGTAAATTTTATTAAAATTCTGGATTTATTTTGTCATTAACATTGTTTATATTTTTTAAACGATCTTAATATTTGCTGCTGGCTCAAAGGAAATATATGACGACTTACAATTATAAGCTGATCATTTTTGATCTTGACGGAACGCTGATAGATAGCATGGGTGCTTTTGCCGATATCGCCGGTGAATTGATTTCACAACATTACGGTTGGACCTTTGAACAAGGAAGAAAAAGGTATCTCGAAACCAGTGGGCTCCCATTTTTCCAGCAACTCGACGTTCTTTTTCCCGGCAACAGTAAAAACAAACGTATAGCGGATGCCTTTGAAACCAGAAAAATCGACTCCTTTTCGAAAGAGCACATATCTGAGAATGTCATCGAAACACTGGAAAATTTAAAAAAGCATGGGTATTACCTTGCAATCTCCTCAAATAACCTCCATGCCTTAGTGCGAGATTTTGTTGATCGTGAAAGAGTACCGGTAGATGTCAGATTAGGGTACAAACCAAATTTTTCAAAAGGACTACCTCATTTTACTTTTTTACAAAATTATTTCCGAGTGCATTTTTCAGACATGCTTTTTGTGGGAGATTCCCTGAAGGATGCACAGATTTCTCAGAATTGTGGTGTTGCATTCATCGGGAAACTCGGCACATTCACCGCAACTGATTTCAAAGAAACAATGAATTCCCATTTTTCGCCGGTGATTAACGGAATTCATGAACTCATTCATCTATTGGAGAAAAATGAAAACCATCATTTTAGCCGCTGGAACCGGCAGCAGATTGGTAAACCTCACCCGCAATTTGCCAAAAGCCTTAGTAAAATTAAATAATCGACCCCTCATTGATTACGCTCTGACCTTCGCTGAAAATCTTTCCTGCAATGACATTATTGTGGTGGGAGGGTTTTACTTTGACAAATTAAGAAAGTTCATAGAGCAGTCACCGTACAAGGTCACATTACTGGAAAATACCGACTTTCTAAAGGGAAATATTTTTACGTTTATCAAAACGCTGCCCTATTTGGACGAAGATTTCCTGCTATTAAATGTCGACCATATCTACCCGTTAAGGATGGGTAAAGCATTTATCAAACAAAAAGAACACTATTCAAATATCACCGCATTTGTGGATTTTGACCGCCCGCTTCATGAAGATGATATGAAAGTTCGTATGCGGGATAACCAAACTATTTCTCAGATTTCAAAAGGACTAACCGAGTTTGATGCCGGATATATTGGCGGTACGTATGTCCCAGCAGCAAAAATCGATTTATATAAGCAAACCGCTCGGGAAATCGCCAGGAAAAATGAAGGCGCTGTCGTGGAAAATATCCTGCAGCAGCGTATCAATCGCGGCGACGACATACACATCTTTTCTGCCACTGGCATTCGGTGGCTGGAAATTGACAATTTTAATGATTTAAAGAATGCTGAACGAATATTAAAGTGGGTTGGACATTTCTTAGACTGAGCCACGCAAACTGCGGGCCCATCCCAAGCCCCTGCGTTTTAGGGAAATTATGATTTGATATTTGTGGGACGGATCAGGTTCCTTTGCACTCATCGCACAACAAACCCTCTAACTCTTTTGTACGCCATCTCCTGCGCAAATCCTGGTAAAACGGATCATTCCAAACGTCTTTCACTGAACGATTCGCACAATTTCCCAACAAATTCGACCGTTCCTGATCAACGCAGCACATAATCATGTCACCATTCCACATGATCCACGCCCGCCAGAACGGGATGACGCAAAAGGGCACGCGCACAAATTCACGGTCCTCAAATCCCTGATCTTCTATATTTTTATTGGCCCGGTTATCCAATTTTCTCGCCTTAAACCCGATACCGACTTTTTTCCAATACGCCTTTTCATTCTCAAGATTATCGATAACCGGCTGGGTTTTAACCGTCCAGATGGTTAATTTGGGTTTTTTCCCACTAAATTTATCCCATTGTTCTTTGAAACGAAGAATGTTACCCATCACCCGGTCAAATTTCAAAGGCGACATCATCGTTTCATACACCTCGGGAATGATCGTATGAAAACTGATATTAATTTCATCGAGGGCGTTGGCGTGTAAAAGCCCATAGCCCATTTCTTCCGTGAGCAGACCAGCATTTGTGGTAATGCGAATTTCCGGTGATTGCCGTTTACCTCTCTTTTTGGCAATATATTCGAGGCGTACGGGCATCCGTTTGTCAACGAGAGGATCATTCAACAAGTACGGATCAATCCTCCTGACATTGGGATACTCGATAACCTCATCGATGATCTTCTCAAACAATTCATCACTCATGGTGCCGTAAATCTTGTTTTCTTCTTTACCAACCGGGCAGAAAGAGCAATGAGCATTACAGCCGCTTTTGGTCTGAATGTCAATGGATTGCGGATAATTGGGTGTGTTGCGGGTAAAGTAAATCCATTTAAAGTATTCCCCAAAGGGAAAGCTGCTGGACGAGGGCGAATTAGGTAAAATAATTCGCCCGATCTTATGTTTTAATCTATTTACGCGAACGGAAGGTGTTTGTACAATCATAGAAAATATCTTATTCGTTAAATAATGAATTTACTTTTGAAAAATGCTGCCCACCACCGAATGAAAAGTTCCAAAGGCGGCCTTTTTTTCATTTCCGGACCGCACCGATTTATCATCTAAACGAAGCTGTTTCACCAAAAATTCCCGAATTTTTCTTGCCCGGCAAGCCCAGGTGAGATTCTGAGAATCAAGCAAGGCATGTTCTGAAAGTGACAGTGCCCAGGTTTCATCGGAAAATATTTTTCTTACCGCTGCAGCGGCCTGCTCGATATTATCCGGTTCCACCAAAACCGCATTGCCGGCATTCAAAATAGATCGACTATCCGGAAGCTCCGGAGCTAAAATTGGCCGACCTGCGGCGAGGTAGATAAAAAGTTTAATGGGCAAGACCGTTTTACCAAATTTTAGCAAAGGGGACGCCGCGGGCGGAATGACCAGAAAATCCGCCGCATAAAGATAGGTTGACAATTCCTTCTGTTGCACCCAATCATATTTTTTTACATTATTGAGCCCCCGCTTGGAAATTTCCGCCTCAAACCAATTCTTTGACGACTGGCGGTATTTACCAATAAAATAATAGTTCACTTCCGGCGTTCTGACGGCTACATCTAAAATTGTTTCTATACCTTTCAGGCTTTGGATACTGCCTGTGTAGCAGGCAATTTTTGCCTCAAAATCCCAATTCAGTTGCTTTCGCGCGTCAATCTTTGACAATCTAGGCATTAAAAGTTTTGGATTGAATCCGTTGTGCATCACATCAATTTTTTGCGGGTGCACACCCAATTTAATCAAAGCGTTTCTGGAACACTCCGAGTGCGTCATGATGCCAGCCAAATTCGGATTATTGGTCAGCTTCGCTAATAATTTTGCAATCATTGATTTTTTATTATTATAAAGTCTGTAGGTCTCAAAAATCACCTTTTTTTGCAGCGCCAGACTTACCAGGGCAATCATTGGATTTCTCGTGAAAACAATATCATAACCGGCGACAGCAGCGTAAATTGGCGCTATTAGTCCATGAAAGTATTTTTCCAACCGGAACGATGTCAGAGGGAAATGAAGTAATTCTACGAGTTCAAATGCACTGTCCACTGAATAGAATTCTATCAATTCACGTTTCAACTTTAACGTCGACCTGAAAATATTTCTCCATTTTCGCGGAATAACTAAGCTGACGTCCAGCCCTTCGGTAGCAATAGAGGCCACAGTATTCATCGTTTGTTCAGAGTCAGCTTTATCGATAGGATACTGCTGGTCTGAAATAAATGCTATTCTTAGATTATTGATATTCTGCATTACCTGTGTAGGGAACGTCGTTATATTTATGCTAGCCAAAACAATTGCTGAATATAAAAAATTAATTTGCGCAAAGCAATTAGTTTTTGCTGTTACTTTGGTTTGATTACATTTTATGTTGGCAAAAAACAGAAGGGAAAAAGCTGTTCAAAAGTCGCCTGCTCGATTTCTATTTTATCTGACGTCTCTATGAACAGCTATTCAGGTAGAGATTATTCAGCAGTTATTTGTATTGGGGTAATCGGTTGTCATTTCATTTTCCGTTTGTAATTCCATATCCGGACCGATTATCCAGTTCCAAAAATTGCTTACAGTTTTTTTAATGACGTTTATGGGCTTAAATTTACTCTTTTTAGAAAGCATGGAAGCTGCAGTAATAGAAATTCCCATACTCATTAGAATAACTGCAGTCATCAATGCCCAATAAAAAGTTACAATATTTCCAGACAGCATAACTAAAAATGCCGCAAAAGAGAACATATCACGACGACCCAAACTGTGTAACGATCCGAGGAATTTCAAATACCAAACTTTTTGTTCTTGGTGATTAAGCGCTGCTATGTCCTGCTCTAATTTGCGCAAACTGCCTGAATCTTTTTTCTTAATATATTGCAAACCGTATTTCAGGGCAAACACCAAAAATGACAGAGTGAAACCCGTTACCGCAAAAACAAAAACATTTTGGGTCACATGATACACGCCAACCGTTACACCGATAATAAACGTCATATAGGAAAGATGGTCTGTAACCGTGTCTACAAAAGCACCTGTTTTAGAATCTTTTAATTTGATAATTGCCACTTCTCCATCACAGCCGTCCAGAATAGAAGCAAATTGAAATAGAATACCTCCTATGATTACATTTACAGGATTACCTGTGGAAACCAACCATGCAATGAAAATCATAAAAATAAAATTCAACACCGATATTTGGTTTGGTGTAATGGGTGTTTTCAACAGCCATTTGGAAATTCTATTGGAAATTCTACGGTTTATCGTTTTTGCAATGATACCATCATTTTTCGAACGAGTGGAGCGCAAAAGTAATTTTTCTGCATATCGAAGGTCCGGGATTGTATCAACATCCTGCCAAAATGAATCTCCAATATTAAAGGTGGCCATTTTCCCTTCTTCGGATAATACCCGAATCCCTCCGGAGAGCGTTTCGTCACCATTTTCCTGACTGATTCTGAGCGCATCAAACAAATTAGGATTACAGATAAAAATACCAACATCTATCGCATTAAAATCGGTGAGACTTTTACCCAAATTAATGAGCCGATTTTCTTCTGCTCGTACTTTAGTTGCATCATCCAGATTAGGAATGCGGTTCAGTGCATAGTCGACACACAGCACCCCGCTATCAGCGGAAAGATCATAATCCTTAATCTGTTTAAGTATATTTAGGTCGAAGACATGATCGGACATAAAAAGTAAAAACTTATTTTCAACGTACTTTTCAGCCTTAAGTACCGAAACCCCGTTTGGTTTTTTCCAGTCAATATTCCGAACCCAGGTTATCTTAACGCCAAGTTTACGTGCACTAATTGTTTTACGTATCCTGGCAGCCTGATAACCAATAACAATGACAAATTCTTTTACGCCGATTTTCTTTGCAGAAAGAATGACTCTTTCTAAAAGCGGAATTCCGCCTACTTTTACTAACGGTTTGGGAGACCCGTGTTGATACCCTTGAAGCCTGCTTCCATTACCTGCTGCAATGATAACTGCTTTTGTAATTGTTTGCTGACCATTTAAGGGCTCTGCTGGTAGGGATACTTCATTCTCTACTGGTTCATACGTTGAATATATTGTCTCATCTTGCAGATTCAAACCCATTTCTCCACTCCGGTATAATGTTAAATACTCAATCTTAACTTATTTTACAAAACATCAAATCACGTCATTCAACTTAAAATCTCAAACTTCCTCAGAAATTCAAGCCGTAAATATACAAAATCTTTTTCAGTATGTCAAGGACTCTCTTCCGTCCATGAATTAGAGAGAAAGCTGCAAAATCACATCCACTTCAGACAGTAGCAGATTCGAGTATTCAAAACAAAGTGAAGGTAATAATGTAATTTTGCAATGTCAAGAAAAAACCAAACACCACATTTAAACAAAATACTGCATCATTATTCCTTTGCTTAAAGATAATTTTTACGAAACAGGGCTCGAACAACCACAGGCAGCATTAAGATTCGCTTCAAGAACGAAGAATCATGTAAAAAGGCAATAAAAGTTTTCAATTCCTTTTTTATCTGGTCACTATATTTAAACCACCACAAGTCATTCTTTACCAAAGGCCTGAACGCTATTTTAAAAAAGATTCTTATAAATGGTCTTTCTGTATTTATGTACTTTGGTTTCACCAGTTCCATGATTTCCTGATAACCATGCCCAACTCCAAAACCGCTATTTTTAAAACCGGTATAAGGAGCTTCGATTTGTGCTACGTGGATGTGAATATCATTAATCAATACACTTCCCGCTTCAATTTTTTTTGCTAAAGTTTCACCCCGTTTCCTGTCCTCTGTCCAAACACTGGCAGAGAGACCATACTGTGAATCATTGGCTAAAAAAACAGCTTCTCCTTCACTTATAAATGGTATAACCAGAAGCAGCGGCCCAAATATTTCATGTTTCATAACCGTCATAGATGAATCAATATTTGTCAAAACCGTGGGCTCGTAAAACCACTCACCCAACTCCTGCCTGTTTCTGCCACCACTAAGAACCACGGCCCCCTTCGCCACCGCATCCTCAACCATTCGTTTAATTTTTAAAAATTGCGGTTCTATTGCTAAACATGATATTTCAGCATCCGGATTATCCGCAGTCTTGAAACGGAGCTTTTTTATTTTCTTGACCATGCGGGCCACAAATTCATCCAAAATCGACTCATCAATATATAACCGTTCTACCGAAACACACGCCTGTCCGCAATTATTAAATGCCCCCCATACCGCAGCATTCACAGCCCGATCCAGATTAGCATCTTTAAGTACAATCATCGGGTCACTACCACCAAGTTCCATATTTACCGGTATAAAATTATTTGCTGCGGCCTGGTAGATTTTCTTCCCGACATCGGTACTTCCTGTAAAAAAAATTTTATCCAGATTGGAATCAACCAAAGCACGCCCGACGTCAGCCAAACCGGTTACGATGATCAATACGTTTTGGGGCAGATAGGCCCGATCAAAAATTTTCCGAATTTTCAAACCAACCAAACTGGTATGTTCCGAAGGTTTATGGATGACGACATTTCCCGTCAAAATTGCCGGAACAAGGTGTTGCATGCTCAAAAGAAAAGGGAAATTCCAGGGAGAGATAATTGCCACCACCCCTAAGGGCTCATGTCGCACGTAGCCTTTTCGCAGCTTGAATATGGGATTTGTAAACTGAACGGATTTATTTTTAAGAAAACGATGAATATATTTCAAGTAGTATTTAAAACAATCTAAGACAGGGAGTATTTCGCTGGAATATGCTTCTGCAATTGGCTTTCCCGTTTCCTTTGAAATAAGTTCTGCAACCTCATCCTGAGCAAGATAAAACTGTCTGTAAGCCTTTTTTACAATCTCAATACGTGTCCTCAATGACAAATCGCCCCAATCAGCAAATGCTAAACGAGCTTTTTCAACAATACCGGGGATATCGGTTGGCTGAGTAAAAGGAAAGGTAGCAATTTCGTTCCCTGTGTGCGGATCGTAAGAACAGCACAGCTCCTGGACGATTTTAAATGCCATAATTTAATTCAACCCTAAGAATTTTATCATTTCCCGATCCAAATAAGAGCTGTGTTCATCGTTCATGGGGTCCAACCGGTACTCGTTCATCAACATGAGCTGTTGACTAACCCAGGCGTTCCAACATTCAGCACAACTGTTTTCAAGAATTTTTTGTCCGAGGTCATTATTAAACGGAGAGGAGTCAAGGCTGTCTTTTTCTTCACCACACCGAGAACATTGAATTTTTGCCATCTACGCATCCTTTTTGTTTCATTTTACTAACATTCAGTTAAAAAATCAAGCAAAACACTAAACGAATTTAGATAAATTCGTGTCTGTTTCATTTAGACACACTGTCGCGAATTAAAACGTCATTTTTTACGATATATCACAATTAATTACAATACATAACAACTCGCAAATTAATTTAATTCCATTTAACTCAGTTAGTTAGCCAATTTACTTTCATCCCTATGTGAAATGGCATAATAATTGTACAAGAAAAAAGGTAACTAACGGTAAGGACTCAATTTAAAACTAAATTTTCTCCATCCACCCCTCCTTTCTCAAAACAGCGGAACGAAACTTGTTTCCGCTGTTTTGTTTTTTCAATCAGACGGTATTTTTTCTCTGTGCAGCCGCTCTAACAAATGTTGCATATCGTCAGGAAGGTTACTTTCAAAATGGAGGAATTCATTTTTTGTAGGATGTGTGAAGCCGAGTTTTTTTGCATGCAGCGCCTGACGCTGCATCATTTCCAGAAGTTCACTGGCGTAAAGCCGGTCTTTGGTGCTAAGCGAGCCAAGCTGTCGGTTTCTTCCGGCATAGACAGCATCGCCCATAACGGGATGCCCAACATAAGACAGGTGCACGCGTATTTGATGCGTTCTACCAGTCCCAAGACGCAAGCGCACCAACGAATGCAAATGAAATGCTTCAATCGCTTCATAGTTAGTGATCGCCTCTTTACCAGTCAACTGCACAGACATTTTTTTTCGCTCTTTCGGACTTCTGGAGATATATGTTTTAATTTGCCCGCTTCTTTTTTTAAATCGACCCCAGGCGATTGCATAATAAATACGTTCCGTTGTTTTAGCGCGGAATTGTTGTGAAAGGCAGTGATGTGCATGATCGTTTTTTGCAACAACCATCACCCCGGATGTATCTTTATCAAGGCGGTGGACAATACCCGGGCGCTGCCTGCCACCAATTGCCGAGAGATCACCGCAATGGTGCAACAAGGCATTTACCAATGTTCCGGTATGATTCCCAAAGGCGGGGTGTACCACCATTCCGGCAGGTTTATTTAAAACAATCAGGTCATCATCTTCATACAAAATGTCAAGAGGAATTTTCTCAGGAGAGATATCAACCTTTACAGGTTTTGGCACAACGACAGTTATTTTTTCTCCTGGCGAAATCAGATGGCTGGTTTTAACAGATTTTCCATCCACCTGAATCATTCCTTCCGAAATCAACCTTTGCAGCCTGGCACGAGACAAAGACCCTACTTGATGAACCAAATATTTGTCCAGTCTGATTCGCTCATGATTTGGAGGGATAACGACTTCGAAATGGTGTTCCTCATGCATCAGGAGATGCCCTATTGTCTAACTTATTTGGAGGTTTCAGTATAGGAATGCTCTTTGGGTTGAATTTGATTTTGGCTCTCTGATTTTTTCAAATTTTTATCAAAAAGCACTAGTGTAATTAAAATAACCATGCCGATGGTTACGGCACTGTCGGCAATATTGAAAATCGGCCAATATACATTGTGAAACCCTATTTCGATAAAATCAATCACTTTTCCGTACACAAGACGGTCGATGAGATTTCCTATGGCGCCCCCAAGAATCAGAGCCAACGCCACCCGTAAGGCTAATTTTTCTTTTCGTGACCTGAAGATATAGACAAAGATGACGATGGTTGCAAAGGAGGCAAAAATGGTAAAAAAAAGCTGACCGTCAACTTTAATACCAAATGCCATGCCCGGGTTCTCAATATATGTCAGCCGAATGTAGTCGTCGATAATTTTGTACGGCTTATTATAAACAAAAAAATATTTAACGGAAAGTTTGGACACCTGGTCTACAAGGACAACAATGACGGAGAGTAATAAGATCTTCAATGATTTTATTCCATCAACAATGATACAACTTAGCCGGAAAAATTATTTTCCGGCTTTTTCTTTACAGGGGACACATCTTGTTGCTGTTGGGACAGCCTTCAACCGTTCCAGGGGAATCGGGTTGTTACAATCAGAACAAATGCCGTAAGTGCCATTCTCTATCCTCTCTAAAGCCTGATCGATGTGCGTAAGATACTTTCCTTCCCGAGTAGCGAAAAAAAACGCCTTTTCACGTTCCATATTATCTGTACCCACATCTGCCATGTGAAATGAATACGCAGAATTCTCACCGGAAGCATCTTTTAAGGTTGAGGTGACTTCACTATCTTTTAGCTGCCCTAAACCTTTTAACAATTCCTGACGCTTTTCTAAAATAATCTTCTTAAATATTTCCAGTTCTTTTTTTTCCATTCAAGACCTCCTAATCTTTCATAGAGACAAATCATCTACTACATTATAGTCAAAAAAACATTTGAAATCAACAACTCTTCAATATAATAATTTCCTAGACTTTTTTAATACTTATGATTGCTTTAGAACCTTCAATAGTTAACTCTTCCACAACCGCCGTTTCTTTAAAATCGACAGAAACTGATTCAGCTAAAGTCTCATTTTGAATATAATCCTTCCGTTCCGCTATTGCCTGCTGTAATTCATCATTTACTTTTGCATAAATCTCAATACGGTCTATTACATCAAAACCGGCATTTTTGCGCATATTTTGTACACGATTTACAAACTCCCTGGCTAATCCTTCATTCTTAAGGTCAGGCGTAACATTTAAATCTAACGCCACCGTAAGCTGATTTTCAGTGTGCACAGCCAATCCTTCCGCACTTTCGGAAACAACCTCAACGTCGCTTAACTCCACATCGACCTTTTTTCCCTGAACCTCTATTTCCAGATGTCCCTGTTGCTCCAATTGCGTGACCTTTTCATCCGGAAGTTCTTTAAGGCACGACGCCACCGCGTTGACAGTCTTCCCGAATTTTGGACCCAATTGCTTAAAGTTTGGTTTCGCATGCTTAGCAATAAGCTCGGAGGCATCTTTAACAAACTCAATTTGTTTTACATTTAATTCTTCAAGCACGAGATGCCCCATCGGCTGCATGCGAGCCTTTATTGCATCATCCTTCGCAACTACGAGAATTCTTCTCAATGGTTGCCGGACTTTGATGCCCGACTCGTTTCTAAGCAGCCGCCCCGCATTCACCACACGTCTAACCAAATCCATCTGCTCCTCAAGCTCAGCATCACGGTATTTGTGTTGCGCCTCCGATAAATTTGGAAAAGAATCCAGGTGCACACTTTCGCGTCCATTTCCTGGAGCAGTAAGGTTCAAATATAATTCCTCGGAAATAAACGGCACATACGGTGCAATGAGTTTCGACAAGGTTAGCAAAACTTCGTACAACGTCTCGAAAGCAGCAAGCTTATCCTGCCCAAAATCGGATTTCCAAAAACGCCGGCGGCATCTTCTCACATACCAGTTCGACAAATCATCGATCACAAACTCAGAAATCGCCCGTGCTGATTTCGTGAGATCATACCTCGTCACAAGTTGTTCGACTTTTTCCACAAGTGTATTCAGAGAGCTAATCAACCAGCGGTCAATCTGAGCACGATCTTCGACTTTAACAGATGCTTTTTTATAGGTAAAATTATCTATATTTGTATAAATTGCAAAGAATGAGTACACGTTTACCAGGGTTCCCATAAATTTTCTCAGCACCTCGCGAACGCCTTCTGTGTCAAACCGGGTGGGCACCCACGGTGGGCTGACGGTCAGGAGGTACCATCGCAAAGCGTCTGCGCCAAATTCATTCAGAATGGTATTGGGCGCAACCGTATTCCCTTTTGATTTGGACATTTTACGACCTTCCTTGTCGAGAATCAAATCGTTGGAAATACAAACTTTGTAGCAGGCTTTATCGAACAACATCGTTGAAATAGCCAGGAGCGAGTAAAACCACCCGCGGGTCTGGTCGATCCCCTCTGAAATAAAATCTGCCGGAAAATTGCGTTCAAATTTGTCTTTGTTCTCAAATGGATAATGCCACTGTGACACCGGCATACTCCCGGAGTCAAACCACACATCGATGACTTCCGGATAGCGAGTCATTTTCGCCGAACATTTCTCACATGTCAATTCCACTTCGTCGATAAAGGGCTTGTGCAGGTCGTCAATTTTATCTCTACCGGAACGCCGCAACAGCTCTTCAACACTCCCGATGCAGGTATGTTCACCGCAATTTTCACATTTCCAGATG
Source organism: uncultured Calditrichaceae bacterium (assembly GCA_964455375.1). Taxonomy (GTDB): domain Bacteria; phylum Zhuqueibacterota; class Zhuqueibacteria; order Oceanimicrobiales; family Oceanimicrobiaceae; genus CAYVXE01. The sequence continues at coordinate 39,179 of CAYVXE010000012.1, forward strand.
GGCAACGGCGTGCCCCAGTAACGGTCACGCGAAAGCGACCAATCGACATTATTTTCCAGCCACTCTCCAAACCTGCCCGACCCAACTTCTTTCGGGTACCAGTCGATGGCATTGTTATGATGAATGAGCCGGTCTTTCACCGCAGTGGTTCGAATAAACCAGGAGCGTTTGGCAAAATAAAGCAGCGGCGAGCTGCAGCGCCAGCAGTGCGGATAACTATGTAAATGCTTTTCCTCTTTATAAAGTCTGCCTGCTTTTTCTAAATCAGAAATAATTTGCCGGTCGGCGTCTTTTACAAATTGTGATTTATAGGGTGTCACCTCTTCCGTAAACTGACCGCTTTTATCAACCGGCTGTAAAACGGGCAAATCATTTTTCTGGCCGATTTTAAAATCGTCTTCACCGAAGGCCGGAGCGATATGCACAATTCCGGAACCATCTTCTGTGGACACAAAATCGCCCTCTACTGTGTAATACATCTTTTTCTCTGCCGAACAAAAGGTAAACAACGGGGTGTAATTTTTCCCGGCGAGGGCTTTCCCTGAATACTCGGCAACAATCTCATAGTCATTTTTAAGGACAGGCAATCTGGCTTCCGCTAAAATCAGATATTCCTCATCCGTCTTAACTTTCACATATTTTATCTTTGGATGCAAAGCCAGAGCGACATTCGAGATCAACGTCCATGGCGTGGTTGTCCACACGAGAAAAAATGTGTTTTCTTCGTCCTTCAGTTTCATTTTCACATAAACAGACGGATCTTCTACGTCCTGATATCCCTGTGAAACTTCATGACTGGACAACGGCGTTTCGCATCTGGGGCAATATGGGGTTATTTTGTGACCACGGTAAAGCAAGTCTTTTTTCCAAAACTCACTCAGAATCCACCAGACGGATTCGATGTATTCGTTTTTGTAGGTAATGTAGGGATCATCCAAATCCATCCAGAAGCCAATTCGTTCGGTAAGTTCGTCCCACTCATTTTTATATTTCCAGACACTTTCGCGGCACATTTTGTTAAACTTGTCGATACCGAATTTTTCGATCTCTTCTTTCTCTGTGATACCAAGTTGTTTTTCTACCTCGATCTCCACCGGGAGCCCATGTGTATCCCAACCAGCCTTGCGTTCAACCCGGTAGCCTTGCATGGTTTTCAAACGACAGACAAAATCCTTAATGGTCCTTGAGATAACATGGTGAATACCAGGACGACCATTGGCTGTGGGTGGTCCTTCATAAAAAATGAACGGCTTGTCCGCATCCCGGCTTTCAATGCTTTTTTCAAAAATATTTTCTTTTTTCCAGTAATCAAGAATTTCCTTTTCTAATGCCGGAAACTTGATTTGTGATGATAATTCCTTGTACATTCCTGATCCGTTCAATAAAAATAATTCAACTACATTCGTTCCACAACACGTTTCATAAGCAGGGTCAGCTTGGGCTCAGCTTCGCTTGCCACTTTCAATATTTTTTGAATGTTAACCGCTTCCAGAGCATCGGGAAAGCAGGCATCGGTAACAACTGAGAGGCCGAGTACTTTCATGGAACTGTGCACCGCCACAATCACTTCCGGAATCGTGGACATGCCCACAACATCGGCGCCGATAGCTCGCAAAAAGCGATACTCGGCACGCGTTTCCAAACAGGGACCGCTCACCGCTACATAAACCCCTTTCTGAACTTTGATCTTCTCTTCAAGTGCAATTCTCTCAGCTAATTCAATCAATTCCAGAGTGTACGGTTCTGACATATCCGGAAACCGAGGCCCCAGGGTCTCATCATTGATGCCAATGAGCGGATTGTCGCCAAAGAGATTGATATGATCAGATATGATCATAATATCTCCGGGCGTGTAAACCGGATTCATTCCGCCACAGGCATTTGACACTAATAACGCATGCGCCCCCAGCGCTTTCATAATGCGCACCGGAAAGGTGATTTGCTGCATGGAGTAGCCTTCATAGTAATGAAAACGCCCTTGCATCGCCATCACATTTTTATTGCCAATTTTACCAAAAATCAATTTCCCGGCATGGCTTTCAACGGTAGAAACCGGAAAATTCGGAATGCTTTCATAAGAAATCACGCTCTCCTGATCAATGTCATTGGCAAGGGCACCAAGACCCGTTCCCAAGATAATGCCTACCTCAGGAATGAGATCGGTTTTGCTTCTAATGAACGCCGACGTTTCAGATATTTGTGCTTGTAAATTTTTCATCAGTTCTCCGACTTTTCGCGTCATTTCAGGTAATCAACTGATCAGATATTTTCGATGGCTGATCTTTGTCTTCTTCCGGAGTGGTTTCCTCCACATTCGCCCTATTCAGCTTGCCCCATTGTTCCTGGTCAGGCCGGTCTCCGTCCGCTTCTTCGGTAGCAGGGACTTCTGTAATGGCTTCATCCGGATAAATATCTTCGACACCTTCAAACTCAAGGTTCTTTTGCACGGGCTTCTTCTCCGACATCATTCTTGAGCGTGGCCGTCCGGCTGTTTCAAACCCTAAATCATCCAATTCGAGAACCTCCATCAATTCCATTTGCGACTCCAGTAAATGACGCAGCCGTCGGGCGAAAGAATCTTTCTGCGCCTTCACAATGATGAGCTCATTTTTCATTTCCGCCAGTTTTAACTTCACATCTTCCTGAATCTTCTCAGCTTTCAGCTCAGCCTCTCTGATAATCATTTCAGCTTCACGGTTAGAATTTTCCCGTGATTGGGCGACATTTTGTTGTGCATTAACAAGCGTTTCCTGAAGCGTTTTTTCCACACTCTGATAGTCCTTCAATTGAATTTTCAATTTCAGCAAATCATCAGACAAGTCCTTCTTTTCCCGAATCATGCTTTCAACAACATCGGCGACCATTTCAAGAAATACATCCACTTCCACGGGATCATACCCACGTAAGGTTTTCTTGAATTCCTGTTTTTTTATATCTAATGGTGTGAGTTTCAAATTAACACCTCCCAATGAAGTTATTTTTCCACCAATTTAATTATCTGAAAAGATTCCTCAGGATATATAAACCAAGAATAAGGACCACGGGAGAAAAATCAAGACCGCCGAAATCAGGAACGACTGAGCGGATTTTCGCCAAAACAGGCTCAGTACTTTTATACACAATTTCCGTAAATTGATTCGAACGCTCATATCCTATCCACGATAGAATAACCCGAACAATAATCACCAGAATATACAAATTAATGATACCAACTACCAGATTTGCCATAATTTACTCCCTTTTTATCTGAACTATACGCTTGGCCTATCGCCGAAAATCAATCTACCTACCCGGATCATCGTCGCTCCTTCTTCGATTGCCAATTCAAAATCATTGGTCATACCCATTGAAAGTTCTGTAAAGAAATTTTTGCCAACCGAAGACCGATTCACTTGATCTCTTAGTTTCCGTAATAATGCAAAACAAGCCCGCACCACATTGGCGTCAGAAGAGAAAGCGCCGATGGTCATGAAACCCTTTACATGTAAATGCTCGAGCTTCAATATTTCCCCCACAGCATCGACGACCTCGTCAGGAGAGAATCCAAATTTAGATGTTTCGCCGGATGTGTTCACCTGAATTAAAATATCCACGTCACGGTCCTGCTTCCGGGCTTGCAACTGAATTTCCTCTGCGAGATGCAAACTGTCCACAGATTGAATCATATCTGCAAACTGAAGCGCACGTTTCACCTTATTGGTTTGCAAATGCCCGATGATATGCCAACGAACACGGTTTTGAATTTCATGATATTTTTGCCATGCCTCCTGCACCCGATTCTCACCAACAATCGTAATCCCTGCGTCTATGGCTTCCACGACCCGTTGCGAGGGAACATACTTCGAAACAGCAACCAACTCCACTTCTTGCGGATTGCGGTTGACTTTCAGGCAAGCCGAGGCAATTCTTTCCCGTACTTCTTTTATGTTTTCTGCGATCGACATTTATCTAACAAAAGTAATAAATATACAACCGCTGTCCGTAAAAATCAAGAGAAATTGAACTTCAGGCGGGTTTGACAAATATAGCCCAGCACGACAAACAAAGTTGTAGCGTCATTATAGCTTGCCTGCCACAACCACTGTTTGTTTGTGGGTCTCAAGAATGCCCCCTGCAGATTGAATCGCTTGCAGAAAAACAACGTATATTCCAATACGCACAAGCTGTCCGTTATTATCCCGGCCATCCCAAACCACAGAACCCTCTGAGCCGGATTGTTTATTATTTGCTAAAAAACGAATGAAACGGCCATGCAAATCATAAATTTTCAGATTTATTGCAGCAGTTCGCACGGGGATTTTATACTGAATAACTGCAAAGTCATCACGGCCATCACCATCGGGAGAAAAAGGATTTGGGGAAACAGCCACAGTTGTGCTTGCGGGGATAATTCGGGTGAAAATGCTGTTTTGTCGCCCGGGGGTACCACCCTCTGGCGCCACGCTCGTACTCCAGTTTGTGCTATCGTTACTTGAAATATCAGGATTGATTTTTTCCAGCGAAACCCCGGTCTCTCCTCCCCAACTCTGGTTAAAACTCACCCGGTCGATCACCTGACCGGTTAAATCATAAATTAAAATGTCGTCCTTATCATTATTCAAACCTGGAAATGACGGCAGTGCGGTAAATTTTTCTTGCGGAAGATCGAAGAAATCAGGTAAGGTGGAAGCTCCGGAAAAAACATGATAGTCACCGGATTCCACAAAGGCATCTTCCTGTACAAAGCTTCGTTTCGTTGTATCGAGATCGGAAAGCGCCCATTCATGCAGATTCACCTTTGAGGCGCTCCTGTTATAAATTTCAATCCATTCCGGCTGTCCGGACAGCGGGGAATACATAATTTCATTTACGACCACGGTTTCAGATGGAAAGCCTATTTTCAAAGATTTTGCAGCAACATTGTTCGTTGTGTCTTCATCAGAGGAAAAATCAATCGCTGCAAAAATTTCGTGATTACCGGCGTTTAAGCCTGACAGGTTAAATTCAATCATGGTGGAATCCGAAGGCAACAATCGATCTTCAAAATCAAACGGCTGAATGAGTCTTTCGTTTGCGTCTAAAACACTGTTTTTGTCCTCATCATCAAACAGAGACAACCTAAAATTCGTTATTGTTTTTACACCGTCATTATGCACTTTTACAGCCGTGGTCATTTCCTGATTTTCCCTAATAATTGCCGGCACAAAAGTCACATCTTCTGAAGATATACTTAGATCATAATCAAGAGGCGAAACGCTGTTTCGGGTGCCAGGTGTGCCAAAAAGAGTGTTGCTGTTTTGCCAATTGCCCGGATTGTTCGGTCCGTCTAATATTATTTTTTCATCAGAAAAACCGGCAGGATTATCCAATGAGTAGGTGTATTCAGAGACAACCCTCCCGGCCGAATCCAGCAAGGTGACCGTTTCAGGTACTGAGTTGGAAAATCCTCTGCTCCCGAATGTCGAATTATCGATGGTCAATATAAGTGCAGTTTCGGGGATAAGGGTGTCGTACGTCGTGGAGTTTTGAAAATAGGAAGCATCCAAGATCACAGTAAACTGACCGGGCATGAGAACTAAACCCGCTTCCACTGCGACGATGGTATCCACGCCAACCCCATCGCTTATTTGCCAGCCGGTAAGATCAACGCTTCTGGAATCGGAAAGATTTACAATTTCCACAAATTCATCATGTGAGTCGCTTCCTACGGCATCGAACATAATCTCAGATAGAACGATTTGCGACTGTACCCGAACCGGTAAACATAAAAGAATAACAACAACACAATAAACTACAGAACGCATTTATTATGCCTGTGATTATTTCACATGAAATTAGTGAGGTGGTTAAGAATTTAATTGGGAGAAGAAAACTAAAAAACAGGCATCCTGACGAGAACGCCTGTGTCACAACTTAGTTCAAAACATAGATCATCGGATCAATGGATTTGCCATTTTTATGCAATTCATAATGCAAATGCGGTCCGGTTGACAAACCGGTAGACCCTACCAAACCGATTGGCTTCCAACGATCTACTTTCTGGCCTTGTCGAACCAATATTTTTGATAAATGTCCATAAAGAGTAACAATACCGAACCCATGATCAATCACAACATATTTTCCAAATCCTTTATGAATGTTATTTAAAACGATTTTTTTTACAACACCTGCCGCAGTAGAATAAACTTCTGTTCCTCTTTCAGCAGCGAAATCAACGCCATTATGGTGACGAATTTTATGCAGGATTGGATGCAATCTATTTCCAAATTTATCTCGTATGGTCCCGTCTATTACCGGCCGGATTGATGGCGTGTGGTTCAGCATATCTTTATCGTAATCTAATTTATTTTTGATTTCTTTCTGGCTATTCAGCATTAATTCAACCCGCCGTTCCATGGTTTCTAAATCGTCGCTATATTCATCAATCTGATAGGCAGCTTCATTGGAAACCAACGCCATATCAAAATCAGCCGATTTCAAACCACTGCCTCCAATACCCACGGTGCGATAATCAGAATCAATTTTCGGCAAATCAGCAATGACTCGCAGATCATCATCATTCTGTTCTAATTGATGGACTTGTTTTTCAAACTCGGTTATTTTAGAGCCCATTACATGAATTTGCGTCGATAAATGTTGGTTTAATTTAGCAAGGGAAGAATTTTCTAAACTTTGATAAAAATCTGTAAAGAGAGCAATCGATCCTGCAATAACGAAGAACATGACAAAAAATAGGGTGACGATTGCTGAATAAAATTTTACCCACGTTAACTCTAATTCCTTAGCCTGGGACTCGCGCAAAGAGAAGTATATCAGCTTCACTTTCTTATCTTGCATAGTCTTTAGACCTTCCTCTCCATAATAATAGGTTCTATCTCCTGAAACTCTAAAATGCCGTTTCTACAATAATTTTCGGCCAGGTGCGGAATAATAATGTTCATATCCCCTAATTTTTTGATTTTTTTGAAACAACCGTTCCTCAAAACAGGTGGGACTATCTGAAGCAAAAAGGCATTGGAATGTAATAAAAAAAAAATGATAAGTCAAGGAAAAAATACAAATTGATGTTATCAAATTAACATTTTATTAAAAGTTATTTATTTTATTCGCAATCAAACACCATTTCGCTTCCCAAATTGCCTGAAATCAGATTTTAAAAGTATTGCATTTTGCCGTTAATTTAATATATTCAAATTCAAAATCAATCAAAAAGGCAGAAATTTGAAAAATATTACCATACTTAATCATCCTGTCATCAATCACCACCTTGCCCGACTACGGGATAAACATACCGCCGAACCCGAATTTCGTATGCGGCTCGACATGATTTGTAAGCTCATGGTTTATGAAATCACGAAAGACTTACCTGAAAAAAAAGTTGTCATCGAAACTCCTTTGGAAAAATCAGAAGAGTCGGTTTTGAATTGCAACATCGTCGTGGTCTCAATTCTCCGGGCGGGACTTGCCATGCAGGAGGCAGTGGTTCAGCTTCTCCCCGAAGCCAAGGTGGGTCATTTCGGATATTACAGAGATGAAGAAACGTTATTACCTGTAAAATATTACGCGAAGCTACCTGAAATTACCAATAATTCGATCATTATTCTTTGCGACCCCATGCTTGCCACCGGAGGAAGTCTAAACGCTTCCTTGGAGTTACTGAAAAGTTCCGGAGCGAAAACAATTAAATGCTTCACCCTTGTCTCCGCCCCTGAAGGCATTAAGGCCGTCCAGGCTCAACACCCGGATGTGCAAATCATTTCGGCAGCACTCGACCGGGAACTCAATAAAAAGGGGTACATTTTACCCGGTCTCGGTGACGCCGGCGACAGACAATTCGGAACTGTATAATATTTACCCAATTCATCATCAAATAAAAAATTCGTTCACGTACTTAAACAATTCAATTCCAAAGCCGAAATAAATACTACTCAAATTAACCAATCAATCTTCAGAAAAAGCCAGGATGGCGACAGATGTCTATATTCAACTTTCAACGTTTTCATAAATCTTGTCACAGCAAGCTTCTTTTAAAATTAATTCTTTTCAGCATTGTTTTTGCCTGCGTTGTGCAACAGGGTTTTGCTCAGAGTTACATCACGCCAAAAACGGATTCGCTGATACAAAAGGGCATCCGCCTGAGCATTGAACAAAAATACGGCGAAGCGGTTTCTTTATTCAAAACAATTGAAAAGACCGAACCAAACCACCCTGCCGGGTATTTTTTTCATGCCGCCACCCTGCAAACGCAAATGATGGACTATGAACGCTACGACCTGGAAAGTCAATTCTTTTCCTTACTGGAAAAAACGATTCAGTTTGCGAAAAAGGACATCCGGAGGAATCCACAAAATGCCTGGGCACATTTTTTCCTGGGAGGTGCTTACGGATACCAGGCTTTTTACCGGGCTAAACAGAATAAACTCCTCGAAGCATTTAAAAAAGTGACAAAAAGTGTTCACACATTAAGAAGAGCCATTCAAATTGACTCTACCCTCTATGATGCCTACCTTGGACTCGGCTCCTACCTGTATCAAAAGAGTAAGTTAAGCCATTCCGTCGCCTGGATTCCTTTTGTAAAAGATGACCGCAGGGTAGCTATCGCAATGTTGAAAAAAGGCATGCAGAAAAGCAGATATTCAAAATACAGCGCCTTAAACGGACTTTGCTGGATTTTTCTGGAACAGGAAAATTATGAGGAAGGGTTAAAGCTCGTTGAAACCGGCCTGAAGCAGTTTCCGGAAAGCAGAGTCTTTTTGTGGTGCGGGGCAAAATTAGCTACAAAAATGAATCGCACCCGGGAAGCGATTACATTTTATCAAAAAATTTTAAATTCTTTTCAAAAAGAAAATGTTTCTTCTCCTTACAATGAAGTCATCTGCCGAAAAAATCTGGCGATTCTTTATGCGCAGCTAAATAACTTTGACAAAGCTCACGCGGAATGTGCCGCAATCAAACGAATTCCACTGGACAACGATACCAAAAAACGGTTAAAAGCTGCATTTAAAACCATTGACGACACCTGTGATTTTACGTCGCAGGCCTCTTTCTGAACTGTGTACGTCTAAAGATTTTCTCCGGCCAACTGACCGCAACCCGCTTTGATATCATCCCCTTTACTCCAACGGATGGTAACCGGTACATCGAAGGACTCAAACGATTTATAAAATGCTTCCACACGTTCTTTAGATGGCCTTTTGTAGACCCCGAATGTTGCATTATAAGGGATTAGGTTGAGTTTGCAATGAATTCCTTGTAGAATTTGCCTCAATCTCTCTGCATCCGCCGGTGTGTCATTCATTCCGCTTAGCAAAACATACTCAAATGTAACGCGCTGATTTGCCTTCCGGGTGTAATAAATGACCGCCTTTACAAGATCTCGAATAGGCCATTTTTTATTCAACGGCATTAATTGCGACCGGCTTTCATCATTTGTAGCATTTAATGAAATTGCAAGTTTGTATTTGCGGTCTTCATCCGTGAATTGATAAATCTTCGGTAAAATCCCGCTGGTGGACACCACAATATGTCGATTGCTCAGATTGGGACCTTCAACATTCGTCAAAATTCCGCAGGCATTCATCAGATTGTCATAATTCTGAAAAGGTTCACCCATACCCATGCAGACAACATTGGTAATTGTTTTACCACTGAGTTGCTGCACGCTAAAAAATTGCTCAACAATTTCAGCGACGGTGAGATTTCGTTTTAACCCCATCATTCCGGTGGCACAAAACTTACAATCGATCGCGCACCCAACCTGTGTTGAGATACACAACGTAGCTCGCTTCTCGTCAAACATGAGAACCGACTCAATCGTTAACCCATCTTCCAGACAAAAAAGATATTTCACAGAGGAATCTTTTTGTGAATGCAGGATGTTTATCGGTTTCAAGCCGCCAATACATGCAACGCCCTTCAGTTTCCCCCGAAGCTGCGTGGACAGATTCGTCATCTCGTCAAACGTACGGACGCCTTTACCATAGAGCCAGCGATAAAGTTGCCGCCCTCTGTATAGCGGCTCACCGAGTTCCTTGACAAAAGTCTGCATTTCCAGCAAACTCAAACCGTTTAAATTCTTTTTCTCGTTAATCATAAAATCATACCTGACGCACAATATTTCTCAACCTGTTTTCAGCCGTGGAATGTACACAAAACAGCCTTGAACTGCAAGGAAAATCATTGACATTCGGAACGGAATTGGTTATGTTTAAAGTTCATTTTATTAGATTAAGAATCATGGCGTACTATAAGTCGGAGGTCCTATGGCAAAAGCCCAAACGGGTGATTTGGAAGCGGTAGAACAGTTACAACTGGCACATAAAAATATCATTGCAGAAATAGGCAAGATAATCGTTGGGCAGCAAAAAGTTATCGACGAACTGCTCATTTCATTACTGGCAAAAGGTCATTGTTTGTTGGTTGGTGTACCGGGATTGGCCAAAACCCTCCTCATCAGTACACTTGCTCAGGTGCTGGATTTAAAATTCAGTCGCATCCAGTTTACACCGGATTTAATGCCTTCGGATATCACAGGAACCGAGATTATTGAAGACAACACATCTACCGGACAAAAAGCGTTCAAATTTGTGCAGGGACCCGTGTTCGCCAATATTGTACTGGCGGACGAAATCAACCGAACGCCTCCGAAAACACAGGCGGCGCTTTTGCAGGCCATGCAGGAACACGAAGTGACCGCTGCCGGTACGACCTACACATTAGACGAACCGTTTTTTGTTCTGGCGACCCAAAATCCCATCGAACAGGAAGGCACCTACCCGCTGCCGGAGGCACAACTGGACAGGTTCATGTTTAATCTCTGGGTCGATTACCCCTCCCACGACGAAGAATCAGAAATCGTTAAATCAACAACCAGCGCCTACAAAGCTGAGTTGAAACATCTCCTGACTGCCGAGCAAATCATGCAACTGCAGCAATTAGTACGCAGAGTACCCGTTGCAGATAATGTCATCGATTTCGCAGTCAGGCTGGTACGTAACACCAGACCAACTGAGAACGGCTCACCGGAATTCGTGAAGGAATGGATCAACTGGGGCGCTGGCCCCCGGGCGTCCCAATATCTCATTCTTGGAGCAAAAACCCGGGCGGTTTTAGACGGCCGTCCAACGCCTGAAATTGAAGATGTCAAATTGGTAGCACTCTCCGTCCTCCGCCACCGTCTGGTTACAAATTTTAATGCCGAAGCGGAAAACGTAGACACCGTTGATATCATCAATCGGCTATTGGAACAGGCAGGATAGTTGTGGCAACCAAATCGCTATCCGATATTCGCAAATACCTGAAACCCGACGTTGTTTCAAAGCTCCGATCCATGGACATAAGAGCCAGAATGGTTGTGGAAGGATTCATGACCGGCCTCCATAAAAGTCCTTACCACGGATTCAGTGTCGAATTTGCCGAACACCGGCAGTACATGCCCGGCGATGAAATCAAGCATGTGGATTGGAAAGTCTACGGCAAAACCAATCGATTTTACGTCAAACAATTCGAAGAAGAAACCAACCTGAAAAGCTACATTTTGATGGATGCATCAGCGTCTATGGGGTACTCGTCCACAGGGATTACGAAATTTCAATATGCCTCGTATCTGGCCGGAGCTTTCGCTTATCTGATGATCCGCCAGCGCGATGCCGTTGGTTTGGTAATCTTCGATAATAAAATCAGGCGCTACTTACCACCCCGGTCGGTCAGTACGTATCTCACGCAAATCTTCAAGGAGCTGGACACAACCGAAAGTCAGTCGCAAACAGATGTGGCCATGGCACTACACCAAATGGCTGAACGGATAAAAAGACGCGGTCTCATCATCCTGTTTTCCGATTTAATGGATGATCCGCATAAAGTCATTCAGAGCTTAAAACATTTTCGTCACAAAAAACACGAAGTCATTGTGTTTCATATATTGGACCCGATGGAAATATCTTTTGAATTTAAACAAGATGCTGTCTTTAAAGATCTGGAGACCGGGGAAGAACTCAACACGCAAGCCTGGCACATTATGTCAGATTACCAGGCCAAAATAAAATCTTTTGTAAAACAATACAAAAAAACCTGCCGGGAGCACAATATTGACTATGTTCCTCTCAACACAAGAGATCCGTACGACCGGGCCTTATTTGAATATTTATTGAAACGGAAACGGCTGGGCGGGTAATTTACGCAAGCCATTGCCATATTTTGGAAATATTAGAGCAAAAAAAACGCTATATACTTGTTGGGGTTGCCTAAAATACCCCGATTTGTCATTCCGACCGCAGGGAAGAATCTGGTAAGACACTTATCATAATAACTTATAAAACAATTACTTATGTTGCGATCTATTTCAGATCCAGATTTCTCCTCAGGCTGCCGCCGGACTCGGAATGACCATAAAATGGACGTTTTCGGTCAATCACTCTTTACAAGGCTTCACCTTTAAATTCGTCATACAGTTTCAGGACGGTGGGAACGTAGTGCTGGGTCTCGGTCCAGAGAACACCGTCGGCTTTGTTTTGGGCGAGCCAAAGTTTTACCCGCTTTGCACCACCGTTGTAAGCCGCTAAACCACCTTCAAGGTCATACGAACGAATTAACTTAGACAAATATCGAGTTCCGAGTTTAATATTTGAAACCGGATCGAACAATACTTTTTTGGCCGATAAAAAAGAAATGCCTTCCTTGCGCGCCAGCCACGCACCTGTGTTGGGCATAATCTGCATCAGCCCCATGGCCCCGGCTCGGGAAACTATTTTCGGGTTCCACGTGCGTGCACTTTCGTGCGTTATCGTTGCACAAATCAAATCAACGTCCAGATTGGGATACAAAATACTGGCGTCATAAATCTCATCGGCCAATTTGCGCCGCATGTTTGGAGACATTCTGGGATTAAACCTGCGAATTATTTTCTCCACCTTTTCATACGCAAGCTTGCGTTCTTTCTCTACATGAACAACATTTTCCAGAATTTGTGCCGCATTCACAATTTCTGCCACTCTGTTTTCTTTTTCTTTCGATTTAAAAAACAAAAAATTTATCGAAAGAACCCCCACCAAAATCGGTAGAACCAAAGATCTCATATTATATCCTCGCAGTTACTTTCTAAAACTATCTCACAAATGCAAAATAGGCACGCGGGGCAATCTCCTGGTGAGACCTATCTCACTTTTTCAAAGGACAATTCGAAAAATCATCACTCAGGTCTACAAGAAGTGTACCAAACCTTCACAAAATACTATATCGACATGTTTATTTAAAACTTATAGTATAATTAAATAGATGAAAACGCATTGAATTTTTGTTTTCCGAAAAAACATTGTGTCAGAAATGATACTCTTCAGACTGATTCGTCTCAGAAGAACTCAAATGATGTGATGTGATGAAGATTTTTTTTCAGGATTCCAGGTGCTCTTTGGAAGATACTGCCACATCAAAAATTTTAGCGGCATCAAAGATTGTCGGATAAGATTTCAAAAACATGTCAAACTCAAGCAGCCGAAAGACCTCATGCACCTCCGGCCGCATTGCCGTCAAAACTAAATCCCCCCCCGTTTCACGAATTTCTTTTATTTTACTCAAAAAAACCCCCCACCCCTTGCTGCTGATATAAACGACATCCTGCAAATCTACAATAATGTTACAAACCTCCGAACGTACAACCGATTCGATGACTTCGTCAAGCTGCTCTGCGGTTAAAAGCTCTAAATTGCCCCGAACCTTAATAACATTAATCTCCGATGCGCGCTGGTTCCCCCATGTTGCTTCCATTTGTTGAATTTTCCCGGTTAGATTATGTTTCACGCTATTAAATTTCCTACAACTTTGTAATATACAGACGAAAGAGAGCTTTTGCGAAGAATTGCATGAAATTTTCTTGCATTTTCTAATCTACTTCTCTACACTTACCTGTATCGGAATATAACCAATTCTAATGAACCGTTGAGGGATAAAAAGATGGCACCTTATGACACAATTATCATCGGGGGCGGCCCGGCAGGTTTATCGGCTGCCATTCATTTAGCCTGGCATGACCGCAAGATTTTAGTCATTGACAGACGTACAGGGCCTTTAAATTTCACCCTGGAAAAATTATACAATGTTCCGGGTATGCCGGAAATTCGCGGCACCGAACTCATCAAAAACTTACAGCAGCAAGCGCTTTCACTCGGTGCAGAAATCGTTCGGGCGAACGTCACGGAAGCAAATGGGCAGGTAGGGCATTTTCAAATGACGAGTGAAAAAGGCAAACAATGGCAAGCCAAAACACTTTTGCTGGCAACCGGCATTTCAAGGTACCACCCCACTGTGGATGGAAACTACACCCCATGTTTTAAATTTGCCGGTAAAGGAAATATGTACTACTGCCCGGATTGTGAAGCTCCCGAAATCCGTGATAAAGATACCATTGTCATCGGCGGTGGCCCCGCGGACTGGGCAGCCGGTATGGCTCTCGGTTTGAGTCGTTATACGAACCAATTACGTGTTTTGCTTACGGAATCTACCGACATGTCAGAACACCGTGCCTCACAGTTAGAAGCCAAATCCATTCCTGTTTTTAAGGGAAAGTTAAAAGAGCTCATCGGACAAAAAGGCATCCTGGAAGCAATTCTCCTTGAAGACGGTACCAGAATGGAAGCGGAAGCGTTTTTCGTTTCTCACAAAGCTGTGGGAAGAACCGACCTTGCACAGCAACTGGGCGTTGAAATGGCGCCAACTCAAAATCATGCCCAGCCAAAATCACAGCGTGGAGACACCAACGTTCCGGGAGTCTGGATAGCCGGTGATTTGCGACCGATGACCCAACAGGTTGCCGTTGCCATGGGAACCGGAAATATTGCCGCCCTGATGATCGATCAATATTTACGCAAGCAGGACATTGGTCTTTAGCGCCATTACTTGAAAAATTTCATAAGCCATCTTTTTATATCGCAACTGTTGTCTTGAAGGTTTTTCTCAATTCCTGAAACTTAATCGGACTTCATTTCTGATGCCTAAAAAAGCGGTCATTCAGCACACGCTGATCATTCTGTTTACAATTATTACGACCCACATTGGCTTCACACAAAGGATTCAATCTTCTCCGGAAATTCTAATTCTTAAAATAAAAACGCAACCGACTCTCTCTCAAACCGGCAGCAGGCAGGTTCAGACTTTTGGCGCCGCTTCGTTGGAGGCTGTTGCCCGGCGATTCGGCATACGAAACATTCAACGCCTTTTCCCCGCAATGAGTACAAAGACAGCAACTAAAATCGGCTTGAATCGAATTCTGAAAATAGCCGTTCCGGAAACGGTTGACGCCGATGAATTACGTACCACCTACGAACGAGATGCAAATGTGGAATACGTGCAGCGAAATCATATCTATCGAATCGACGCAGAACCCAATGACCCGCTTCTCGCTCAGCAAGAAGCATTGGATGTTCTGCAGGCAAAAGCGGCCTGGGATGTTCAATTAGCTTCACCGAAGGTTATCGTCGGCGTTATCGATACGGGGATCGACTATTTGCACGAAGACTTACGCGACGCCATCTGGATAAATTCCGGTGAAGATCTGAATGCAAACAGTGCGGTGGATTCCACAGATTTTAATGGCATCGACGATGACGGCAACGGCTTTGTGGATGACATTCGAGGCTGGGATTTCACCGACGCGCCCGCATTCCCGGACGGCGGTGATTTCACGACTCCGGACAATGACCCTTTTGATGAAAACGGTCACGGCACATCTGTTGCCGGCATTATCGGTGCCACCGGTAACAACGGTACCGGCATTGCGGGTCTGGCCTACGGCTGTCGCATCATGAACCTGCGCGCCGGCACGAGCCGCGGCTTTCTGGAAGAAGACGATGTGGCTTCTGCCATCGTTTACGCGGTGGAAAATGGCGCCCGCATCATCAACATGAGTTTTGGCGATGAAGTGGCCTCGCCCCTGTTGCAGGATGTCATCCAATTTGCTTTTCAGAAAAACTGCAATCTCGTGGCCTCTGCCGGAAATTCCGCCACCGATAAAATCCACTTCCCTTCCGGTTTTTCAGAAACGATTTCCGTCGGTGCCACAGACTTGCAGGACAATCTCGCCAGCTTTTCCAACTACGGCTCGTCCGTCGATCTGGTGGCGCCGGGACTGAACATTTTCACCACCAAACGAAAGAACGAGTACGGAAATTTCAGTGGCACCTCCGCGTCGGCGCCGTTGGTCTCAGCCCTGGCCGCTCTGGTGCTTTCAAAAACTTTTGACCATTCCCCGGCATCATTAAAGGGTCTGCTCATCTCCAGCACGGATGATCTGGGTGCAACAGGATGGGATATTTTTTTCTCTGCCGGACGCATCAACGCCTTGAAAGCCGTACAATCACCTTATTTTTCTGTGGCAGAAATTCATTCTCCCAGGGTAAACCAGGGATTTACACCCGGCCTGAACGTTCCGATTGTAGCCACTGCAACCGGTACATTTTTGTCTGAAATTGTCCTTGAGTTTGGCCTGGGAGAAACACCGAACGCGTGGCAGGAACTTACCCGGATTCAAAACAGGCAAATCGTACAGGAAAATATTTTTGATTTGAACATCGACTCGCTTCCCGACACACTATACACGCTGCGTCTCATCGTACAAAACAAAAACGGCGCGGCGGTGGAAGATAAAGTGCCGTTTTTCATCGATGCAACCGCACCGCGCATTGCAAACGTGCGCCTGACGCCAATGTTAGACGGCGAACGGCAGAGCGTGCTCATTGAATTTACAACCGACGATTTGAGCGATGCCACTGTTTTTGTGCGCTCCAACGCAACAGCCAGTCGTTTTGAAGAAATTCCCCTGCGCTTTCGTGCTACAGAGCACGGGTTTCTGATCAATCGATTCATTGCTCCCGGACCGGTTTCATTTTACGTGAAAGCCGTCAACACAGCAAACCTGACGTCATTTGACGACAACAATGGCGCCTTTTACACGGTAGACATACCCAGCGTAACCATTCCTTCCGCACCTGTGCAGAAAACGGCGCGCTCATTCCCTGCGGGATTTTTCCTCAACAAAACAGCCGATTTTGACGGCGATGGTAAGCAGGAAATTATCCTTAATCAATACCAAAACGATTTCAGCTTCGACGCGCTAAAAATTTTGGAAATCGATGGGAATGACTTCAAAGAGGCCTTCGCTACGAAAAATATTTTTATTCCACGCGATTGGGGGGATGCAGATGGCGACGGCTTGCCGGAAATTCTCGCCGGTAACGGCCCGAAATCATTTATCTTCGAGGCGCAAAATGCTACAGGTTTTCCCAATCGGATCGTCTGGACCGATACCGTCAACAACGCCTGGGCCAGCCGCTTTACCGATCTGGATCAGGATGGTCTCGGTGAAATCATTCTGAGGCTCGACGATCTTTACACGGTCTGGGAAACTACAGGGGATAACAGCTATGCGCTTACGGATTCTTTTCCCAATCCCACCGAAGGGACAAACAGCGTGGGCGTGCCGCACACCGAAATCGGCGACTTTGACGGCGACGGATTCGCTGAAATTCTTTTCGGGGATTTCGACGGTGATGTTATTATCTACGAAAACCGCGGTGATAATCGATACGAACTCACCTGGACGGGAAAAATACCGCTCACCGACGCCACGGATTATTTGACCGTTGGCGATTTTGACGGCGACGGCGTGGACGAATTTGCCGTCGGTACGCACACAGACGAAAACCTCAATCTGGAAAGCAACTTCGACAGCCGCCACTGGCTGTTCCGCGTTTACAAAAGCAGCGGCGACAACACATTTCAGCCGGTCTGGGAACAGGCCTTCTTCGGCTTTCAGTCCCCGAAGGATTTCGACAGCGGCGTCGCCTCCGGCGATGTGGACAATGACGGTCGGGCAGAACTGCTCATCACTATTTTCCCGGATTTTTATCTGGTAGACTACGATGCAGCGGCTGCAACATACAAGGTCGTCTGGCACACCCAGCCGGCACGAAGCAATACGACTCTCACAGCCGATTTCAACCGGGATGGGTTGAATGAATTTTATTTTAATAATGGCAACGCCATTAGCGGTCACCGCTTTCTCTCGCAATTTACAGGTCCGCCCACACCAACGGCATTCAAAGTCAGACCTTTGGGACGCCATGCCATCGAACTTTCCTGGCAGCCGGAGACGTCCACGAACGGCTTTCAAATCTACCGTTCACGCGACGACATGAACCTTTCGCCTTTCAGCATCGTGGCAAGTCCTCCATTTACAGATACGACGGTCGTTGAAGGCGTTCCCTACAAGTATGCCGTAACCGCTCTGGACAGCACATTGCAACCGGCCGAAAGTCTCCTGACACCGACCCGGCAAGCCATTCCGAATGCGAAACCGTTTGTGCAGGCAGCGTCGTTTTCACCGCCGGAACAGATCGTTCTCACATTCAGTGAACCGATGAATGAATCCGTGAAAAATCAAACCAACTATGACATTTCGGGAACTGGCCCGCCGCGTTCGGCTATTTTGGGGAAATCCGGCCAGGAGGTCATTTTGACCATCTCCGAACCACTTTTACCCGGCGAAAACACCGTCAAAGTTAAGACTGTTGCCGACCTCAACGCAACGCCTCTGGACAGCAGCCGCAACTCTGCGCGGTTTATGGTGCCGGAACAAAGCACACCGCCCTATTTGGTACGTGTTCAGCTTGCGGGAAACAATCTCCTGCGACTCACTTTCAACGAAGCGATGGACCCGTCCTCTGCTTCGGAAGCAGGCAATTACAGCATCGAACCGAATGTAAACGTGAAAGCCGCGGTGTTGAACCAGGACGAACCCAACGTCGTGCTTCTGGAAATCGACCCTAACTCGCGCATCGGCCCTTTTGGCGTCGACTATTTCATCACGGTGCGGGGTGTACAAGCCCTCGACGGCAGAGCCATTCAATTCGGACTCGGAGATACAGCAGCGCTCATTTTCAGCAGCCCGGATTTGCAGCACGTGTTTGCTTATCCAAATCCCTACCGCTCTGATTCGGGACAAAATTTTGTAACCATTGCAGGTTTGACGAAAGAAGCCACCGTACGCATTCTCGACGCAAATGGACGGCTCATCCGCACACTCGAAGAAACCGACGGCAACGGCGGCTTACAGTGGGATTTGAAAAACGACATAGATGAATCTGTCGCATCGGGCATTTATATTTTTTATGTTACAGGAAACGGCGGGACAGGAAAAGGCAAACTGGCGATTGTAAAGTAAGGCAACGGAAAAATGAACTGAATGACTTTATAAATAGTGCCTGAACGAAAACTGACCAGGAACTGCCCAAGAGCACCATATCGACTCATGCTCTTCATGCTGAGCGGAGTCGAAGCATTTTGATTTTACAGCACTTATGTCACCTTTCGACTCCGCTCAAGGTGAAGAAGGGAGCTTTTGGAGTCCCGTACGATCGTCAAATGGAGTTTTCGGTCAACCACCAAATTATAAAGATGCATTTCGTTTCGAACCGTTTTGCCGTAAAATTAAAAAAGACAAAAACTAAATTTTGGCCACTGATTATCACGGATGAAGACGGATTAAAGGCAGCAAAAAGAGAATCTGTGTTGCTGCTTGTTCCCAAATTTCTATTTTGGAATGAAATTGCAGAGAAACTCTGTTTCGATGAACCAACTTAGATAGACGAAACAAAGTTTCTAAGGCAAGTGTGTTCCCAAACCGGAGTTTGGGAACAAGCTGGGCGCTTAAGTTGACGCTTAAGGGAAGTTGCCGGAAACACAGATTTCTTCACAACTCTGCAAAGAGTCGTGCGGCGCCAAGAGAAGGCAAACTGGCAATTATAAAATAACGCAATAAAAAAATATATAGAAAGAGGATTTTTCTTGATTTTGACCTTTTGAATATGTTTTTTTAGTAAACCAATGGTTGCAGCCTTCGTCTCCACTCAGGCTAAAACCGAAATTTGTTTTTTACACAAACTCAACGACTTTTTAAAACTCGGTAAAAAAGCAACTTCCACATATAAATGTAGTGCACATTTTTGTATGGATGACTTTCAGTTTATTCCCTCTGCTGCGAAGAGCAGAGTCATTTTCTTCCAGGTTTCTTCGCACAAATATACTGAATCTCAGCCCTGATTTACTAATTAAAATTAGCGAAATCGACTCATCGAGAAAAGAAAGTCATGAGCCATGAAAAATGTTTCTCAAAAAGGGGATTCTGATTCTCCCGTCAGAAACCCGGGTACCCGCAGCAGGGTTGTCCTGTTAATTTTCATCCTGAGTTCAATCATCATTGGTGTTGGCAGCATAACGTTTAGAGTTCTGTACCGGGCTGCATTTGAGCAGCAGCGAACCCGTCTAACAGAAAGCGCCAAAAGCTGGTTTTTACACATTGAGGAAATGGCAAAAAGTGATGTGGGCCAACGTTCGAGCAAAAATATCGCCAGAGAGTCGTTTGTCGCCACATTGCAGAGAATCAACAGAACCAACAAAAAATTTAAAGGCTTCGGAAAGACTGGAGAATTTACCTTAGCCACACGCAAAGGCAATACCTTCAAATTTTTGCTACCGCATCGCCACGACGACCCGTTCGGCAGCAAAAAAGAACACGCACCAATGCTAATGGGAAGTAACTATGCACAGCCCATGCAAAAAGCGCTTTCCGGGGAATCCGGCTGGATGATCGGCAACGATTATCGCGGCGAGACCGTCCTGGCGGCTTATGAAGCGATCCCTGAATTCAAGCTTGGCGTGGTCGCCAAAATAGACCTTTCAGAAATTAAAGCTCCTTTCATCCGTGCAGGAATTATCGCTGCGCTAATCAGTGTGGTGTTCATCCTGCTCGGCGTTTTTCTGTTCAGACGCATCAGCGAACCGATCATCGCAGAAATCGCTCAGGAGCAGGCATGGCTTGCATCCATCTTGAATGCCTCCAAAGACGGCATCCTGGTCAAACAGAACGATAAAATTATTTATGTGAACAAGGCGCTGGCGTGGATGTTCGGCTATGACTCATCTGCAGATATTTTGGGAAAGAGAGCGTCGATTATCGTGCCAGCCGACATTAAACCGCAAGGCGCAAACAATGCGAACGACCGTACCGAATACGCTTTAAAAGGCCGGAGAAAGGACGGCACCTGCATCGACCTCGAAGCATCGGTTTCCACCGTGCACATTCATGGCGGTGAAAACATCATCGCGGTAATCCGGGATGTCACGGAGCGGAAACAAGCACAAAAAATATTACAGGAAAAGGAAAAGTACTATCGAACACTCTTACATAAACTACATGAAGACATCTTTGTTATCGATAGGAATTATAGAATTACCGACATGAACAACAGCGCCGTAAGCACCACCGGGCACAGACGGGAAGACATTATCGGTCTTCCATGTTTTTCAGTGTCGCACGGCTACAACTCCCCCTGTGACGAACACGGTGAATCGTGCCCATTAAAGCAGGTCTTCGAAACCGGTGAACCGCAGAGCTGCCTGCACATTCATACCACTGCGAACGGTTCTAAAGTTCATGTGGACTTAATGTATTCTCCGCTGAAAGATGAACAGGGTAACGTGACTCATGTTGTGGAGTCCGCACGGGATGTCACCGAATTGCTGCGTACACAAGAGAACTTACAGAAAACGGTTCGACGATTGAATAAGGCGCAGCAAATCGCCACAATGGGCTTTCTCGACTGGGATTTGGAATCCAACAAGCTTTTTTGTTCTGACGAAGTATATGAAATGTGCGGTCTTAAGCGTAATAGCGCAGAGGTTGCTGAAGATTTCCCCAAAAAAGTCGTCCACCCGGAAGACCTTGATTTTGTCATGAAGAATCTTGAAAAGGCGATAATCGGCGAAATTGACTATGACATTGATCACAGAATTCTGCGTCCGGATGGTGACGTTCTCTGGGTGCGGGCGCAGGCCGAATTGGTTCGTGATGAACAGGGTAACCCTGAAAGCCTCCTCGGAACAATGATCGATATTACAAAGGCCAAACAAATCGAGGGAATGCTGCGTGCAAGTAAACGGTTGCTTTCGGAAACGCAAAGAATTGCTCAAATAGGAAGTTGGGAGTTAGACCTTGCGACGAACATGATCACGGCTTCTGATGAAATGTATCGCATCCTTGGAATTTCGCCGGAAACGTTTGACGGCTCGTTTGAACCTCTCAAAACATTGATTCACCCGGAGGATTGGAAAATCATCACGACGATAAAACAGCAACTTACAGAGCAGGGAATGACGGATTCACTGGAATTGCGCATTAAGCGCCCCGACAACAGCGAACGGATTCTGCTCGCCGAAGGTGAAATAATTGTGGACGACAAAGGCAAGCCGTCGCGGGTCATCGGCAGCGCCCAAGACATCACCGAACGGAAACGCAATGAAGAGCAAATGAGACAGCTCACCACAGCAGTTGAGCAAAGTCCCTCTTCCATAATTATCACGGACACAAGCGGAAACATTGAATATGTAAATCCAAAATTTAAACACGTAACCGGCTACGAACGAGATGAGGTCCTTGGGAAAAATCCGCGTATTCTGGACTCGGGGAAAACATCACCTGAAGAATACCAACAATTGTGGAAAACCATTACGGCTGGAAAAGAGTGGCGGGGGGAATTTCACAACAAAAAAAAGAATGGTGACCTATTTTGGGAACTGGTTTTAATCTCACCAATTAAAAATCCTGCTGGGAAAATCACACATTTTTTGTGTATTCAAGACGACATCACCGAACAGAAACGCACGGAAGAAGAAAAAACCCTTCTCGAAAAACAGCTCCGGCAGTCACAAAAAATGCAAACCATCGGGACGCTTGCCGGCGGTATCGCCCATGATTTTAACAACATCCTGCAAGCCATTCATGGTTATGCCGACATGTGCCTGGAAGCCGTTGCACCGGATACGCTGCTTCATTCAGATCTGCAGCAGGTACTCAAAGGAACAGAACGCGCAAAAGACCTGGTAAACCAGATATTAACCTTCAGCCATGCGTCCGACCGGGAAAGCAAGCCGCTACAGATTCATCTCATCGTCAAAGAGGCCGTGAAATTGCTTCTGGCGTCACTGCCAAGCAGCATTGAACTGCGGCAATCCATAGCCGACTGCGGCTATGTGCTGGCCGATCCGGTCGAGATTGAACAAATCGTCATGAATCTCTGTACCAATTCTTTTCATGCCATGCAACAAAAAGCCGGCATCCTGCAAATATCGCTGGACGTCATCCAAACCGACAAACAATTTCATCAGGCACATCCCAAGCTTTTCGAAAAAACGTATATCCGGCTTGCAGTATCGGATAACGGTTGCGGCATTGCCCCGGACATACAGGAACGAATTTTCGAACCATTTTTCACCACCAAAAAGGTTGGAGAAGGCACCGGTCTGGGGTTATCTGTTGTACACGGCATCGTGGCCAATTCTCACGGCGATATCACGGTTACCAGTGAGCCGGGAAAAGGTACGACATTCGAGATTTACCTGCCGCAACTGGCAAGAGACCCTGAGGAGAGTCCTGATAAAGAAAATCTTATTTTGCAAGGACAGGGGCACATCCTTTTTGTGGATGACGACGATGCGGTGGTTTCCGTCATCGGCAGGCTTGTGGAGCGCTTCGGTTATGAAGTCACCGTGCGCAATCACAGCATCGACGCTCTGGAGACATTCCGGGCAAATCCCGATAAATTCGATTTAATGATCACCGACCAGATCATGCCGGAAATGACCGGTTTACAACTAGCAAAAAAGGTGCACCGGTTAAAACCGCAACTACCCATCATTTTGATGGCAGGGTTCAGCGACAACACTGCAAAAGAGTCAGCCCAAAAAGCGGGCGTCGTGGAACTCCTCAGAAAACCAATGACGGCTGGGGAATTAAGCGAAGCCATCCACCGGGTTTTGCAGAAAGAACAAGAACGAAAAAAGAAAGAGAATTAATTTTCCGGTTGCAGTGCGGTGGATTGCAACTTAAATTAAGACTTAATCGCATGTACGCATAACGAGACGGTCGAAAAAATAGTTTTCTACAGACTCAACAAGAATCACTCAGAGGCGCAAAGAACGTAATTTTTTT
>CAYVXE010000013.1:0-2451 GCA_964455375.1 uncultured Calditrichaceae bacterium
CGTTAGTTACATAAAATGATTTTCAACGATTTTTTTTCTACAGAGCTACAATTTTGAGCAATTTCCCGGTTTTTTCATCCCAACGCCATAAATTATTTTTGTTTTGTAAATGCATGCCGCCGATCCAATAATCAAAGGAACTCTGTTCAAGGAAGTCTGCCTTACCGGCGTACACCTCTTTGCCGAATTCCGTTAACCGAAAGGATGCCGACATCATTTCCTGCATTAAATCGCTTTCGTTCTCTGCAACGTTTCGCTGAATATGGATGACCGGTTTCTTTTGCCGGCTCAGAAACATGACGGTCTCCCAAATTTGCAAATCGCCAAAACCGTACATGTTGTCCAACTCACCAATCATGGCAAAGAGGGGCGGAAACTCATCAATACCGCCGGCAATCAGTTCCAAGATGCTGTTTTCTAATCTGCCCAGACCATTATGCGTTGAAGGAAGACGTTGGAGATGTACTGCCAAAGCATTGTTTAAGAACGGCAAATCAGACAAATTCTGTTGCAGGAACGTTTCAATGACCGTGGGCGCCGGAGCTGAATAGGCCTCCCAGGCTGCGGTTCCTTTTTGTAAAACGGCCTCGTTAATGAGTTGGCGCTTATCAAACAGAGAGGCTAATTGTTCCGGTGCAAGTTGTCCTAATCCCTTGAAATTTTTTATACCCGGGAAAGTATTTATACAAATAAGTGACAGCTTTGTTTCCGGTAATTCCATTTTGGAAAGTCGATGGAGGACATAAATTAAATTAACCTGGCAGAAAAGATCGAATTCGAACCAGAGAGTGACTTTCCGGTAATTGGGAACAGCAGAAAGTGTCCGGTGCATTTGAGTTAAATCTTGTTTACAAGCAGAAAATGTTCTGTTGCTGCTTTCAGCCAGATAGGCTGCGCGCATGTTTATCCAGTCCGCTGTTTGCAGGCCAGACGGAGCAGGTCCTGTTGCCAGTGCCTCACGCCAGGTCAGTCGGTCTCCGGATAAGTTTGTTTGGTTCAGCAGGGCGGTGGTGGCCGCACCGTTCAGGATATGCAGGGTTTTTGCTTTCATCTTTTTTATCGGTGATTGTTAAAAGTGTAAAGCCAGCCAGACCGTCGGTTCCTGTTTGTCGGTCCATTCCACCCGGTGTTTTTGATGCGGTGCGATCGTTAAATAGTCGCCGGGGTGCAATTCAATTATTTCCGCTTCATTTTCAAAACGTATCGCCGCCGACCCTTTCAGTAAGAGCACCCATTCGCTTTTCTCCTGATCGTACCATTCACCCGCCGGTGTGGCCTGGCCCTTGGAAAGAATGCGTTCCAGTTTGAACGCATTTGTACCAGCCAGTTTCTCAAAAATTTCTTTGCTAAATGCATCGGGAATGTTTGTAAACAAATTCTGTTTATTCATGCTCTCTGCGTTTTTTAAGATGATTGAATATCCATGCCGAAATTCTCCGGGTGCCGGGCTGTGATTTTTGTAAAAAACATTTGAATGGTTTGCAAGTCTTTTTCAAGATCGCCACTGATTTCAATGCGCGGCCCAAAGCCCAATGATTTACGACTGTAATCCAGAAATGCGAGCACAATGGGAATTTTCGCTTCGAGGGCAATATAGTAAAAGCCTGTTTTCCATTTGGTTACTTTTTTGCGAGTTCCCTCCGGAGTAACCGCTAAGACAAATTTTTCTCTTGCGTGAAATTGTTCAATGAGTTGTTCCACAAACCCGTGTCTGGTATCCCGCTTTATGGGAACACCCCCCAACCAGCGCATGACCTTGCCTAAGGTTCCCTTAAAAAGCGTGTGCTTCCCCATCCAGTTGATATTCATACCCATGGCGAACAACGCGGTAAATCCAACAAAACCGTCCCAATTGGACGTGTGGGGTGCGACGACGAGGACGTATTTGGGCAGGTTCGCCGGGTCTTCGCCTTCAAAACGCCACCCGAGTAAGGTTAAAATTAACTGACCAAGAATGCGACTGAACGTGTTCCCGCGTTTTGGGATTTTATCGCCAATATTCGGTGTTTTCATTTTTATTTGTCTGTGGGTTTCAGTTTCAGAGATACCGAGTTGATGCAGTAACGCAGACCTGTCGGTGCCGGACCGTCGTCAAAAACATGCCCGAGATGGGCGCCGCACTGACGACACAACACTTCGGTGCGCATCATAAAATGACTCCTGTCCGACTGCTCTTCGATATTTGATTTATCTGCCGGCGCGGTAAAACTCGGCCACCCGGAACCGGAATCGTATTTATATTTGGAATCAAATAATGTGGCACCGCAACAGACGCACACATACAACCCTTTCTTTTTGGAATCGTAATACTCACCCGTAAATGCCCTTTCTGTGCTTTTTTTACGCGTCACGTCATATTGCTGCGGCGTGAGCTGTTTTTTCCATTCTTCGTCACTTTTATTTATTTTGTAAATCATGGCGTAGCCCTAAAGTTTTGTATCGGTGTTTATC